>NZ_JASJCS010000017.1 GCF_030065885.1 Ilumatobacter sp. | reverse complement strand
GGCGGCGAGAAGAAGCGCAACGAGACCCTGCAGCTCGCCGTGCTCCGACCCAAGTTCGCGATCCTCGACGAGCTCGACTCGGGGCTCGACATCGACGCGCTGCGCGCCTGTGCCCGGCGCGTCGAGGATCTCAGCAACGAGACCTCGGACGGGCACGATCCGGCCGGGGTGATGGCGATCACGCACTACAGCCGCCTGCTGACCGAGCTGCAACCCGATCACGTGCACATCCTGGTCAAGGGGCGGATCGTCGAGAGCGGCGGTCCCGAGCTCGCCGACGTGCTCGAGGCCGACGGGTATGCCGCGTTCGTGCCGGCCGAGGACCTCGTCGACGAGCAGTCCGCCGGCGGTGGCCTCGACGACCTGTTCGCACTCTGACACGCGCGCGTCGTCGGACGCCGTCGGACTCGGACGCCCCGCCGACGACCTGCCACGATCGCCGCATGGCAGACGTGCTCGACGAACTCCAGGCCTGGCTGGACGCCAACTGGGACCCTGACCTGACGGTGGCCGAATGGTGGGAGCGACTCGGAATGGCCGGCTGGTCGGCGCCATCGCTCCCCGAGCACGCGTTCGGCCGCGGCCTCTCGCGCAACGACGCAGTCCGCGTCGCCGAGACGATCGCGGCGCACGGCGCCCTCGGGGCCCCCGGCGGCCTCGGCCTGCTGCTCGCTGCGCCGACGATCGCCACGCACGGCACCCAGGATCAGGTCGACCGCTACGTCCGCGAGATCGTGACCGGCCGCGAAGCCTGGTGCCAGCTCTTCAGCGAGCCGGTGGCCGGCAGCGACCTCGCCGGTCTGCAGACACGGGCCGATCAGGACGGCGACGAGTGGATCGTCAACGGGCAGAAGGTCTGGACCTCCGGTGGCCACTACGCGGACCTCGGGATGCTGATCGCCCGAACCAACTCCGATGCGCCGAAACATCAGGGCATCAGCTACTTCGCGATCGGGATGCATCAGCCGGGCATCGAGATCCGGCCCCTCAAGGAGATGACCGGTCGAGCGCTCTTCAACGAGGTGTTCATGACCGACGCCCGCGTTGCCGACGACGCGCTCATCGGTGACCGCAACAACGGGTGGGCGGTCGCCAACACCACGCTCGCGTTCGAGCGGGCCGGGCTCGGCTCGGGCGGCAGCACGTCGGCAACCAGTGCAGCGCTTCCCGGCACGGTTGCGGGCCAGCTCGAGCGGCGTGCGGGCGACTTCGTCCAGGGTCCACGTCGCGCCGGTGGTGGCGGCGCCCAGTTCCGAGGCGCCGGCAGGATGCTGCTCGAGCTCGCAGCCTCGACAGGAGCGATCACCGACCCGACGATCCGGCAGGACCTGATGCGGCTCCACACGCTGCAGGAGATCGGTCGCATGAACACGTTGCGGCTCAAGGCACTCAAGGCGAAGGGCGGCGACATCCCCGGTTTCGGCAACATCGGCAAGCTCTCGATGAGCGACATGATGCGGCTCCAGCGCGACCTGGGCCTGCGGATCATCGGCGCCGGCGGCATGCTCCACGCCTACGACGCCGAGGCCAGGGCACAGCTCGATGTCGTCACCAAGGAGCCGGTCCACGGGTTCGTGACCGAGCTCGCGCTCTTCGCGCAGGCGCCGCCGATCTACGGCGGCACCGATCAGGTGCAGCGCAACATCATCGGCGAACGGGTGCTCGGCCTCCCGAAGGAGCCGGGATTCGACAAGACGACCCCATTCTCCGCCCTCCCCAAGAACGCCTGAGGCTGAGGCGGGCCGGAGCCGCCGATCGCGGCGTTCCGCCTCGCCGCTCGCTGTCCGAAGACAGCTCGGGTTCGTCGCGCCTTGCGCTCGACGACTCCGATCCCGCCTCAGGAACCCGGATGCCTCGTCGGAGCGCCGTTCGCCGTCGGACGTTCTCGAGCACGGTGTCCGGTGCCGAGGGAAGCTCTAGCGACGAGATGCATGCGGCGCAGCCGGAGGGCCGACGCGCCCGCCAGATCAGATGGTGAGGAGGCGGCGGATGCGTTCGTCGGTGGGCGGGTGGGTGCTGAACAGCTTGGCCATGTTGGGGCCACCGCCCCGGCTCGACCTCGCCTCGGCGAGCGGGTTGTGGATGTAGGCCTGGGCCTGCGCCGGTTGGACGGCCATCGGACGCTGCGCCGCGATGGCCTCGATGCGCTGCAGCGCCCGCGCCAGTGGTTCGCCGCTGCCGAGCAGCTCGGCGGCGCCACGGTCGGCCTCGTACTCGCGTGAGCGTGAGACGGCCATCTGGATCAGCGAGGCGGCGATCGGTGCGAGGAGCGCGACCGCGAGCATGGCGATCGGGTTGCCCGATCGGCGATCTCGGCCGCCGAACATCGACGAGAACATCGCCATCTGCGCCATGAACGAGATCGCCGTGGCGATCGCCGCGGCGACCGAACCGATGAGGATGTCGCGATGCTTGACGTGCATCAGCTCGTGCGCCATGACGCCCTCGACCTCGTCGCGCGGCAGCGTCTCGAGCAGACCTTGCGTGGCGCACACGACGGCGTTCTTGGGGCCGCGCCCGGTGGCGAAGGCGTTCGGCTGGGCGTCGGGCGAGACGGCAACGGTGGGCATCGGCATGTTCGCTCGCTGCGCGAGCTGCTCGACCATGCCGTAGAACTCGGGCGCCTGCTCACGCGTGATGACCTGGGCCTTGGCGGACCGGAGCGCGAGCTTGTCGCTGAACCAGTACGAGCCGCCGACCATGACGAGGGCGAGCACGAGGCCGATCGTGAGCGACGCGCTGCTGCCGCCGCCGAGGATGCCGGACACCGCGATGATCAGGCCACCGAGGCCTGCCAGGAGGACGCCGGTCTTCATCGTGTTCTTGAACATCGCACGACTCAGGATACCGAGCGAGGGATCGGTACCGTTCGGCGGTGGGTGAGAGTTCGGTGAACAGATTCCCGGGGTGGCGCGTCGTCACCGGGGTCTTCATCGTGCTCTCGACGGGCTCGGGGCTCGGCTTCTACGGGCTCGCCGTCTACCTCAACGCCTTCAACAACGAGCTCGGCTGGGAGGTCTCGACGCTGTCGCTGGCGACGACGTGGTTCTTCGTCGTGTCCGGCGTCGTCGGGGTCGGCGCGGCGCGGCTGATCGCCCGCCACGACGTCCGGGTCGTCGTCGTCGCCGGCGGGTGCCTCGCCGGCGCGTCGCTCGCGTCGCTCGGCCAGGTCCGCGAGGTCTGGCAGCTCTTCGCGGCCTACTCGGCGTTCGCCACCGGGTGGGCGATGGCCGGCCTGATCCCGCTGACGACGGTCGTGACCCGGTGGTTCCACCGGCGTCGCTCGGTCGCACTGTCGGTCGCTTCCACGGGGTTGTCCGCCGGCGGCATCCTCATCACGCCTGCCGCGAAGTGGCTGTTGGACCGCGAGGGCATCGAGACCGGTATGCCGTTCCTCGGGGCGGCATTCGTCGTCGGGGTCGTGCCGTTCACGCTCTGGCTGATCCGGCCCGACCCGGCCGAGCTCGGGTGGCTCCCCGACGGCGACAGGTCGGAACCCGGCGCGGCGCCGGCCAGGCTGGTCGGCACGCCGTTCCACCAAGCCGTCCGCAGCCGGTTCTTCGTCGGCGTGACGATCGGCTACATCCTCGCCCTCGGATCGCAGGTCGGTGGCATCCAGCAGCTCGTGAAGCTGGTCGAGGAGCGGACCGATGCCGACACTGCAGCGCTCGCGACGCTCGCGCTCGCGGCGACCTCGGTCGTCGCCCGACTGGTCGGCGGCCGCGTCGTCACCGCCGTGCCGATGATGTTCTTCACCGCCTGCCTCGGCGGCCTGCAGATGCTGGCGATGCTGTCGCTCGCGTTCGCCGAATCCACGGTGACGATCTTCGCCTCGATCGTCCTGTTCGGTGCGACGATCGGCAACATCCTCATGCTGCAACCGCTCCTGATCGCCGAGCGGTTCGGGGTGCTCGACTATCCGCGCATCTACAGCAGGACACAGCTCTACGGCCTGGTCGGCACGGCGGGCGGCCCGCTCCTCCTCGGCTGGCTGCACGACTCGGCCGGGGGCTACCGCACCTCGTACGCGGTCGCCGCGGCGTGCTCGCTCGTCGGCGCCGCCGTCCTGCTCTGGGGCGGGCCCGCCCGGGCGCCCGAGCCCGATCTCACCGACCTGGCGGTGGCGGCGTGAGCGGTGCCGACGCCGGGCTGGTCGAGCGGTCGGCCGTCGAGCTCGCCGCCATGATCCGGCGCCGCGAGGTCTCTGCACGCGAGCTGCTCGCCGCCACGCTGGAACGCATCGGGGCGGTCGACCCACAACTGAACGCCATCGTCACGCTCGTTCCCGACATGGCAGAGCGATGGGCCGGCGAAGCTGACGCACGCACCGCGGCCGGCGACGAGCTCGGCCCCATCCACGGCCTCCCGGTGGCCCACAAGGACCTCGAGTTGACCGCCGGCATTCGCACCACGCTCGGCTCGCCCCTGTTCGCCGACTTCGTGCCCGAGGAGGACGGGCTCGTCGTCCAGCGACTCCGCGCGGCCGGCGCCGTCACGATCGGCAAGACCAACGTCCCGGAGTTCGGAGCGGGCTCACAGACGTTCAACCCCGTCTTCGGCGCAACGCGCAACCCGTATGACCCGGCGCGTACGTGCGGCGGCTCGAGCGGTGGTGCCGCCGTGGCGCTGGCGGCAGGCATGACCTCGATCGCCGACGGGTCGGACATGGGCGGCTCGCTGCGCAACCCCGCCTCGTTCTGCAACGTCGTCGGGATGCGCCCGTCCCTCGGGCGGGTCCCGTCGTGGCCGACGGCGACGCCGATGTCCGGGCTCGGCACAGCGGGCGCGATGGCGCGGTCGGTCGCCGATCTCGCGCTCCAGATGTGCGTGCTCGCCGGCCCGGATCCGCGTATCCCGATCTCGCTCCCCGAGCCCGGATCGATCTTCGACGTCGGGCTCGACGCCGATGTCACGGGCCGCCACGTCGCATGGACCCCCGACCTCGGCCTGCCCGTCGATCGGCGCGTGCGCGATGCGCTCGCCGGCGTGCCCGCGTCGCTCGAGGCGCTGGGCTGTCGGGTGGCCGAGACGACGCCCGACCTGTCGGGCGCCCGCCTGATCTTCCAGGTGCTGCGGGCCTGGCACTTCGAGATCTCCGCCGGGCTGCTGTACGACCGCGAGCCCGAGCAGATGAAGGACACCGTGCGGTGGAACATCGAGCAGGCGCGGTCGCTGCACCTCGCCGACCACGCCCGCGCGAGCGCCGCCCAGGCGCGGGTGCTGCAGGAGGTCGACAGGTTCTTCGGGCACCACGACGTGCTCGCACTGCCGGTCTCGCAGGTCCCGCCGTTCGATGTCGAGCTCGACTGGCCGCGCGAGGTCGACGGCGTCGCGATGGAGACCTACATCGACTGGATGCGGACCTGCAGCGACATCTCGATCACCGGCTGCCCGGCGATCTCGATGCCGGCCGGCTTCACCGACGAGGGGCTGCCGGTCGGCGTCCAGTTCGTCGGCCGCCCCGGCGGCGACGTCGAGTTGCTGCGATTCGCCCGAGCCTGGGAGCGCTCGTGCGACGCCGGCCACCGACGTCCGCCCACGGTGCCGGCATGACCGAGCTGCACCGCAACGTCCAGCGGGTCGTCGAGGCGGGCCGTGTGCTCGGCCTCGAGGTGCGCCCGCGCCGGTTCCCCGAGGGCGCCAAGACCGCTGCCGACGCGGCAGCCGCGATCGGCGTCGAGGTCGGACAGATCATCAAGAGCCTGATCTTCAGCGTCGACGGCGAGATCGTCCTGGCGTACGTCAGCGGCGCCAATCGCCTCGACGAGCGCAAGCTCGCGCACGCCGCCGGCGGCGAGCGCTGCGAGCGCGTCGACGCCGATGCGGTCAAGGCGGCCACCGGCTTCCCGATCGGGGGCGTCCCACCGATCGGCCACGCGACCGAGTTGCGGTCGTTCATCGACCCCGACCTGCTGCGCTACGACGAGATCTGGGGCGCGGCGGGCACCTGGCACGACGTGTTCCCGATCGCTCCGGGCGACCTGCGGCGCGTCAGCGGTGGTCGGGTGACCGAGCTGCGGACGGCGGACGACCGATGACCTGGGAGCCCGAGCTCGACGAGTTGCGTCGCCGCGAGGAGCTCGCCGAGCGCTTGGGCGGGCCCGACAAGATCGAGCGGCAGCACCACTTCGGCAAGCTGACGGTGCGCGAGCGGCTCGAACGGATCGTCGACGAGGGCACCCTGTGGGAGGTCGGCAAGACCGCCGGCGTCGCTCGCTACGACGAGCACGGCGCGCTCGTCGAGTTCACGCCGTCCAACTTCGTGTACGGCATCGCCGAGCTCGACGGCCGCCCCGCCGTGGTCTCGGGCGACGACTTCACCGTTCGCGGCGGTTCCAACGACGCTTCCATCTCCGCCAAGCGCGAGGCATCCGAGGCGATCGCGGCCGAGATGCGACTCCCGCACGTCCGGCTGCTCGACGGGATGTCGGGCGGCGGCTCGGTCAAGACCATCGAGCAGGCGGGTCGCACGTACATCCCGGTGCTGCCGGGGTGGGACACCGTCGTGGATCATCTCAACATCGCCCCGTCGGTGTCCTTGGTGCTCGGTTCGGTCGCCGGGTTCGGCGCCGCACGCGCTGTTGCCTCGCACTACTCGGTGATGGTCCGCGACACCTCGCAGATGATGATCGCCGGTCCCGCGCTGGTCGAGCAGGCCGGCCTCGGCTCGGTCACCAAGGAGGAGCTCGGTCACTCCGACATCCACACCCGCAACGGTGCGATCGACGACGCCGTCGACTCCGAGGTCGAGGCGTTCGAACGCGCAGTGCACTTCCTCTCGTACCTGCCGACGAGCGTCGACGAGCTGCCGCCCGTCGAGCAGAGCGACGACGACGTCGGCCGCCGCGACGCGTGGCTGTCCGACGCCGTACCCCGGAATCCTCGGCAGGCCTACGACATGCGAGCCATCGTCTCGGCGGTCGTCGACGCCGACAGCTTCTTCGAGATCGGCTGCGAGTGGGGGACGTCGGTGATCGGAGGCCTCGCACGTCTGGCCGGCGTGCCGGTCGCCGTGTTCGCCGAGAACCCGATGATGTACGGCGGTGGCTGGACCGCGGACTCGTCGCGCAAGCTCAGCCGGCTGATCGATCTCGCCTCGCTGTTCAAGCTGCCGCTCGTGCACTTCGAGGACTGTCCCGGCTTCCTGATCGGCAAGCAGAGCGAGCAGGACGCCACGATCCGGTACGGCACCGAGGCACTCGTCGCCCTCCAGCACGCCGAGGTGCCGTACGCGACGGTCGTCGTGCGCAAGGCGTTCGGTGTCGCCGGCGCCGCGAACCGCAAGCCGGGCAGCGAGTCGATGCGGTTCGCGTGGCCGTCGGGCGACTGGGGCTCGTTGCCCCTCGAGGGCGGTCTCGAGGTCGCGTACAAGGCCGACCTCGCCGCCAGCGACGACCCCGAGGGGCTCAAGCACGAGATCACCGAGCGGCTGAACCGCCTCCGCTCGCCGCACCGATCGGCCGAGTTCTACGAGATCGAGCAGATCATCGACCCGCTCGACACCCGGCCGGTGTTGTGTGACTGGATCCGACTCGCCCGCCGCACGCTGCAGCCGGGGCGTCCGGCCTGGGGTTATCGGCCGTGAGGTCGACGTGCCGAAGCTGACCGGCGACGAGCTCGAGGCGTTCCTCGACGAGCGCGGGCACCTCGCCCGCATCGGCACCGTCGACGAGGACGGCTTCCCTCGCGTGCTGCCCCTCTGGTTCATCCGCGACGGGCAGCGGCTGCTGTTCACGCCACGCGAGCCCGCCGTGATCTGGCGCAACATCCAGGCCGACGCCCGCATCGGCCTCTCGATCGACGAGGCCGAGCAGCCGTACCGCAAGGTGACGGTGCAGGGGGAGTGCATCGTCGTCCACCCACCGGGCGAGGACGACCAGTGGCGCGACCTGTACCGCGCGATCACGCGCCGCTACACGAGCGAACGGTTCGCCGACCTCTACGTCGACGGCACCGACGACCAGCCGCGAGCCCTGTGCGCCATCGACCTCGACGCCCCGACGACGAGGGTGTCGACGTGGCGGATGCCGCTGCCCGGCGAGGACCAGCGCGGGGTGTGGGCCAAGCGCTACTACCGGCCCGGCACGAAGTGGAGCGACTCGTGACCGGCGAGACGTCGTTGCCCGGACCGGACGTTCATGATTGGCTCCGCACGGTGCCGAAGCTCGAGCTGCACCTCCACCTCGAGGGATCGATGTCGGTCGCGACCGTCCGGTCCCTGATCGAACGTCACGGCGTCGATCCCACTCCGATTTGGCCCGACGGTCTGCCCGACTCGTTCAGCTTCGAGGGGTTCCCCGACTTCTCGCGCCAGTTCCTCTTCGGGCTCGCGCTCCTGCGCTCCGGCGAGGATCTCGCATCGATCACCGAGGACCTCGCCGCGACGTTGGCGGCACAGCAGGTCCGGTACGCAGAGGTCACCACCACGGCGTTCACGCACTTCCGACCACTCGACGGCCGAGCGGGCATGTCGCCGACCGAGTATCGGCACGGCCTCGACGAGGGCCGACGTCGTGCCGCGGCGCACGGCGTCGCGATCGGCTGGGTGATCGACATCCCCCGCGATCTGGAGTCACCCGGGCAGCAGGTGACGGTCGGCTTCCTCGACAGCTCGGAGGCACCGGATGGCCTCGTCGCAATGGGGCTCGGCGGCAACGAAGTGGGCAATCCCGCCGGTCCCTACGCCGACGACTTCGCCCGCGCCCGCGCAATGGGGCTCCCCGCCGTTCCGCACGCCGGTGAGACCGACGGGCCGGCGAGTGTGCGTGCCGCCGTCGACGACCTCGGCGCGGTCCGCATCGGCCACGGGATTCGCAGCGTGGAGGACGGTGATCTCCTCGACGAGCTCGCAGCGCGTGGCATCCTGCTCGAGGTCTGTCCGACCAGCAACGATCTCCTCCAGATCGTCGAGACGATCGACGACCATCCCTTGTCACAGCTCGTCGAAGCCGGCGTGCCGGTGTGTCTCAACACCGACGATCCTGGCTGGTTCGCCAACGATCTCACGAGCGAACTCGTCGTGGCATCGGAGCGGCTCGGCGTCGACCTGGAGGGACACCGGACGATGCTGCTCGACGCCGTCGGCGCGAGTTTCCTGGGAGGTCAGGGCAAGGCGGACCTCGCGGCCGAGATCGCGGCGCACTGAGCTGCATTCACACGAGCGCGGACGCGTAGGGCTCGACCATCGTCGAGATGTGCGCCCGGTCGCCGGCGACCAGGACGTACTCGAGGTTGCGGGTGTGGCTGACCTCGCCGACCTTCCTGCCGCTCGGGTCGTGGATGCCGATCTGGGCGCCGACGTAGCGCTTCGAGTCGAACGCCAGCGCCACGACGTCGCCGTGTACCGCACACATGCTGCGGAGCTCGTCGAGCGACACCCATGACTCGTCGTTGTACGACACGACCACGACCTCGGCATTGACGCTCGCGATGGCCCGGCGGAGCGCGTCGGGCATCTCGCGCTTGCGGTTGAACGCGCTCTTCGTGGCGTCGTCGCGGGCGTCGACGCGCTTGCAGGCGACCCCGTAGTGCTCGGGTTGGTCCCAGGCGACCAGCGTCTCCCAGACGTGGTAGTTCGTGAAGTAGCGGTGCTGGTTGTACGGGGGGTCGAGGTAGGCGAAGTCGACGTGCTCCAACGCCGACGCCACGTCGATCGCGTCGCCGCGGATCGCCCGACCGGCGCCGGGGAGGAGGTCGGGCGGGCGCAACGTCATCCGCTGATGCGATCGGGGCGCCCACTGCTTGACGTAGGCCATCTGCACCCCGGTGGTGGAGTCGACGCGATCGGCTGCGACCAGGAGGCTCGTGAGCAGGATCGGCTCGAGCGGGCTCCCGGCATGGTGGTCGGCGATCGCCGTGCGGATCGCGTCGATCCGTTCGCCGTTGTGCGGCTGGAAGAAGCGCGACCGCTCGCAGAACGTCTCGGTCACGTACCCCGGCGCGCCGGGCAGCGCGTCGAGCTCGTCGATCACGGCAGCGAGATGCCGCCGGTCGACCGCATCCGCGTCGGTCTCGATCCACGTCCTGGCGAACACCTCCGAGTACCGGGCGGTGTCGACCGCGGTGACCTCGCCGCCCGCCGCCTTGAACGCCTGCGCGACGCGGGTGGTCCCCGTGAACAGGTCGAGCGCGCTCCGTGCCCCCGACCGCTCGAACAGCTCGGTCAGCACCGGCACGAGTCGCCGCTTCGAACCGAGGTACTTGATCACGGCTGCGGGGTCAGCGGTCCTCGTCGGGTGGGGCCGGTCGTTCGGCCGTCATACGTGCGAAGGCCTCACGATCGACGGCGACGAACGTCGCCCTGGCGGTGGTGACCGTGCGACCGGTCTCGACGTCGACCAGCTCGCCGCTCAGCAGGAGCTTGCGCCCCTGCCGCTCGTCCATGCGGACGCGGCACACCAGGCGGCGGTGGAGCGGCACCGGCGCGCGGTAGCGGATGTACAGGTCGCCAGTGAAGGCGGGCTGACCGACGACGCCGAGCACGAACCCGAACACATCGTCGAACAGCGCGGCCACGACGCCGCCGTGGCTCCGGTTGGGAGCGCCCTCGTGCGCCGACCGCAACGTGACGTGCGCCTCGATCTCGTCGCCGTGGCGGTGGAGCTCGAGATCGAGGCCCCACGGCGACGACTTGCCCGAGACCGGTCGATCGTCGAAGTCGTGGTCGAACCGTCCCTGCGGGTACTCGGTCATCTGGCGGTTGGCGAAGGGGAGACCGTTGCGCGTCCGCAGCTCGGCCGGCCACAGTTCTGCCGTGATCGCCTCGAGCACATCGGTCAGGTGCTCGATCTGCTCGACCGTCGCGTGCCGGCCGATGAACGCATGGCCCAGCTCTCGGATCGCCGAACCCGCCCGCCACCGAGCCTGCACGATCGAGTCGTCGGCCGCAGCGTCGGCTGACCCGGTCAACGCGTCGTCGGTCATCGCCACGACTCTCGCACGTCGACCGCGGTCACGGTCAACCGGGAACGCTCAGGCGTCGAGGGCCTCGGTGAGCGTGTTCCACGCGAGGGTGGCGCACTTGATGCGCACCGGGAACTTGACGACCCCCTGGAGCGCCTCGAGGTCACCGAGCGACACGTCGGCCACGTCGGCCACGTCGGCCACGTCGGCGTCGTCGCCGTCGGACTCGATCGACATCAACCCCTTGAACTTCCTGACCAGCGCCCGCACCTCGGGGACCGGCTTGCCCTTGATCGCGGCGCTCATCATCGAGGCGGACGACTGGCTGATCGAGCAGCCCTGGCCGCTCACGCGCACGTCGGTGACGACATCGGCGTCGTCGACGTCGAGGAAGACCGTGATCTCGTCACCGCAGAGCGGGTTGTGGCCCTCGGCGTGGCGCGCCGGCGGGACCGGGAGCTCGCCGCGGTTGCGCGGCGAGCGGTAGTGGTCGAGGATGATCTCGCGGTAGAGGTCTTCGAGGCCTGGCATGTCGTCTCCTGGTCAGAAGCCGAAGATATCGGTAGCGCCGTCGAGCGCATCGCCCAGGGTGTCGATGTCGGACTCGTCGTTGTAGAGGTAGAGGCTCGCCCGCGTCGTCGCGTTCGCACCGAGCAGACGCATGAGCGGCTTCGCGCAGTGATGTCCGGCCCGGACGCACACGTTCTTCTCGTCGAGGACCTGGCTGACGTCGTGCGGGTGGATGTCGCGGAACGCGAAGCTCAGGACACCGCCGCGGACCTCGACGTTGTCCGGGCCGTGGATCGTGATGTCGTCGCCGTAGCGCTCCTTCAGCGTGTCGATCGCGTACCGGGTCAGCTCGACCTCGTGCCGGCGGATCTCGGCCATGCCGATCGACTCGAGGTACTCGGCGGCGGCGCCGAAACCGACCGCCTCGGTGATCGGTGGTGTGCCGGCCTCGAACTTCGCGGGCACGGGCGCTGGCGTGAAGCCGTCGAGCCGAACGTCGGCGATCATGTTGCCGCCGCCGAGGTAGGGCGGCATCGCATCGAGCAGCTCCATCCGACCCCACAGCGCACCGATGCCGGATGGGCCGCACATCTTGTGGGCCGAGAACGCGACGAAGTCGGCGTCCCACGCCCGGACGTCGGTCGGGTTGTGCGGCACGTACTGGCACGCATCGACGATGGCCAGCGCGCCGGCGTCGTGGGCGGCCTCGCAGAGCTTGGCGACGGGAGGGATGGTGCCGAGCACGTTGCTCATCGCCGTGAACGCGAACGCCTTCGCCCCGTCGAGCAGCCGGTCGAGGTCGGTCAGGTCGAGCTGCCCGTCGTCGGTCAGCGGGACCCAACGCAGCTCGACGCCACGGGTGGCGGCGAGCATCTGCCAGGGCACGATGTTGGCGTGGTGCTCCATGTGGGTGAGCACGACCACGTCGCCCTCACCCAGGTTGTCGCCGCCCCAGGAGCCGGCGACGAGGTTGAGAGCCTCGGTTGCGTTCTTCGTGAACACGACCTCGTCGGCCGCGGGTGCGTTGATCAGGCGTGCGACGGCGCTGCGCGCCCCCTCGTAGCGGTCGGTCGCCTCGGCGGCCAGCCGGTAGGCGCTCCGGTTGATCGGCCCGTACGCCGTGCGCTGGAAGTCGCGCATCGCGTCGATCACCTGGTTCGGCTTCTGGGAGGTGTTGCCCGAGTCGAGGTAGACGATCGGCGAGCCGTCGATCTCGCGGCGCAGGACGGGGAAGTCGGCGCGGACCGCCGCCCAGTCGGTGCCCATCACGCCGGCGCTCTGAACGCCTCGTACCCGTCGCGCTCGAGTTGCTCGACCAGGTCCATGCCGCCGCTCTGCACGATCCGGCCGTCGACCATGATGTGCACGTGATCGGGCTCGAGCTCGTCGAGCAACCGCTGGTAGTGCGTGATCAGCACGACGCCCATCGAGGGTCGCTCGGCGCGGACCTCGCGGATGCCCTGGGCCACGATCCGCAGCGCGTCGATGTCGAGCCCGGAGTCGGTCTCGTCGAGGATCGCCAGCTCGGGCTCGAGGATCGCCATCTGCATGACCTCGTTGCGCTTCTTCTCGCCACCCGAGAAGCCCTCGTTGAGGTAGCGGTCGACGAACGACGAGTCCATGCCGAGGCGCTTCATCCAGTCCATCGTGGCGAGGCGCAGTTCGAGCACCGAGAGCTCGATGCCCTTCCGTGCCGACAGCGCCTGGCGGAGGAACTGGATCACCGAGACGCCCGGGATCTCCTGCGGATACTGGAACGCGAGGAACATGCCGGCCTTGGCGCGCTCGTCGCTCGGCCACTCGGTGACGTCGTCGCCGAGGAACGTGATGGTGCCCTCGGTGACCTCGTACTCGGGCGAACCGAGCAAGCTGTTGCCGAGCGTGCTCTTGCCGCAGCCGTTGGGTCCCATGATCGCGTGCACCTCGCCGGCCGCGACGGTGAGGTCGACCCCGCGGAGGATTTCGTCGGCCGTCCCGGCACCCTGCTCGGTGGCAGCGCCACCTCGTTCGGCAGCGGGTCGGACGTGGAGGTTCTCGACGTGGAAGAGCGGCGCTTCCGGCATGATGCCGAGTCTACGATCGAATCGGCGGGATTATCACTACGCGGATAGGAGAAATGAGGTTGCTGTCCGAGGTCGCCCAGGCGGTGCTCGCGCCGGGCTGGAACGCACGCCACCGGCGACGCCCACTCGCCGTCGTGCTGCTGTCGTTCGGCCTCGTCGTCCCGCTCGGTGTGGCCGTGTACGCCGCCTTCTCGGGCCGCAACTGGGTGGCGCTGAGCCTCGACTCCGGCTTCCTCGCGTGGGTGATGGTCGCCTTCGCGTCGGCGCTGGCGGCGAGGCTCGTCGCGGTCGCGGAGCTCTGGCACCACGCCGGCCGCCCGACCCCCGTGCGACGCAGCGATCTGCTCGCGATCGGCGTCGTCGTTGCCGTCTGCGCTCCGCTCACGGTCGGCCTGGTCCAGGTCGGGCGGGCGCGTGCCGACATCCAACCGGCGTTCTCCGGCGCGTCCGACGAACCGCTCTACGACGCTGAGACGCCGGCCGTCGCCTCGACGAACCCGTCGGAGGTCCGCAGCGACGTCAGCCCGACGTCGCGCCCGGACGATCTCGCTGCTCCCGATCGTGTCGATCGCGTCGATCGTCTCGAACGGCCCGCCGACGTCGCCGTCGTCGACGCTGCCGACGAGCCGGCGATCACGACGCCCACCACCGAGCCGCCTCGTCCGTCCCGGCCGTCGTCGGGCGTCGACGCGGCGCTCCTCGAGAACGTCCACACCGTGCTGCTGCTCGGCGGCGACGGCGGTCCCGGCCGGTTCGGGCTGCGCACGGACACGATGATGCTCTTCAGCTTGCACGAGCCGAGCGGTCGGGCGGCGCTGATCTCGATCCCGCGTGATCTCGAGGGTCTGCTCTTCCCACCCGGGAGCGCGCTCGAGGCACGCTATCCGTACGGCTTCGACGACATCGCGAACGCGGTCTATCCGGTGGTCTCGTCGCGCCGGTCGCTCCGCGATGCGTACGACGTGCCGGGCGTCCGGCCGGGCGTCGTCGGCATCGTCCACGGCATCGGGTACTCGCTCGACGTCACGATCGAGGACTACGCACTCGTCGACATGCAGGGCTTCCTCGAGCTCATCGATGCCCTCGGCGGTGTCACCGTCGACGTCCCGAAGCAGGTACCGATGCCCGGCAACGTGCCGGGGGCCCCGACCCAGTACCCCGACACGATCGGTCCCGGCGTGATCGAGATGGACGGCACGACGGCACTGGGATACGTGCGCAGCCGGAAAGGCGACAACGACTTCCGGCGCACCGAGCGTCAGCGTGAGCTGCTCGCCGCGCTGGCGACACAGGTCTCTGTCGACGACGTCGTCTTCGCGTTCGGTGAGGTGGCGTCCGCCATCGGTGCGACGCTTCGCACGTCGATGACGCCCGACGAGCTCGCCGAGGTGCTGAACGTGATCGGGGGCGAGACGGCGATCGTCGAATCGGTCGGCCTCGTGCCGCCGCTCGTCAGCGTGACGCGACCCGACTTCGACCGGATGGCCCGGATCGTCGGCGAGGTGCAGCTCGCGCTGGTGACCGGTCGGCCGTCGGGCTACTGACAGCCGGCGTGGCCCTCGCCGGGCCCGCCGTCGGCCCGTCGAGCGCCATGCGTCAGCGCGTGAGGCGCAGTTGGCGCTTCCAGTGCCGCAGACGGGTCACGGTCTGACCGTCAGGGGTGGTGCCGACGCCACTGCCGTCGGGGAACACGCGGAACGTGCACCAGCGGTCCGCATCGGTCCGGTGCCCGGCCCAGTAGCGGGCGTCGCCGCGGCGACCCGGCCCGGCCCGCCAGACGACCCAGTCGCCGCATCGTCGCAGGTAGCGCGCCTGGGGGTTGTCGGGCAGGTCCATGCCCAGCACACACAGCGAGTCGGGCGCCTCGAGCCATGCCGAGGCCGGGACGCTGCGCAGGAACGTCGGAGCCATGTGGGTCGACAGTGGTTGCTGAGCCATGGTGGTGATCGATCCGGGGCCGCCTGACCGCTCGTGCCGACGACGATACGGCGTGATCGATGCCACAACCAGTGGTCTTTCGTCAAGAAGCTCGACGCAGCGTGGTCGAGCCGCGACGCGGACCGGCGGTCATTCGACGTCGCGGAGGTCCTCTTTCCAGGCGCGGAAGCGGTCGACAGGGACGCCGCTCGGCCCGATGCCCTCGCCCGAGCCGTCGGGGTAGAGCCGGAAGGTGTATGCCTCGTCGAGCGCCTCAGCGCGTGCGGCCCAGTAGCGGGCGTCGGCGTGCTTGGCCGGCCCGGCGCGCCACAGGATCCACGGGCCGATGCGGCGCTTGTACTCGGCGGTCGGCGCACCCGGAAGGTCATCGCCGAGCGCGAGGAGCGAATCCGGCGCCTGCACCCACGCCGTGGCGGGGATGTTGCGGTCGCGCACGGGCGTGGCGGGCAGGTCGGCCGTCTGCACGGGCGTCGGATCGACGGGTCGCTCGTCGTACCGCACGTTGCCGCCTAGGCCGCCGCCGACGGCGTCGCCCGCACCATGGTCCAGGGGAGCGGGCGGTGGACGTCGACGACGTCGAAGCGCTCGGCGACGAAGCGCTCGAAGCGCCGCGCCGACCAGTGGTTGACGTGGCCCGGCGTGTTGCCCAGCTCGCGCACGTAACGGCCGCGCGCCACGTTCCCGGCGCGCCAGATCGGCTCGCGAGGAACCGACAGGACTGCTGTGTGCCGGCAGACGCGGGCGATCTCGGCCAGCGCCGCCGCCGGCCCGGGGACGTGCTCGAGCACCTCGAGTCCGACGACGAGGTCGACGCTGTTGGCCGCGAACGGGAGCCGCGTCACGTCGCCGAAGAACATCGGCACGTCGAGGGTCGCCCACTCGTCGGCGAGGTCGCCGTCGGGCAGGTCGAGGCCGACGACATCGGCATCGGGAAACCGTTCGACGAGCCGCTCGGTGACGCGGCCCTCGCCGGCACCGACCTCGAGCACGCGGTCGGGATGCAGCCCGTCGAGCGCGGCATCGAGGGCGTCGAAGAACCCGGCCATCATCCGCCGTTCGACCGGATTCGTGGTCGTGTACTTGTCGTAGGTGTTCCCCGCCACGTTGGCGGGATTCGACGACTCCACTCTCCCGATCGTAGGGGCGTCGCGAGCGTAAGCTCTGCCACCATGTCCGAATCCGGCGAGCGTCTGCGCAAGCTCGTGATCCAGATCCCGTGCCTGAACGAGGAGGAGACGCTGCCGGCGACGCTCGCCGACCTGCCCCGCGAGGTCGAGGGGGTCGATGTCGTCGAGTGGCTGATCATCGACGACGGCAGCACGGACGGCACGGTCGACGTGGCCCGGGCGCACGGCGTCGACCACGTCGTCCAGCATCCTCGCAACCGTGGTCTCGCCGCGGCGTTCCTCACCGGGCTCGACGCTGCGCTCCGCGCGGGTGCCGATGTCGTGGTCAACACCGACGCCGACAACCAGTACGACGGTTCGTGCATCCCCGAGCTGATCGGCCCGGTGCTCCGCGACGGCGCCGACATGGTCGTGGGGGAGCGGCCGATCGAGCAGATCTCCGAGTTCTCGGGCCTCAAGAAGCGGCTGCAGCGGCTCGGCTCGTGGGTGGTGCGACGCTTCTCGGGGACCGACATCCGCGACGCGGCGAGCGGCTTCCGCGCGCTGAGCCGCGACGCTGCGCTGCGGCTGCAGGTGTACGGCAAGTACAGCTACACGATGGAGACGCTCGTGCAGGCGCGGGCCGAGGGACTCGCGGTGGAGGCCGTGCCGATCCGGGTCAACCCGCAGACGCGGCCGTCACGGTTGGTGCGGAGCACCGGGCAGTACGTGCGTCGCTCGGCGCAGACCATCGTGCGGAGCTTCGCGCTCTACTACCCGTTCCGGTTCTTCTTCATCATGGGGCTGCTCCCGCTGCTGATCGGCCTGGCGCTCCTGGTGCGTTGGCTGGCGTTCTTCGTGTTCGCCGACGAGTACCAGAGCAGGATCCCGAGCCTCGTCGTCGGCGCGGTCTTCACGCTGGTCGGCGTGCAGATCTGGCTGGTCGGCTTCCTCGGCGACCTGCAGGCGGCGAGTCGGCGCCTGCTCGCGGAAGCCCGCGTTCGAGACCGGCACCGCGACCTCGGCCGGCCCTGACGCCGGTCGCCGGTGTCAAGTCACCGGTCGCCGGCCGTCACCGGGTCACCAGCCGCGGTCGACCCACTCCTGGAGGTGCGGGCGCTCACGCCCGATCGTGGTGTCGACGCCGTGGCCCGGCAGCACGATGGTGTGTTCGGGGAACGTGAACAGCTTGTCGTCGATCGACTCGATGATCGTGGCGAAGTCACCGCCCTCGAAGCCGGTCGCGCCGGGCCCTCCCGGGAAGAGTGTGTCGCCGGTGAAGAGCAGCGGCGTCCCGACCAGCTCGAACGAGATCGACCCGGGGGTGTGCCCGGGGTTGTGGATCGCGTTCATGCGGAGGCGGCCGAACTCGATGACCTCGGCGTCGTCGAGGAAGACGTCGTAGCCGACGTCCTTCAGCATCGGAGCGTCCTGGGAGGTGACGGCGACCTCGTAGCCCGCCTCGCGGATCTGCGAGACGGCGCCGATGTGGTCCCAGTGGCCGTGCGTCTCGAGCACCCGTCGCACGCCGAGCTGCTGGCACAGCTCGAGCAGCAGCTCGTGCTCGTTCGCGGCGTCGATGAGCACGGCCTCGCCCGTTCGACGGCAGCGCACGATGAAGACGTTGTTGTCGTACGAGCCCACGACGACGCGGTGCACCTCGACGTCGGCGTTGGTCCAGTGCAGGGTCGTGGACGGGATGCCGGACGGTGTCGCCATGCCCCCAGTGTCGCACGAGAGTGAGTCCGCCGTCGGGTGAGGTGGCAACCCTTGCTCGGTGTCCGTCGCCACTGGCACGTCTGCGCTCTCGCGATCGTCAGGACCCGACGGGTGATCTCGACGGTGAGTCCGGCGGGTGACGGCCAGAAGCGGCGTTGGCCGGCTACAAGACCTGCTGGACGGCCCCGACGATTGCGAGCGCCCGATCGGGTCCGATGCCCGCTCCGACATGGGGCAAGCGGATCCCGGGTTGGGCGAGGAGCGCGTGACCGTCGTCCGAGGTCTCGAACGTCATCGTGGCGAGCCTGTCGTAGCCGATGCGCCTGCCCCGACCCGACGCGTAGTGGTAGAGCGCCCTGTCGGTGAACGCCCAATGCAGCTTGGCTGAGCCCCAGGCGGTTCTGTCGAGGACCGCGAGGATCCGCTCGTCGTTCGGCACGCTCGACAGCTTGCGGACCCTGCGTTGCTTCTTCTCGGCGATCTTGGGATGCACGGAGAAGCCGCTGAAGGCGTGCGGCTCGAGAGCTGTGGCGAGGCCGTTCGCGCGCAGTTCGATCTCCGCCTCGGCGGCCCGTTCCTCTTCGGCCAGGCGCGCCTGACGCTTCGTCATGATCTCGGTTTCGATCCGGTCCGCGTCGTCGTCGCTGACGCCGAGCGACGACTTGAGGTCATCGAGCTCGGCGCGCCTCGACATGGTCAGGTGCCCGCTCGCCAGTGCGTCGACAACCTCGCTCCGATACTGGCCGAGCGCCTTCGCACGCTCGGCTTCCCGCTGCCGAGCCTCGGCGGCCGCTCGCTCGGTCTCCTCGGCTTGTCGGTTGGCCTCCTCGGCAGCTGCTCGCTCGGATTCCTCGGCCGCCAGCCTTGCCTCGACGGCCTCGATCGCAGCGGTCAAGATCCTCGTCGCGTCATCATCGGCAACCCCGAGTGCCAACGCCTGCTCCTCGAGCGCCGCTCGCCGTGTCTCGTCGATCGCCCCATCGGCACGGGCTGACTCGCACAGTTCCCGGAAGCGGGCGTTCGCATGCTCGCGCCTCTCGGCCTGCTCCTGCTCGTCGGCCTCGAGCAGCTCACGGAGCCTCGCCACGACCGGTGCGAGGTCACGGTGCCAGCTGGCGTGATCCAGATGCGCGCCGTTCTTCGTCGCGATGGCCGCGATCGGGCCCTGCAAGCTCGCTGTCAACGCGTCGATCCTCGCCTCGTCGAAGAGCAGCGGGATGATCGTGACGTCGCGGTCGAGCGCGGCTTCGACCTCGAGTGTGACCGCTGTGCTCGGCGTCCACTTGCTGCCCATGAGCAGGAGGAGCACCGCGGAGTCTTCGACCGCCTCCTTGATCGCCGCCTGCCAGTCCGCGCCGAGCGGCACGTTGTCGACGTCTTTGAAGAGGCTGTCTTCGCCGAACTCCCTCGAGAGCGATTGGTAGAGGGCGTTGGCATCGGCTGCGGTGTCTTCCCGCCGGTAGCTGATGAAGATGCGCCTCACGCCGACACGTCCGATCGTGAGGCCGAGCCGATCGGAGTCCGCGAGAGAGATAGCCCGATGGATCGGCGCTGCGAGCCGCTGTCGAGCAGCAGGCGGATCAGGCACGAGCGGCCGGCCGTCAGCGGGATCTTCGGCACCGGCACAGTTTCGCACGCCGCGTGCGGCCCGATTGCGCCTCGGTGGGTACCGTGCGGCTGTGGCCGCTCCGGCGACGTTCGAGCTCCGCGACGTGGTCGCCGGGCCCCAGGACGCGCCGATCCTGCGCGGTGTCTCGGTGGACGTGCCGTGCCGGGGTGTCACTGCGGTCGCCGGACCGTCGGGATCGGGCAAGTCGACGCTGTTGCGCCTGCTGAACCGGCTCGACGATCCGCTGTCCGGCACGATCAGCTGGGAGGGGAGGTCGATCGTCGAGTGGGAGCCGGGCGCGCTGCGTCGCCGGGTCGCGATGGTGTTCCAGCGGCCGCCGCTCTTCGGCGGGTCGGTGCTGGACAACCTCCGGATCGCCGACCCGTCGATCACCCGTGATGGCGCCGTCGCGGCGCTCGACCGCGTCGGGCTCGAAGGTGAGCTGCTCGATCGCGCCGCCACCGATCTGAGCGGCGGTGAGGCGCAGCGCATGTGCATCGCCCGCGCGCTGCTGACCGAGCCGGCAGTGTTGCTGGCCGACGAGCCCACGGCTGCGCTCGACGGTGCCGCCCGGCGCACCATCGAGCGGCTCGGGTGCGACATCGCCGCCGCGGGGGTGCCGATCGTCTGGGTCACCCACGACGTCGACCAGTTGCGGCGGGTCGCCGACCACGTGCTCGTGCTCATCGACGGCGGTGTCGCCGCGTTCGGTCATCTCGACGAGATGGACCGCCACGACGAGCCACGAGTGCGGGCCCTCGTCGGAGCGGCGTCGCCGTGAGCCAGACCGACATCGGCCTGGTCGGCATGGCGGCCTCGGGGCTCCTGGTTGCTGTTGCGCTCGTGGTGTCGATGTGGCGGCGACTCGGGCTCGAGCGGAGCCTGCTGTGGGCGTGCCTCCGGGCGCTCGTGCAGCTCCTGATCGTCGGATGGGCGCTACGCCTGATCGTCGATGAGGAGGACCCGCTGATCTGGTCGTTCGTCTGGTTGGCGGCGATGCTCGGCTTCGCCGGCTACACGACCTGGCGGCGCGCCACCGATGTGCCGGCGGTCCTGCCGCTGTCGTTGATGGCGTATGCCGCGTCGGCCGCGGTGACGCTCGGGGTGCTGTTCGGGTTCCAGGTCTACGAGCTCGAGGGGCGCACGATCGTGCCGCTCGCCGGGATCGTGGTCGGGAACTCGCTCTCGGCCACGGTGCTGGTCTCCCGCCGGCTGTTCGCGGCGGCCGAGGACCATCGCGACGTGATCGAGGGCCGGCTCGCGCTCGGGCTGTCGGCCGAGGAGGCGTTCAGGCCGGATCTGCGCGAGTCGCTCCGGACGGCCCTGGTGCCGCAGATCGAGACGACGAAGGCGGTCGGCATCATCGCGCTGCCCGGGGCGATGGTCGGCCTCATCCTGGCCGGCACCGACCCGGCGGAAGCCGTCCGTGTCCAGCTGTCGGTGATGTACCTCGTGCTCGGGAGCGTCGCGACGACGACGGCGGTGATGAGCCTGGGGATCTCGCGTCAGCTCTTCACACCCGCGCAGCAGCTGAGGCGCTTCTGAGGTTGGTCGCCGTTCATCACGGATTCACTGATTCGTGTGCAACGCCGATCCGCACGGCCTGCTTCCCGACGGTCGCAGGTGAGTCGATGGCGAACGCGGTCGGCACGCCGAGCACGTCGATCCGCCACGAATGCACGGAGACGACCTGATTAGCCTCCGCGTTCTCGCCGAATTCGATCCAGCCGACCACGATCACGGGTGAAGTCGACGGTGGTTCGATGTCGATCGCACCTCCCTCGAGCGCCCGAACGGTCACGGGTTCGCCTTCGGTGGTGAACGCTTCGAGTTGATAGCTCGGTGGGAGCAACAACGGCGACGGCACGAGATCGACCGGCGTTGGCGCCGCCCAACGGATGCTCGATGTCGGGTGATCTGCGTCGGTCGGCGCAATCACGGCTTGAGCGAACGAGTGCGGCCCCGTCAGACCGCACTGTGCCGACACCAAGGCCGTTTCCGGTGGCATCGTCGTCTCGAGCGACCACCGGCCCGCGGTCGGAGTCAGGACGTCGTCGACGTACACGGTTGCGACGTCGTACCAGCCGGTCGTCCGGCCGAGGACCGAGACGGAGACGGCTTCGTTGTCGCAGTCGCCCGACAGAGCGACGGGGACTCCGGTCGCGCCGGTGCGAGGTTCGACGACGAGGGTCTTCGCGGCTCCTGTCGTGACCGAGCCGGCGACCGCGAGCGCGGCGGCACCGATCGCGAGCGAGGCCGCTCGGCCACGCGTCAACACGCGCCGACGAACCACGACCCCACGGTACTCGGTGCGTTCTCGCCCGCCGCGCGGTTGCGGGTCGTGTGCGGCGCGCGATGTGGCGATGATCGTCAGGCTGACACGACGTCGAACCCCAACCCGAGGGCGACGCCGATCTGGGCGGGGTCGAACGTGACGAACCGCACTGGGTCGGGGAGGCGTTCGGCCGCGGCGAGGTGGATCGCGTCGGTGAGCCGCACGGGCTGGACCCGCGACAGGTTGGCCGCTCGATCGAGACAGCGCTGGTCGAGCGGGACGACGTGGAGGTGGTCCCAGGCGAGGCGTACGGCGTCTTCGAGGTCGGCGCGCAAGATGGCTTCGTCGGTCAGCCGGTCGATAGCGGGAAGCGCCTCGGTGAGCGCCAGTGCCGACGCACACCAGGTCAGGTCGTTGGTGAGCGCGTCGAGCACGACCACCCGCTGATCGCCGTCGACCGCCAGTGCGAGCAGCGCGCTGGTGTCGAGCGCGACCGTCATCGCCCCGTCGCGTGTCGTGTCAGACACAACTCGCGAGTCATCCGCGGAGCTCCCGGAGGGCGCGGTCGATCCGGACGCCCGACCAGACCTCGACGGGGGCGGGCGGTCGCCACTGGCCGGCGCGCCGCGGCGCGATCAAGGCACCCGACGACACCAGGCGATCGATGTCGGGCGCAGCCTCGTCGAGCGGGCCCAGCTGGGCGACCGGGCGGCCGTGCGCCGTGATCACGGTGCGCTCGCCGGCGGCAGCGCGCCGCACGCGCCCGGCCAGCCCGGCCCGCAATGCTCGGATCCCCAGTGTGTCCACATGCGTACACAATCAGATTTGCCGGCCGCTCGCAACCGCGACACGATCCCCGGCATGAACTTCGCCTTCACCGAGGAACAAGAGGAGCTCCGCTCGACGATCCGCGCCTTCATGGAGGCCAAGAGCGCCGAAGCGGCCGTGCGCGAGCAGATGGAGACCGACCAGGGCTACGACGCCGACGTCTGGTCGCAGATGGCCGAACAGATGGGGCTGCAGGGCCTCCACATCCCCGAGGAGTACGGCGGGTCGGGGTTCGGCTACGTCGAGCTCGGCATCGTGCTCGAGGAGATGGGCCGAGCGCTGCTGTGTGCGCCGTTCTTCTCCTCGGTCGTGTTGGCCGCCAACACGCTGATCCACTCGGGCGACGACGACGCCAAGAAGTCGCACCTGCCCGGGATCGCGAGCGGTGAGACGATCGCCACGCTGGCGTTCACCGAGCCTTCGGGCAAGTGGGACGAGGCCGGCATCACCATGGAGGCGACGCCGTCCGGTGACGGGTACACGCTGTCGGGTACGAAGAGCTTCGTGATCGACGGCCACGTGGCGAACCTGATCCTCGTCGCTGCCCGCACGGGCGCCGGGGTCAGCCTGTTCGCAGTCGACGGCGACGCCTCGGGCCTGACCCGCACGTCGCTCTCGACGATGGACCAGACCCGCAAGCAGGCCAAACTCGACTTCGACGACACACCGGCGACGCTCGTGGGTGCCGAGGGCGCCGGCTGGGACGTCCTGTCGACCGTGCTCGATCTCGCCGCCGTCGGCCTCGCCGCCGAGCAGGTCGGCGGCGCCCAGTTCGTGCTGGAGATGGCGGTGCAGTACGCGAAGGACCGCGTCCAGTTCGGTCGTCCGATCGGTTCGTTCCAGGCGATCAAGCACAAGTGCGCCGACATGCTGCTCGAGGTCGAGTCGGCGAAGTCCGCCGCGTACTACGGCCTGTGGTGCGCGAGCGAGATGAACGACGAGCTGCCGTCGGTGGCCTCGCTCGCGAAGGCGTACTGCTCGGAGGCGTACTTCCACGCCACTGCCGAGAACATCCAGATCCACGGCGGCATCGGCTTCACGTGGGAGCACCCGGCACACCTGTACTTCAAGCGGGCGAAGAGCTCCGAGCTCTTGTTCGGCGATCCGACGTACCACCGCGAGCAGCTCGCTCAGCGCATCGGCATCTGACCGCTCGCAGTTCGTCGACGGTGCCCCTGGCTGTTGCGCCGGGGGCACCGTCGCGTCCGGATGCACGCGTCCGCCATCTTCGGTACGGTCGCTGCATGGCAGCTGACGACGGGCGCCTCACGATCTACATCTCGTCCACGTTCTCCGACCTCGCCGACTACCGGAGAGCGACCCACGACGTCCTCCGCAAGATGGGACACGACGTGCGTGCGATGGAGGACTACATCGCGCAGGACGAACGACCGGTCGACTACTGCGTGCGCGACGTCAAGACGTGCGACCTGTACGTCGGCATCTTCGCCTGGCGCTACGGCTACGTGCCACGCCAGGACAATCCCGAGCAGAAGTCCGTCACGCAGATGGAGTTCGAGGCGGCGCGTGAGCACGGCATCCCGTGCCTGGTGTTCATGCTCGCCGACGACTCGCCGTGGCCGCCCAGTCAGATGGACGCCAAGACCGGAGACGGCGAGGCCGGCAAGAAGATCGATGCGTTCCGTGGTCGCCTCGGCGAGGACTACATGGCGAGCTTCTTCGCCAACCCCGAGCAGCTGGCGAGTCAGGTGGGCGTGGCCGTCGCCACACACTCACAGCAGCGCCTCGCGGTGCAGCGCGCCACCGTCGACCCCGAGGTGGCGCTGCCCACCGAGCTGGCGGACACGAGGCGGCTCGGGTTCGGGACGACGCTTCTTCCCGACATCGCCGAACGGATCGCATCGATGCTCGAGACCGCCGAGTCGGCCCGGCTCGGCGAGGTCGATCTCGGCGAGGGCGACGTCTGGTGGTCGACGAGGCTCCTCCTGCTGGCAGCGCTGATCGACGACTACACCGAGATCGAGCAGCTGTTGATCCTCGGTGTCGACAAAGAGCTCATCGGTCTCGCCACGCCGAGCGCCGTGCGCAGGTCGCTCGCCGCGGTGCACCCCTCGGTCTCCGAGGCGTACGAGGCGTCCGCCCGATCGGTGACCACCGAGGTCGGATCGCAGGCGGTCCAAGCCGTGGTCAGCCAGTTCAGCATCGAGCTCGGTCAACTCGCCGAGAGCGAGGAGAGCATCAAGGAGCTCGTCTCACCGGCGCGGGTGAAGAACTGGCTCGGAGCCGAGCTGATCAACGACGACGTCGCTCGCGACGGCCAGCCACTCGGGCCGTCGGTGTACCGCCAGATCCTGCTCAGGCGCTCGGGTCTCGTGCCGGTGACCAACAGCTACCGGCTCGAAGCCGTCGTCGATCGACACCGCCTCGCCAACGACATCGCGCTCGGCGTGCTGGCGACGGCCACCTGACCGACGCCCCTCGACGGCTGCCGCGGGCCCGGGCCGTGTGGGCAGGCGCGGGGAGTGGTGCCCATGGCATCGGTCGCCGACGACGGTCAGCATGGCCGCCATGTCTGACCTGAATGTCGGCGCGAGGGCATCGCGACGCGGGGCGAATAGCCTGCTCGGGATGAGTCGGCGGACGATCGCTGGAGCCGCGCTGGCTGTTGCGCTCGTGGCAGCAGGCTGCAACGGCGATGACGAGTCGACGCCGACGACGCTCGCGCCGCAGACCAATCCGCCCATAACGGATTCGAGCTCGACGGTCGAACCGACCGTCGACACCGATGCGCCGGCGAGTACGAGTACCAGCGCGACGCCGCCGACGACCGCGCCACCGCCCACGACGACCGAGCCGGAGGTCGTCACCGTGACGTCGACATCGGACGTCCCGCCGACCACCCAACCCGGCGAGCCGGATTGGACCGCGATCATCCAGGGGTTCTACGACACGCTCGACGACATCCAGGCGGCGCCGGACTCGACACGGATCGACGAGTTGTGTGCGCCAGGGTCGCCGTGCCGCAACACGCTGGGTGCGCAGATCGAGGCGCTCGAACGTGACGGCTGGCGGGTCGTGGATGTCTCGCGGACCCTCGTTTCCGACGGCGCGCTCGCGGGCACGCCCGACGACGTTCCGCTGTCGGAGAGCCAGCTCGCGATCGTCCGGGCACAGCTGTCTTCCGCTGGTGGCGACCCCGGACGGATCATCGATGCGAACGGCGAGACGTTGTTCGACATCGACCCCTCACCGCTACCGGACATTCCAACCAACTACATCGTTCAGCGTCACTCGGACGGAACGTGGCGCCTCTTCGAGATCCTGTAGGGCATCTTGGGCCCATGTCGAGTTCTCCGACGGCCGTTCGGATCAGCGCGATAGCTGTCTTGCTGCTCCTACTCGGAGCGACGAGCCTCGTTGTCGGCACGCCCGTCCATGCGCAAGAGACTCAGTGTTCGAAGGATCAAGAATCCGGGGAGCTCATCTGCGTCGTCGTGGTGCAGAGCACCAGCCCGAACATCGGCGTCGACCTCGATGGCCCCGACGGGTTGCCGCTCAGGTGGGCGCGGTTCAAGATCGCCGACAGCCCTGGCGCCCCTGTGTCGTGCGAGCGGATCGAGGCGGACGGCGCGCAGACGTTCGGTGTCCCGTGGCTGATCACGTTGACCAACACCGACACGGGGCAGCTCCTCTCCGCAAGGGGGTTCTGCGAGTGGCCGGGGGTGCCGCCGCCTCCGCCACCACCGCCGCCTCCCACTCGCACCGACATCGAGATCGATCAGGATCAGGTGTTCGCGCTCGAGACCGGCCTCAACCCGCCGGTTCGCAAGCGCGGCGTCAGCCAGCTCCCGACCTGGTTCTGGTGCAGCAACGACGGTGCGGTCGACGTCGATGCGACGTTGCCGCCGTACCGAGCCGCAGCGGTCGTCGAGGTCGTCGAGCTGACCTGGACGGTCGAGGGTCCCGACGGCCAGGCCGAGCTCGTCGCAACCGACTGCGGCAGCGAGCCGCCGATCGATTCGGACGGTGCATCGGCCGCCGCCACCTGGACGCCGAACCTGCCGGGGGAGTCGACGATCACGTTGACGACGACATGGTCGGGCACGTGGACGTACACGTACCTCGACCCGATCTTCGGCGCGATCGATCTCGGCACGTTCGACCTCGGGGCGATCTCGGTGACGTCGGCACCGGTCGTGTACGACGTCTACGAGATCCAGACCGTTGGCCGGGGAAGCCGCTCGTACGTCGAGCCGTAGGCTGCAGACATGGACGCAACCGTCTGGGTCTTCGCGGTCGTGGCGGCGGTCTTGGTGTTCGCGATCGCCGCGGGAACGATCGGGCGCGAGGCGCACCGGCTCGACTCGATCGCGCCCCGCGCCGTCTACCAGCTCGACGAGGCCGTCGACTTCGTCGCCGACCGGATCCCGGCCGAGAGCCAGGCGCGGCTCACGCCGGCCGAGGTCGAAGAGCTCCTGAAGGCGCACCTGCGTTGGATGCACGAGCAGGGGCTGCAGCCCGACCGGGCGGTCGATGCCCGCCAGCAGATCGACGACCAGGTGGTCATCAGCGAGACGTCGCTGGTCGCCTACCTGCTGGCCGAGGCCGAACGCCTCGAGGTCGAGTTGCTCGACGACGTCGACGCCGTCAACGTGGTCGACGCCCACCTCGCCTACTTCGAGGCGATCGGCGCCGTCGGGCCACAGGCGCCGTTCGACGACGTCGTCTGACCTCCCCCGGCTCTCCGGCACGGCGCCCGACCTGGTGAGATGGCCGGATGCCATCGGAGATCGATCAGCAACGAACCATCGACGGGTTGCGAGCAGTCTGGGCAAGCGTCGACGCACTCGTGGCCGACCTCGCCGACGACCAGTGGCGGGTCGCGTCGCCCCTGCCCGGTTGGGACGTCCAGGCCAATCTCGCCCACATGGTCGGTACCGAGTCGTTCCTGCTCGGCCGGGAGCCGGAGACCGGCGGCGAACCCGCCGCGGATCACGTCCGCAACCCGATCGGCGAGATGAACGAGCGCTGGATCGAGACGTTCGCGTCACGGACCCCCGCCGAGGTGCTGGCGGCGTTCCGCGACGTCACGGCGCAGCGACTCGCCGTGCTCGACGCGATGCCGGCCGACGAGTGGAACGCGGTCGGGTTCACGCCTGCGGGCGAGGACGTCTACGGCAGGTTCATGCAGATCCGGGTCTTCGACTGTTGGATGCACGAGCAGGACATCCGAGCCGCGGTCGGGCGGCCCGGCCACGACGGCGGCATCGCGGTCGAGGTCTCGCTCGACGAGATGACCACGGCGATGGGCTTCGTCGTCGGCAAGCGCGCCGGAGCACCCGACGGCGCCTCGGTCACGTTCGAGCTGACCGGGGGCTCACCGCGTTCGATCCACGTCCGCGTCGAAGGCCGGGCGGCGGTCGTCCCCGAGCTCGACGGCCCGGCCACCGTGACCCTCACGATGCCGATCGTCTCGTTCGGCCGCATCGCCGGCGGCCGTCTCGACGCAGCCGACCACCTGCCCAACGCCACGATCATTGGCGACGAGGCGCTGGGCCGCAGAATTCTCGACAACCTGTCGTACACGATCTGACCGGATGTGCTTGACTGTCCCGTACCAGAGAAGGGAGGTGGTCCACACAATGAGTGACAGTTCTTTCGGGACCCTGGAGGTGGTTGGCCGCTAGGTCAACAGGCTGGACGGCCTGGCGAATCCTCGCCAACCCCCGCCGAACACCGCTGCCGGAGCTCGTCCCGCCGGCCTTGCACGGTGGTGTCCGGTCCCAACAGTCAACAACGAAACGGTGGCGAGGGAGTGCTTCGGTGCTCCCTCGCTCCGCGTATCCTGTCGGCATGGAACGGCCGACCAAGTTCGAGCACGCTCGCTTCCTGGGCGACAAGCGCACCCAGCTCGTCTACGACCTCGACGAGTGGACCGACGAGTCCGTCATCGACGAGATCGTCGACGCGGGCGTCGGCATCCAGTTCGGCCCGGACTCGCTCGCCGAGGCCCGCAACCGCGGCTACACGCTCGCGTCACCGGGCAAGCGTCGCATCCACCGCAAGCCGAGGGCCTGAGACGCACGCGTGGACGACAGCTTCCGAAGCGGCGTCCACACGCTCGCGTGCCACATCAAGGAACCCACTGCCGACAGCCACGACGGGAAGCGGACCGGCATGATCCTGTGCCACGGCTTCCCGATCGGGCCGATCGACGCACGGCGTTCGGCCGGGACCTACCCGCAGCTGATCGATCGAATCGCGTACGAGACCGGCTACGCCGCGATGGCGTTCAACTTCCGCGGGTGCGGCAAGAGCACGGGCGACTTCTCGCTCCAGGGTTGGATCGACGATCTCCGCGCCGCGATCGATCATCTCCTTCGCGTGGCGGCGGTGAGCAACGTGGTCCTCGTCGGCACCAACACGGGCGGTTCGATCGCGATCTGCGTGGGGGCCGACGATCCGCGCGTCTCGGCCGCCGCACTGTTGTCGCCGCGTGCCGACTTCGACGACTGGGCCGACCATCCGAGGCGCTTCCTCGACCACGCCCGCGAGATCGGTGCCGTGCGCACTCCCGGCTTCCCGGGTTCGATGGACGACTGGTCCCGAGCGTTCCGCCGGTTCCGGCCGACCGCAGCGGCGCGCCGGTTCGCCCCGCGGCCATTGATCGTGCTCCACGGCGACGACGACGAGAGCATCCCCACCACCGACGCGCGCCAGCTCGCCCAGGCCCACGGCACGGCCGAGCTCGGGCTGCTCACCGGCGCAGGGCATCGCCTGCGTCACGATCCCCGTGCGATCGCGATCCTGATGGGATGGCTCGACCGGGTTCGAACGAGCTGACGGCCGGCCGGTCAGGCGATCCGCCCGCCCGCCGTCGAACCTCGAAGTCCCGCGAGGGCGGCGGTCAACCGTCGATGGTCAGCCCGTCGGCGGTCTCGACGTACTCCTCGCCGGTGTCGGGACACCGCCAGCGTCGGTCGCCGGCCGGTTCGAGTCGCCGGCCGGCTCGTCCGACCCACCCGACCTGACGGCCCGGGTTGCCGACGACGAGCGCGTACGGCGGCACGTCCCGGATCACCGTGGTGCCAGCTCCGACGAGCGCCCACTCGCCGACCGTGACGCCGGCGAGCACGACGGCACGTGCACCGATCGAGGCACCGTCGGCGACGGTGACGCCGGTCGAGTCCCAGCCGTCCGCGCGCTTGAGCTCACCGTCGACGTCGACGCTGCGGGGGTAGACGTCGTTCGTGAGCACCACGGCGGGCCCGATGAAGACACCCGCGCCGAGGCGAGCCGGGTCGTAGACCTGGGCGAAGTTCTGGATCTTGGTGCGCGGACCGACCGAGACCCCCGGCCCGATGTAGACCCCCCGCCCGACGACGCAGTCGTCGCCGACCGATGCGCCCTCGCGAACCTGCGCGAGGTGCCACACGCTCGCGCTCTCCGAGACCGTCGCAGTGTCGGCGACATCGGCTGATTCGTGGATCATGGAACACCTTCCGACGACGATGCGGGGCGCGAGACGCCGCCGCTAGAGTACCGGTCCGGCCCAGTGCGGGCCGACCTGCCCATGCGCCGTCTCCGAGTTCTGTACGCCCCTCGCAACATCGCTGGGCAGGCCGAAGCGTACGCGCACTGCCTCCGGGCTGCCGGCCATTCCGCCGAGGTCTGGAGCTACGGACCTCCGGCGTTCTCGTTCGGTGCCGACCGGGTGATCGATCTCGGGCGCCTGCGCGCCGACCCGCTCCATCGGTGGCAGGTCCTCGACGATGCGGTCCGCAGCTTCGACGTGATCCACTTCCAATACGGGCGTTCACTGGTCGACCCCGATCTGCCCGAGGTGGCACCTCTCTCCGACCTCCCGCTCCTGTGGTCGCTCGACAAGAAGCTGATCATGAACTACCGCGGTTCGGACGTTCGGCTCAAGTCCGTCCACACGGCCCGCGAACCCGACTCGTACATGCGGTCCGCCGACGTCGAGTGCGACGAGGCCCGCATCCGCGCCAACGTGTCGGTCGCGCGCCGCTACTGCGACGCGTTGCTCGTGTCCACCCCCGGCCTGCTCGACTACGTGCCCGACGCGATGTGGTTGCCCCACGTCGTCGATACGCAGTGGTGGGCGAAGCGGCCCGCCGCCGAGCGGACGATCCCGCGGGTCGCTCACATGCCGTCCCGGCGGTCGGCCAAGGCCTCCGACGTCGTCGATCGCACCTGCCGAACGCTCAGCGATCGTGGTGTCATCGAGTACGTCCCACTGACCGGGCTCGACCGTGATGGCGTGCGGGCCGCCTTCCACGCGGCGGACATCGTGGTCGACAGTCTGACGATCGGCGATCACGGGCTCGTCTCGGTCGAGGCGATGGCTGCCGGCGCGATCGCCGTCGCCCACATCCACGAGCGCAATCGCGACCGCAACCCCGGCGTCCCGGTGGTCGAGGCGACCGTCCACGATCTCGAGCTGGTCCTCGAGGGTCTCGCCGCCGATCCCGACCGGCGGGCAGCGCTCAAGCGCGAGTCGGTCGACTGGGTCCGCGCCAAGCACTCGATGGAGGTCGTCGGCCCGCTGCTGGTCGACCTCTACCAGCGGCCGCACCGAGCGTCGGGTCTGTCCGACCCGTCGTTCCCGGCCGTCGGCGACGACCGCCGGATCCGCACCCTGGAGGCCGAGATCGAACGGTTGCGCTCGGTCGTCGCTCCGGGCGTCGTGCAACTCGAACGTCGTTCGTCCGCGGAGCGGATCCGCGACGAGATCGCGCTCGAGGTGGTGCCCCGCGCGCGTCGAATCTTCTACCGGTCGGGTGCCGCCCGCGTGGTCCGCGGCGTCCGGCGCCGGGTTCGCCGGGGCATCGGGCGATGAGCGCCCCCCTGCGCATCGCCGTCATCGTCGCGAACGACGTGAGCAGCGACAGCCGGGTCATCAAGACCGCCGCCAGCGCGCGCCGCATGGGTGCCGACGTGATGATCGTCGGCACGTCGACGACCTCACGCCGGGACGACTCGATGATCGGCGACATCCCGGTCGTGCGCGTGCCGATCTCGCCCAGCGGCACTCGCGGCCGGCGGATCGTCAGCCGCTCGGACGGTCGGTGGCTGATCCGGCCGCTCGCGCCCCTCGCCTTCGGATCGTCGGCCAACTACGGCCGGGCCGCAGACGCGCGAACCGAGCGGCGGCGGCGGACGCGCGAGCGCATCGAGCGGATCAAGCACGATCTCGCCTCGCGGACCTCTCGTGGCAGCCGTGCCGTGTCCTGGGCGCGTCTCCAGTTCGAGCGCAGCCGGGCACTCGTCCTCGACGGATGGTTCGTCGTGCGGCGGCGCGCACATGTGCGTCCGCCGATCGCGATCGGCGGGGTCGATCGACGCGGCGAGCTCGAGCTGCTCCTGTCCGAGCAGCTCCCGTTCGTGGCCGGCTACGTCAACGAGATGGTGCCCGTGCTGTGGGAGTTCGAGCCCGATCTGATCCATGCCCACGACATCTTCATGGCGGCCGTCGGAACGACCTACGCGCGACGCGCCGGCGCGGCGGGGCGCCGCGTGCGCTGGATCTACGACGCGCACGAGTGGGTGGCCGGCCTCAGAGCCGAACGCGCGATCCCGAAGACCGTCGCGGCCGACGGGCTCGAGCGGCTCGTCGCACCCGCAGCCGACGGTGTGCTGACCGTGGGCGAGGCGCTGGCGGGTGAGCTCGTCGCCGGGCTTGGCCTGGCGGACCGCCCGACGGTCGTCCTGAACGCCCCACCGGAGTGGCGGGATCGTCGCGCCGACGCCGGGCAGCTGCGATCGACCTTCGCGCTCGGCGATGCTCCGGTCCTCGTGTATCCGGGCGTCGTCAAGCCCAAGCGCGGCCTCGACACGGTCGTCGCCGCCCTCACCGCACTCGCCGACGTCCACCTGGTCCTGCTCGCCGACGTGTCGTCGCAACACGTCGCCGATCTGGTGGCCGAGGCGCGCCGCCTGGGCGTCGACGACCGGGTCCACGTCCACCCCTACGTCCCGCCCGACCGGATCGCCCCGTTCATCAGCGATGCGACGGCCGGCATCTATCCGCTCACCCACTACCCCAACGCCGAGATCGCGGTGCCGACCAAGCTGCTCGAGTACGTCCAGGCGGGCCTGCCCGTGGTCGTGTCCGACACGAGGGAGATGGCCGAGTTCGTGCATCGTCACGGCATCGGCGAGGTGTTCGTCAGCGGAGATGCCGACGACTTCGCAGTGGCAGCGCGGCAGGTCATCGCCGACCGGTGGCAGTACGTTGCTCGGTACAGTGCCGACTTGATGCGCGAGCTGAGTTGGGAACGCCAGGAGGCCCTGCTGTGCGCGGCCTATGCCACAGCGCTCGGCCGCGACGATCTCGTTCTCGCCGACGCACCGTTCCTGCAGCTCGTCGAGACAGCACGCTCGCAATGACCGAGGTCCAACGGCCCACCTCCGTCTTCGCGCCCTACCGGGCCGGGTTGCCGCCCATTCGCCCCTACGCGTCCGCGCTCTGGACGCGGCGGCGGTTCGCGTTCGAGATGGCGCGCTCGGGCCGTCGTGCCCGCCACGTCGACTCGCTGTTCGGCCAGGTGTGGAACCTGCTCAACCCGCTGCTCCTCGCGCTCGTCTACTGGTTCCTGATCACGATCATCCGCGGCTCGTCGGGCGGCATCGACGGCATCGTCGCCCTCATCTCCGGGTTGTTCGCCTTCTTCTACTCCCGTGAGGTCATGGCATCCGGGGCGGGTTCCGTCGTCGGTGGCGGCGGCCTCCTGCTCAACTCCGCCTTCCCTCGCCTCCTCCTGCCGCTCTCGGCGCTGTTCAACGCGATGATGAGCCACCGGGCTCAGCTGATCGTGCTCGCCGTGCTCGTCGTGGCGGTCGGCTTCCCGATCGGTCCGCATCTCCTCTGGCTCGTCCCGATCCTGGTGATCCAGACGGCGATCTCGACCGGCCTGATGCTGCTCCTCGCGGTGCTCACCGTGTACTTCCGGGACACGTCCAGCCTGTTGAGCTACGTGCTCCGCATCTGGCTCTATCTCTCGCCGGTGCTGTATCGGCCCTCCGAGGTGCCGAGCGGGGCGCGACCCTGGACGCACCTGAACCCGCTGTTCGACATCATCGGCGCCTGGCAGCGCGTGGTGGTCGACGGCCTCGCACCGCAGGCGACCGACCTCCTCGTGAGCGTGGGCTGGTCCGTGGTCGTGCTCACGACGGGCGTCGTGCTCTTCCTCAGCAAGGAGCGTGAGTTTGCCGTCCGCATCTGAATCCCCGTATGCGATCCGGGCCACCGACATCCACCTCACGTACCGGACGACGATGGACGTCAACCCGACGCTGAAGACGTCGGTCAGCAGGATCTTCGGGGGTCGCCGGGAGGTCCGCACCATCGAAGCGCTGAAGGGTGTCTCGATCGATGTTCCCCGCGGGGGCGTCCTCGGCGTGATCGGGCACAACGGCGCGGGGAAGTCGACCCTGCTGCGCGTGCTCGCCGGCATCCTCCCGCCGACCTCCGGCAAGGTCGAGGTGTACGGCGAGATCTCGACCCTGCTGTCGCTCGGGCTCGGCTTCAATCGCAACCTGAGCGGGCGCGAGAACGTCATGTTGGGTGGTCTCGCAGCGGGTCTCACCCGGCCCGAGATCCGCGAGCGGTTCGACGAGATCGTCGCCTTCTCCGGGCTCGAGGAGTTCATCGACTTCCCCGTGCGGGCGTACAGCTCGGGCATGACGGGCCGGCTGGCGTTCTCCGTCTCGGTGCACATGGACCCCGACATCCTGCTCGTCGACGAGGCCCTGTCCGCGGGCGACGCGAGCTTCAAGAAGAAGGCGACGATGAAGATGCGCGAGCTGTGCGACAAGGCGGGCTCGATCGTGCTGGTCAGCCATGCCCTCCAGTCGGTCCGCGAGCTGTCGACCGAGTGCATCCTCCTCGACCATGGCAACCTGGTGGCGGCCGGCGAGCCACGGCCCGTCATCAAGGAGTACCAACGCCGGATCAACGTGGGAGAGGAAGCATCGACCACCGAGGACCTCTGAGATCAGCCGACGGCGCCACGCTCCGCGTCGTCCACGCAACCTCCGTCCATCGGTGGGACGACGGCCGGATCTTCGAACGCCAGTGTCGCTCCTTGGCACGTCACGGACATCACGTCACGCTGCTCGCACCTGGCGACGGCGAGCGGGTGGTCGATGGCGTGAACGTCGTCGGCGTCGGACGCGCCGACGTGCGCCGGCACCGGATGACGCGGCTCGTCGCTCGCATCGGCGACGCCATCGAGGCCCTTCGGCCCGACGTGGTCGTGCTGCACGACCCCGAGTTGCTGCGTCTCGGCTTCCGCCGCCGCCGGCCCGCCGCGTTGGTGTACGACGCCCACGAGGACTACGCGGCCCAGATCCGCGACAAGGAGTGGATCCCGGCCGTGCTTCGTCGGCTCGCCGGTGCCGCGTTCGGACGCCTCGAGCTGCTCGCCACCAGGAGGGTCAGCGCGGTCTTCTGCGCGACGCCGGCGATCCGTCGTCGCTTCGCAGCCGATCGATCGATGCTCGTGCTGAACCGCCCCCTGCTCGCGGACGCCCCCCGGCTGGATGTCGGGCCCGGGACGGCCCGCGGTGCCGAACCGGCCAGGGTGCTGTACGTCGGCGACCTCCGTCTCGCGCGGGGTGCACGGGCACTCGTCGAGGCGATGGCGATCGTCAACACGACACACGACGCCCGGCTCGAGATCGTCGGTCGGCTGACCCCGCCGTCGCTGTGCGACGAGTTGGCACAGCTCGATGGCTGGGCCGACACCGACGTCGCCGGATGGAGGCCGCGCGACGAGGTCTACGACGCGCTCACACGAGCCGACGTGGCGGTGCTGCCGTTCCTGGCGCTCGCCAACCACGTCGAGTCGCAGCCCAACAAGCTGTTCGAGTACATGATGATGGGCCTGCCCGTGGCCGCCACCGACTTCCCGCTCTGGATCGAGCTCGCCGGCGCGTGCTCGGCGAGATTCGAGGGGGCTCGCAGCGACGACGCGCGATCGCTCGCGGCGGCCATCGTGCGCCTCCTCGACGACCCGCCCACGGCCTCCCAACGCCGGCAGGCGGCCGAACGTGCTCGCGCCTGCTACTCATGGGAGGCGATCGAGGACGAGTACGTACGGAACGTCGAGCGAGTCCATCGAGAGGCAACCCCGACATGAGCGACGCAACGATCGAGTACGACGGCCATCACCTGGTCGTGTCGACACAGGAGAACTGCTCGGTGTCGGCGTTCCTGCGTCGCGAGGGCACCTTCTACGAGCTCGGCTTCCTCGAGCTGTTGTCGAGCGTGATCCCTCGCGACACCGTCGCGATCGACGTCGGTGCGCACATCGGCAACCACACGCTGTACTTCGCGGCTGTCATGGGGATGTCGGTCGTCGCTGCCGAGCCGAACCCGCCGTCGTTCCGACTCCTGGCCGACAACGTCGGCCGCAGCGTCCCGCCCGGCCGAGCCGACCTCGTGAACGTCGCGCTCTCCGACCACGCCGGTACGGCGAGCCTCGGTCAGCTGTCCGAAGCCGACGCGGGCACGGCCTCGATCGAGGCGCCGTCGCCGGACGGAGGCGTCGAGGTGCCGACCACGACGTTGGATCAGCTGTGGTCGCAGCACCGCTTCGCACAGGACGGTGCACGCATCGGGCTGATCAAGATCGACGTCGAGGGGCACGAACCAGCGGTGCTCGCCGGCGCTCGCCACGTGCTGCAGGTGCATCGACCGGTCGTCACGGCCGAGGTCCAGAGCCTCGTCGCCTACCACGAACTGCGCACCCTCATGACGGAACTGGGGTACGCGCCGATCGCGGTCCTGAACCCGACACCAACGGTGATCTGGGTCGCACCGGACGGCGTCTGTGGCGAGCTCAGCCGCTCGGATCCGGTCGTCGAAGCCTCGGTCGCCCACACGATTCGACTCTCCGAGGACCTCAACCGAGTGCGTCGACGCGCGGCGGACAGAGCGGCTCGTGCCCGGCCCGCGGCGCCGCGCCCCCACGTGCTCGTGCTCGGCGAGCTCGACCTCGGCGAGCCCGACCCCGGCGACCCGGAGGCCGATCTCGACCTGTCGGTCGTCGCGCTCTCCCAGCTCGGGTCGCAGGTGCCGCGCACGCACACGGCGGTGAGCGCCGACGTGGTGCGCGCCGTTCGCGACCTCGGACCGCCTGCCCTCGTCGTGGTCGACCATCGCGCAGTCAGCCACCGCGTCGCCGAGCTGGTCGTTCGCAGCCTCGGGCAGCCCTATGTGCTCGTATACCGAGCCGAGCTGTCGAGCCACTGGAAGTCGTGGGAGCTGATCAACGGGGCGATCGCCCGGCTCCTCGACGGCCCTGATCCGCAGGAGTGGCAACGCCGGCTCATCTTCTCGGCTCGGCCGGTCGAAGGTGCCCTCGTCGACGAGATCGAACGACTCGTCGACGCGCTCGACGATGCCGGCCCTGTCGAGGACGTGCTCGACGACGCCGACGTTCGAGTCGCGCTCGTGTCGTACTTCGGGCCGCCGACCGAGTCGGTCGGTGTGAATCGCGTCGAATACTGGTACCGGAGGATGCCCTCGCTCGCGACGGCCCGCGGCCTGGACGTCACCGTCGATCTCTTCACGGCGTCGGCGACGTTCCCGCCGCTCGAGCGCAGCCGCACGGTGATCGATCGTGGGTTGGCGACGCCGCTCGGCGAGGAACGCCGCGAGGTCGTGGCCGAACTGGACGCCGCTCGCCTCGACACCATCTCGTCGACGTGGACGCCGTATCTCGTCGAGGCGCTCGAGGCCGCCAAGCCGTATGACGTCGTGGTGATGACCGGCAACCCCTTCTACTGCTTCGACGCGGCTGCGCAGATCCGCGGCCTCGGCAGCCGAGTGGTCCTCGACTTCCGCGATCCCTTCGTGAACAATCCCCGGCTGTCGCACAACGAGGTGCAGACGGCACTGCTGACGCGCTTCCAGCAGGAGTTCCTGCCGCACGCCGACGCCGTCACCACCGTGAACGGGACCTGTCTCGATCTGGTGTGCGGCGAGGCGTACCAGGGGCGCCGCGTCGTGATCTCGAACGGGTTCGACGAGAAGGTGGCGGTGCCGCGATCCCACGGCCCTCGATCGTCGGACGGCGCCACGATCGTCTTGGCCGGGCGCCTCTACGCGACCCACGATCCGCGGCACCTGCTGGCGAGTCTCGACGGCTCGCCGCATCGGCTCGTCCACGTCGGCCCTCCCGACCCGCGGCTCGCCGACCTCGACCGCCCCGATGTCGAGGCGATCGGTCGAGTTCCGTACACCGAGCTCGGCGAGATCCTCGCCGAGGCCGACGTCGGGCTGATCATCACCAACGGTGATCCGTTCGAGCACACCACCAAGGTGTTCGACTACATCGGTGCGGACCTCGAGATCGTGATCCTCACCGACGGCGAGCCGCAGACCGGCGAGCTCCACGACCTCACCGCGAACCTCGACGGTGTGCACTGGGTCCGCAACACCGAAGAGGACGTCGCGGACTTCGTCGCCTCGTTCGAGCCGAGCTTCGCTCCACGTGCCGACCGGATGGCCTTCTCGCGCGCAGCTCAGACCGACCGCCTCATCGACCTCATCGTCGACCTGCTGTAGACGACCAAGGGAGCCTCGTATGGACACATCGACACCGGAGCCCGACGACGCAGACCTGCTCATGGCGCGGGCGATGGCAGAGGACATGGACGAGCTCCGCAGCTCGATGCGCCGCATCGAACAGCAGCTCGGACAGGTCGGGCGCGCGCTCGACGACGAGGTGGCGGCCCGAACGCAAGGGGACGACATGGTCCTCAAGCGGCTGCGACCGATGATCGACGGCAAACGCATCGACAGGCAGGTCGGCGCCGTGGGACGCCGCGTGGCCTCCAGAGGCGTTCGCGCCGTCCGCGCGGTCCGGCCCGAGCCACCGGCGATCATGGTGATCTGCCCCCGCTATCCGGGTGGCCGGTACCCGTATGGCGGCGAGTTCGTCCGTGCCCGCGTCCGCCGCTACGCCGAGTACGGGATCCGCACGCATGTCGTCGTCACCGACCTGAACGGCCGCAGGGTGCGGACGTCGGTCGTCGACGGCGTCAAGGTGCATCGCACCAGTCGCGAGATGGTCGCCGGCCTCGTCGACCAGCTCGAACCCGTGCTGATCGGCGTGCACCACATGGAGCCGGCGCTGTGGGAGGTGCTGCAACCGTTCGCGTCCACGCTGCCGTTCGTCGTCTGGGTGCACGGGTTCGAGGCCCGCGACTGGCGTGAGCTGGCGTTCAACTTCGACGAGGACTACCTGCGCGAGCACCGCGAGTTCCTCGACGAGCTGAACCGCACGCGGCGCTCGGCGATGTCGGAGGTCTTCGAGTCCGAGAACATCCACACCGTCTTCGTCTCGCACTTCATGCAGGGCATTGCCGAGGACTTCGTTCGTCGGCCGCCACGGCACCCCCACGTGATACCGAACGTCGTCGACGACGAGGTCTTCCCGTACCGGGAGCGTTCGGCCGAGCAGCGGCGTCGGGTGCTGTGGGTCCGGAGCTTCAACGCTCGCAACTACGCGAACGACCTCTCGCGGGACGCAGTGCTGCGCCTGGCCGACAGCGATCACTTCGCCGAGATGCACGTCACGATCGTCGGCGACGGCAAGTACTTCGACGAGTGCACCGGGCCGCTGCACGAGCTCGACAACGTCACGATCAGCCGTGGATTCGTCAGTCCCGAGCGCCTGGCCGAGCTCCACGGCGACCACGGTGTGATGCTCGTTCCCTCTCGGTGGGACAGCCAGGGCCTCACGTCACTCGAGGCGATGAGCAGCGGTCTCGTGCCGGTCACGACCGCCGTCGCAGCGGTGCCCGAGTACGTGCCCGAGGACGCGGGCGTGCTGTGTCCACCCGAGGACGCCGCCTGCCTGGCCGAGGCCGTCCTCGCGCTGCAGGACGACCCGGACCAGTTCCTCGAACGCTCGCGCAGGGCTGCCGCCGCGGTGCGGGCGAGCTGCGGCGTCGAGCGCACGATCGGCGCCGAGTGCGAGCTCGTGGCGTCGCTCGCGCCGCGGATTCGGCGCAGCAGGTGGATCCGGGGGCGTCTGCAGCCGATGCTCAGCGCGCTCGGCAGGTGACCCGGTCACGAGGCGTCACGCCATGATCGATCTCTCGCTGCCGCCCGCAGACCTCTACATCGCTGCCCTCGGACGCTCGGGCAGCACGATGCTGGCCAACCTCTTGACCACGCCGCCCACCCGCTGGCTGATCGTCGAACCGCGCTTCGCGAACGCGACGACCGGGAGGGACGTCCTCGCGCAGGCCAGATCGGTCGGGATCGCGATCGGCGACGACGAGTGGCCGCTCCGCGTGGACGAGACGCCCGAGCAGCGGATCGGACGCATCTTCCGCGACCGGATCCTGGCGCTCGAGAAGTGGGGCGTGAAGGAGGTCCGCCACGACGTGCTCGTTGCGAGCCTCGACATCCTGCGGCCGAAGCACACGATCGTGCTCGTTCGCGACCTGCGCGACGTGGCGGTGAGCCTGTACGAGAAGGCCCGACGCGACGACGACCCGCGCTACGACGACGAGTGGTTGCGCACCTACCTCACCCAAGCGCCCGGTGGCATCCTCGCAGTCGTCGATGCACTCGGCGGACGCGACCACCGCATCGTCCGGTACGAGGATCTCACGGGTGATGCCGGCGTGCGGGCCGAGTTGGGGCAGTGGCTCGACTGGCCGCTCGACGGCCGACCCGACCGGAACCTCGCCGCCCTGTTCCAGCGCGCCCACGAGGTCGAGTTGCACGACGGAGCCGTCACGCGGCGGTCGGTCGGGCGCCACGCATCGGGTGAGCTCTCGCCGGGCGCCCGGTCGATCGCGGCGTGGGCGCACCGCAACGGCGCTGAGTTCCAGGACCGATTCGGGTACGGGTGACCCGAGTGGTCACTCGCCGTCGAGCAGCGTCGGGTCGATCGCCGCGAAGGGCGCGAGGATCGGTGGCAGGTCGGTGGCCTCGACCAGGTCGGTGACCGTCTGCAGGGTCTCGGGGGTCAGCAGTTCGGACGCCGACTCGACGGTCTGGGTCTCGGGCCGGAACGGTCGGGTGGTCTCGAGGTCGTCCGACGAGACGAGGTCGCCGCCGCGCTTCATCGCCTTGTCGGTGTTCACCCAGGTCGGATGGGCGCCGACCAGCTCGAGCGTCGACGCCATGTGCTCCATCTGGGCGTCGAAGTCGCTCAAGAACGCAGCGTGGTCGGCGAGCAGCCAGCGCGGGAAGTGCTCGGGCACGCCCAGGACGAACGCCGAGTTCCGTTCGATCCACAGGTTCGTGTAGATCTCGACCACCTTCGGCGTCAGCTCCATCTGCTGGTTCTTGGCCTTCAGTCTGCGGTACCGGTGGTAGCTCGCCAGCCACGGCACGAGCGACTTGATCACCACGACCGCACGAGCGTCGCCCCGTCGGAGGCTCGCCTCGAGCTCGTCGACGTCGTAGTCGAGCTCGGACGGCTGGAACGGGAGCGGCCCGCCCTCGTAGCGCTCGCCGCCGCCGTCCCGGAAGGCCTCGATGGCCGTCACCGGGTCGGGGGCGGCGTGCTTGCTCCCGAGCGGCAGGTCGACGACGTGCGTCGACACGAAGTTCTGCTCGATCACGAACCGCATCCAGTTCGTCCCGCTGCGCTGGACCCCGTAGACCTTCACGAACGCAGTTCGCGGCGGACGGGCGGCGCGGCGAGGGAGCAGGCGGCGCCACCCGGACGGCGATCGGCCGGACGCGGCGTCAGTTGTCATCGATCGGCCTCGGTCGTTCACCGGTGTCTTCCTGCGTGTCGTCGGGGGCGCTGGGGATGGGCTCGAGGTCGGTCCCGTCGATCCAGCGCTCGAGTTGCTGCGCCGACAGGCGCCCGTCATGGGTGCGCTGTACGAACTCGGGTCCGGCCGATGCTAGCTCCAGGGCGGCGGTCGGGTCGGCGAGCACCGACCGCAGCACCGACTCGAGTGTCGATGGATCGGCCTGCACGATCGGGATCGGGGTGTCGAGTCGATCGCGTACGTGGTCGGGGACGTTGGCGATGACGACTCGGCCCGTCGCCATGGCTTCGATCGAGAAGTGGCAGTAGTGGCCGATGACGAACTGGTCGAGCACGATGTCTGCGGCGGCCACGCGCGCCGGCATCTCGTGATGGGGAACGCCGTGGACCCGGTCGTAGGTGATCAGTCCCTCCGACTCGAGCTGGTGGAGGAGTGGATCGACCTGCTCGGATCCCTTCAGCTGGGTACGGGTCGGGGCGTGCAGCACCCGCGGGACGCCCGCGAAGCTGGGCGGCGCGTCGGCCCGCCAGACGTCCGGATCGAGGCACGTGGGGAGCCAGATGGCGTCCGGCAGGTCGTCGAACAGATCGAGGGTCGTGACGAACACCGGCCCCGGGAACTCGTCGAGATGGCGGCGTGTCTCGTCGACCCGTTGCTGCAGCCGCGCCGTGAGGTCGTCGAACGGATCACGGAACGGGGAGAACGGATGGCTCGCCGCGTGTCGTCTCGGATCGCGGATGTCGGATCCGTGGAACACGGCGGCCGGTCGGATCCCCCTGGCGACGAGGAACGGGGTGTCGCCTGCGAGCCGGCCGCCGTTGAGATCGCCGAGCACTCCCATGCCCGCCTCGAGGAGGACGTGGGTGAAGGTGTTCGGGAGCTCGAGCAGCTGCTGCACCTGCCACGTGCGCGACGTCCACGAGGCGCGCGGGATCGTCCGATCGGTCGCGAAGTACAGGCCGCCCGCGCGTTCGAGTGTCATCGACGTGGCGTCGACGTCGGTGTGGCGTCGCAGCGCCTCGGCCCACGAGTTGGCCTGGCCCGCCATGTTCGCGGGACCGATCAACAGCGTGGCGTTCGACGGGGCGACCGTGTGGGGATGGTCGGCGCCGGCAGGCGACCGCGGCGAGGGACGTGCACCCAGCCCGAGACGGGCGTAGACGTCGGCGATCGTGGATTCCTGGGCCTCCCACGAGTGGGCCCGGGCCAGCTCGTCCGTGGCCGCGCACGCGTAGGTCGCGAGATCGTCGATGACCGAGCGGAGCGCGTCCGCGAGCGGCTGGGGGTCCCCGGCTGCGAAGACCTTCCCGAGCTCGTGCTCGGTGACGAACGCGGCGGCGAGCGGCAGATCGGACGTGACGATCGGGAGGCCGGCGTGCAGGTACTCGAACATCTTGTTCGGCAACGCAGCGTCGTGGTTCGGCGTGTGACGGAGCGGGATGACGCCGACGTCCGCCGTGCTGAGGTACGACGGCACGTGCTCGGGCGCGACGTAGGGCGCGATGTGGACGCGCTCGCCCCAGCCGAGTTGGACTGCGCGTTCGCGCTGGACGTAGACGTACCGGTTGGTCGGGCTGGCGACGAGGACGCAGTGCACGTCGGGCAGCATCCCGATGGCGTCGATCAGCTCGGGCACGCCTCGGGCGTCACTCTGACCTCCGGCATAGACGACGAGGGGCGTCTCCGGGAGCACGCCGGCCGCCGCCCGGACCGAGTGCTCGCTGGCGCGCGGCCACGACAGGGAGGGGGCGTTGAGGACGACGTCGACGCGGTCGACGCCATGGTCTCGTGCGAGCCACTCGGCGATCAGCGGTGAGACGGTGGTGACCGCATCGGCGGCCGCGATGCCGGCGCGCTCGATCTCGGTGAACCGGGCGAGCACGCCTGCGTCGAGGTGGGTCTCTCCGCGCACGTACTCGTGTGCGTCGTACACGAGGTGGACACGTCGTCCGGCCCCGCGGGCCCTGGCCACCGCGCGCTCGGCGATGCCCAGCAGATGGACGTCGTGGACGTGGATGACGTCCGGTTCGAGGCGGTCGAGCTCGACGCCGACCGTGAACTCCCAGTCGTCGAGCTGTGCCTGCAACGCCGCAGCGCTGGCCAGGTAACCGCCCGACGACGTGCGACCGGCGTCGGTGCCGATCGCGGCGCGGCGGTCGGTCACCCGGCGGCGAAGGGACCAATAGGCGCGTTCGAGCCGCCGTGTCGCACGACGGGGCCCAGCGGTGCGATCGCGACCGATGTCGGCCTGGAGGGAACGCTCTCGCAACCTGATTCGGTGCCGGGCGAGGACGTAGTCGCTCCGGGACCGGTAGCCGAACCAGGAGCGAGGGCGGCGAAGGCTGCGATCGGAGGCTGCGGCGTTCCTGAAGATCGCCTGGTCGGCGACCCTGATGAGACGACAGTCGCCGAGCCGGCCCTCCTCGCGTGCCCCCTTCGACACCCCGACGAGGGTGACGGCGTACCCGAGCGAGGCCAACGTCGCAGCCGTCTTCTTGACCCGGCTGTCGATCGTGATGTCGTTGGCGACGATCATCGCGACGTGGGGCCGCCGATCGGCTCGGGTCATGACTCGACGAGGTCGCGGATCGCCCGGACGACCAGGGGAGCTGCCTCGGGAACCGCCGGGGGCGGTGTGACGGCGACATCGCGGAAGGCGACGTCGCCGAGCGTGCCCGGGTCGGGGCACAAGACGTTGGAGCCGCCGACGAGCGTCTCCGGCCACTCGGTCGACCCCCGCACGGTCGTGCAGGGTACACCGAGGACGTGGGCCTCCTTCTGGAGTCCGCCCGAGTCGGTGATCACGGCACGGGCGTGCGCGAGCGTTGCGATCAGCGAGCGGTAGCTCAGCGGCGCGACGACGATGACGCTGCCACGATCGAGTCGAACTCGGTGGCGCTCAGCCTGGTCGAGCACTCGGGGATGTGCGGGGAACAGCACCGGCGTGTCGAACGACGCGAGGGCGTCGATGATCGACGCGAGCCGCTCAGGATGGTCGGTGTTCTCGGGCCGGTGCAGCGTGGCGAGGACGTAGCCGGCCTCGGGGTCGACCTCGGCGGCGACGTCGGCATCGGTGACCGTGGCGTGGGTCCGCAGGAGCACGTCGATCATCACGTCGCCGACGAGTGTCGCCCGGTCGCCCAGACCCTCGGCGGCGAGGTTGTCCATCGCCGTCTGCGTCGGCGCGAGGCAGCTCGTCGAGACGTGGTCGACGGCGAGCCGGTTGATCTCCTCCGGCATCGAGCGGTCGAAGGACCGCACGCCTGCTTCCACGTGCACGGTCGGGATGCGGAGCTTGGCGGCTGCGAGCGTGCCGGCGAGCGTCGAGTTCGTGTCGCCGTAGTTGACGACGACGTCGGGGCGGTGTTCCTGGACCGACCGCTCGCACGCCTCGAGCATGCGGGCGGTCTGGGCCCCGTGCGACCCCGACCCGACGGCGAGGTGGTCGTCGGGTGCGGGTAGCCCGAGCTCACGGTAGAAGGCGTCGGAGAGCCACTCGTGGTGGTGCTGGCCGGTGTGGACGATGACGTGGTCGATGCCGCTCGCACTCAGCGCGCCGTCGACGGGTCCGAGCTTGACGAACTGCGGGCGCGTTCCGACAACGCTGAGGACTCGCACCTCAGTGTCCGGTGCCGATGACGTGCACGGCGATCGGCGCGAGGCGTGCGGCGTCGACGACGCGTCGGCCGTCGTACACGAACGCGGCGCCCGGCAGATCGTCTGCCCGAAGGTCGCGATACCGATCGTGGTCCGTCTGGATCACCGCCGCATCGCACGGGTCGCCCAGGTGGTGGGGCTCGAACCCCAGCGACGTCAGTTCGTCGTCGTCGTAGAGGGGATCGTGGGCAACGACCTCGGCGCCCATCTCGCGCAACGCGGCGGCCAACGGGAAGGCTCCGGAGAAGGCGGTCTCCTTGACGCCGCCGCGATAGGCGACGCCGAGCACGGCGACCCGCTTGCCACGAAGATCCCCGACATGGGCACGCGTCGCCTCGGCGGCCCGTCGGGGCATCGATTCGTTCAGCTCGATCGCAGCGGCCGGCAGCGTCGCCTGCTCGTCGACCGACAGGTAGAACTTCGGGTACACGGGGATGCAGTGACCGCCGACCGCGATGCCGGGCCGGTGGATGTGGCTGAACGGTTGGCTGTTCGCTGCGTCGATCACGGGCAGCACGTCGATGCCGATCGATTCTGCGTGGAGCGCGAGCTCGTTCGCGAGGGCGATGTTGATGTTGCGGTAGGTGGTCTCGGCCAGCTTCGCGAGCTCGGCCGCCTCGGCGCTGCCGAGATCCCACACCCCGTTCGGCTGTGGCAGGTCGTCGCGCTCGTCGAAGTCGAGCACCTGCTGGTAGAAGTCGACGGCGCGAGCTGCCGACGGTTCGTCGACCGCACCGACGAGCTTGGGGTACTTGCGGAGGTCGGCGAACACGCGGCCGGTGAACACGCGCTCGGGGCTGTGGCACACGAAGAAGTCCCGCCCCGGCGCGAGGCCGGACGCTCGTTCGAGTCCCGGCACGAAGCGCTGGCGGGTCGTGTGCACCGGCAGCGTGGTCTCGTAGCTGACCAGCGTGCCCGCAGTGAGATGCGTGCCGATCGCCTCGGTCGCAGCGTCGATGGCCCGGAAGTCCGGTCGTGCGTCCAGGTCGACGACGACGGGCACCACCACGACGACCGCATCGGCGCCGGGGATCGCGTCGGCGAAGTCGGTCGTGGCCCGGAGACTCCCGGCGGTCACCACGGCCTCGAGCCGCACGTCCAGCTCGGCCTCGCCGGGGAAGGGTTCGCGTCCCTCGTTGACGAGGTCGACGACCCTCGGGTCGATGTCGACGCCGACGACCGTGTGGCCGTTGGCGGCGATCTGGACGCTGAGCGGGAGCCCGATCTTGCCGAGCGCCACGACGGTGACGTTCATGGCAGATCCTGCTCGACGTCGAGGGCGGTTCCGGTGCGAGCCGATTCGATCGCCGCGTCGGCCACGGCGACGGCGGCCATGCCCTCGGACATGGTGACGATCTCGGCCGGTCGGCCGAGCACGGCATCTCGGAAGTGCTCGAGCTGGACGCGCAACGGTTCGGGCTTGGGGATCGCGAAGCGGATGACGTCGCCCTCGGACACACCGCGGAACCCCGAGATCGAGTCCCACTCGACCGGCACGCTGCCGTTCTTGTAGAGCGTGAGGTCGGCGAGCAAGGTGTCCGCGATGAGACAGCCGCGCTCGCCGGTGGCGACGACGAGGCGTTCCTTGAACGGCGTCAGCCAGTTGACGAGGTGGCTGGTGACGGTGCCGTCGTCGAGCACACCGGTGGCCGCGACGAGGTCCTCGTGCTCGCGCCCGGCTTTGGAGACGGTGCGCGCCGCGATCGTCTTGTAGCGCGAACCACCGACCCAGGCGCTGAGGTCGAGATCGTGGGTGGCGAGGTCCTTGACCACACCGACGTCACGGATCCGGTCGGGGAAGGGTCCGATGCGCCGCGTCGCCACCTGGAAGACCTCACCGATCTCGCCCGCGAGCAGTCGAGTCCGAAGCGAACGGATCGCAGCGTTGCTGCGCTCGATGTGGCCGACCGCCCCGACCAGCCCGGCCGCATCGAAGGCTGCTGCGAGCCGGCGCGCCGCAGGGAGGTCGAGGGCCAGCGGCTTCTCGACGAGCGCGTGCACGCCCCGGTCGGCAAGCGCGAGCCCGACACGTTCGTGGTCCTCGGTCGGGCAGGCCACGACGCAGATGTCGAGCTCGTGGTCGAGCAGTGCGTCGACGGTATCGACGACGGTGCCCGTTCGCACGGCTCCGGTCGTGTCGCCGAGCGGATCGGCGACGACGCGTAGCTCGATGCCGTCGACCGACTGCAGGACGCGTGCGTGGTTCCGGCCCATCATGCCCAGGCCGATGAGGCCGGCTCTCAGGACCATGCGTTGACCACCTCGATGACCCGGCTCACCTCGTCGTCGGTGAGCCTCGGGTGCACCGGGATCGAGACGACCTGACTCGCGGCGGCTTCGGTCACGGGGAGGTCGACGTCGAGCCCGAACGACGGAAGGCGATGGACCGGCGTCGGGTAGTACACGCCGGCACCGACCCCGTTCTCGTGCAGGTGGTCGACGAACGCGTCACGTCGCTCGAGCACCCGCACGGTGTACTGGTGGTAGACGTGCCGCGCAGCCGGTGCGACGCACGGTGTCACGACGCTCGTCAGCTCCCGGTCGTACCGGGCGGCGATGTCGCGGCGACGGCTGGTCCACTCGTCGAGTCGGGCGAGCTGTGCTCGACCGATCGCAGCGTGCAGGTCGGTCATCCGACAGTTGAACCCGACGATCTCGTTCTCGTAGCGACGCTCCATCCCCTGGTTGCGCAGCAGGCGCGCGGCGCGGGCCAGCTCGGCGTCGGACGTCGTGATCATGCCGCCTTCGCCCGACGTCATGTTCTTGGTGGGGTAGAAGGAGAACATGCCGAGGCCGAACGTGCCGACGAACCGGTCGTTCCAGGTGGCGAGATGCGCCTGCGCTGCGTCTTCGACGAGCAGCAGCCCACGGCGGTCGCAGAGCCGCCCGAAGGCGTCCATGTCGGCCGGGTGGCCGTAGAGGTGGACCGGCATGACCGCTGCCGTGCGGTCGGTGCACGCCGCGGCGGCGGCCTCGGCGCTCATGCAGAACGTGTCGAGCTCGATGTCGACGAAGACCGGCTCGGCCCCCGCCAGCCTGACGGCGTTCGCGGTCGCCGCGAACGTGAACGACGGGACGATGACCTCTTGCCCCGGCTCGACGCCGGCCGCCATGAGTCCGAGATGGAGTGCCGAGGTGCCCGAGTTGACGGCGACGGCGTGCTCGGCCTCGATCCGCGCTGCGAACTCCGCCTCGAACGCTGCGACCTCGGGACCTTGGGCGAGCATGCCGCTGTCGAGCACGCGGAGGACGCTGTCTCGCTCGGCGTCGCTGATGTGAGGTGCGGACAGGGTGATCACGGGCGACACGCTATCCGTCGACGGTTCGAGCCGGCGGCCTACTCCCGTCGGATCGGTGTGGCCCGGCGACGGCGCGAGCCAGCCCCGACAGGAATCCACAACCCCACCCGATGTGCATCCCGACCAGGGCGGGTCCCGCCTTCGGTCCGAGTCTCGTGGTCGCTGCCCCGACGACGGCGAGGTAGGCGGCGGGGATCGCGAGCAGGCTCGGTCGTCGGATGGATCCTGCGATCGACAACCCGAGGGTCGCGGTGACGACGGCGGGGATGGTCTGCCTCCGTCGAAGCGTGTCGGGGCGTCGCCGGACCACCTCGGCCTTCCACCGGCCGTACTCGTAGTACTGCTTGGCGAGGTCTCGGAACGAACCGCGCGGCCGATACGACACCGACAGCTCGGGGTCGAACCACACGACGCCACCCGCATCGCGCAGCCGGATGTTCAGTTCGTAGTCCTGGTTGCGGATCAGCGTCTCGTCGAACCAGCCGACGGCATCGCCAGCCGCCCGGTCGAACACGCCGAGGTAGACTGTGTCCACGGGCCCGGCGCGTCCACCGACGCGATAGGTGGCCCCGCCGGTGCCCAACCACGACGTGGTGGCGGCGGCGACCGCCTGCTCGAACGGCGTCTCGGGCGCCGGGACCTGCATCCCGCCGACGTTCACGGCGCCCGTGCGACGCATCGTGTCGACCGCGCGGCGGATGTACCCGTCGGACAGCGCGGCATGGCCGTCGACCCGCACCACCACGTCGCCGGTCGTCGCCCCGATGGCCGCGTTCAGTCCGGCGGGCGTGACGCCGGTCGGGTTCGCCACGACCGACACGCGCGGCTCGCGCTCTGCGATCGACGCCGCGATCGTCTCGGTGCCGTCGTCCGATGGCGCAACGGCGAGGCAGACGTCGAAATCGAGCGGGTATCCCTGCGAGAGCACCGACTCGACGGCTCGCCCGAGATGGTCGGCCTCGTTGCGGATCGGCATCACGACCGACACGGTCGGCCAGCCGTCACGCTCGACGTCGCGCCCGTGGCACGCCGCCCGCAGCTCAGACACGGCGGCTGAGCACGACCCAGACCGTGCGCAGCAGGATCTGGATGTCGAGGACGAGCGACCAGTTGACGAGGTACTGGAGGTCGTAGCCGAGCTTGTAGTCCGCGTCGGTGTCGTATCGGCCGTGGATCTGGGCGAGCCCCGTCACGCCCGGCGGCAGCTCGTGGCGGCGGGCGTAGCCGGCGACGTCGCGCTCGATCTTGCTGATCATCTCGGGTCGTTCGGGGCGTGGGCCGACGAGCGACATCTCGCCCTTGAGCACGTTCCAGAACTGCGGCAACTCGTCGGCGCGGGTCGAGCGCATCCAGGCGAGGCCGCGCACGACCCGGTCGTCGCGCTCGGACGACAGTTGCGGACCGAGCGACTCGGCATCGGGCACCATCGTGCGGAACTTGACGACGGTGAAGCGCTTGCCGTACAGGCCGACGCGCGTCTGCCGGTACAGCACGCCGGAACCGGCGCGCATCCGCACGTAGAGCGCGAGCAGCGCGACCGACGGCACCGTGATCGGCGCCGTGACCACGATCACGAAGAGATCGAACAGACGCTTGAGCCTGAGCTGGTGCGACGCCATCGCGTGCGTGCGCATGCGGGTGAACGGCATCCCCGCGATCTCGCGCACCGACTGCAGGCCGAGCAGCGTCTCGCGGGCGCTGACCCGCTGGTGGACGCCGACGCCCTCACGGTCGAGTGCGGTCAGCGGCTCGGGGAACGCCGACGAGAACGCAGCGAGATCGAGCAGCAGGACGTCGGTGGCCTGGCTGGCGTTCACGATCTCGAACAGCTCGTTCGGTCGCTCGACCGTGCCGACGACCTCGGCGTCCGCTGTCGCTTCGAAGTGGCGGCGCGCCGTCTCGACCGTCTCGCCGTGGCCGACCAGCAGCACGCGTGACGGACCACGTCGCCGGCGGGCGAAGTACCGGCTCACCGACCGGTTCCCGGTGACGGCGAGTGCGCCGACGAGGAAGAAGACCGCGAGGTTGAGTCGTGGCATGAGGTAGCGGTCGGTGAGCAGCGCCGCGAGCCCGTCGAAGGCGACGGCGATGCCGCTCGCCACGGCGACTCTCGGGAGCCACGGCCGGTGGCCCAGACGGACCTCGCGCTCGTACAACCCGGCGAAGTAGAAGATCAGCAGGTGGATGCCGGTCGCGATCGAGAATCCGATCCAGTAGTGGCTCCTCGGGTACGTCGGCCAGGTCCAGCCGAAGCGGGCGAAGTTGATCGCCACCATGGCGCCGAACAGTGCGACCGCATCGAGGACGAACAGGAAGCGGAAGCCTCGATCCCACATCCAGCCGAGGGGGCGGCCGGCGCGGTTGACGGCACGTTCGATGACCGCCGGGAACGGCTCGGCGGCGGGCGTCGGCTCGGTGTCGGCCTCGGTGGGCTGCGTCAGCTCCTTCATGGTGACCGACCCGAGCGTACCCCTCCCTGCGGGCCCGACGCCGTAGCCTCGCCGGCATGGACCGATCGAGGTCGCCCGACGCCGAGGCGCTGATCGACGAGCTCCAGCGCGAGTCCGAGCTCCGCCGGGCGGAGCTACGCGCGATCGCGGCGGCGATGCCCGAGGCGGTGAGCCGGCGCGCGCTGGTGAGATCGATGGCGAAGAGCATCGCAACCGCGCCCGACAAGCCGCGCGTGGTGCGGCGGGTCGTCGCGAAGATCGTCCGCACTCCGCTGGACATGGTGCGAGGTCGCCGCTGACCGGGCCGCCGCTCCACGTCCACGTCTCCCCACGTGGGAACGCGTTCATGCGCGACATCGCGGCGTGGCTCGTCGAGGCCGGCTCGCTGCTCGGCCGTGACGCGTCGCTGCACGCCGACGGGCGCCTCCCGGTCGACGATCGTGCCGTGAACCTGGTGGTCGCGCCGCACGAGTTCTACCCGCTCGGCGACTTCACGAACCGCGAGATCGACGACGCAGCCCGCATCAGCACGCCGGTGTGCACCGAGCAACCGGGCACCACCTGGTTCGACGTGTCCCGCCTGCTCTGCCGTGCGAGCGGGTCGGTGGTGGACATCAACGCACACGGGGCGCGAGCCCTACGGCGACACGGTCACGATGCGGTCCACCTCCGGCTCGGTGGCGTACCGAGCATGGATCGTCGCCTCGCGGACGACGATCGAAGCCGCGAGCTGCTCTTCCTCGGCGGCCGGACGCCGCGCCGCGGCCGGCTGCTCGCGACGCTCGCGCCGCAGCTGTGGAATCGGGAGGTCGACCTGCGGATGTTCTCCTTCCGGCAGCCCGTCCAGGACGGCGCCGGCGGGCTCGTGTTCGGTCGCGACAAGTACGACCTGTTGGCCGACAGCAGGATCCTGCTCAACATCCACCGCGACGAGGCACACCCTGGCTACTTCGAGTGGGCGCGCATGGTCGAGGCCATGGCGAACGGGTGCTGTGTCGTCACCGAGCCCTCGACCGGTCACGAGCCGCTGACCGCCGGTGTGCACTTCGTCGAGGCCGACGACGAGCTGGTCGGGCAGGTTGCGGCGCTGCTCGACGACCCGGACCGGGCCTCGGCGATCGGCGAACGCGCCGCCGAGGCCGTGCTGCACGAGTGGCCGCTCACGGCCACGCTCGCGCCGGTGCTCGACCGGATCGAGTCGCGACACCAGCCGCGACGATCGTTGATCGCCCCGCGGTACGACAGCGAGACGGTGCGGGCGCAGCAGATCCCGGTGCTGCCGGCGTTCACCCCCCACCCCGAGCTCCGGCACCGGATCTACCGCGCGCTGATGGCCGAGACCGCGCTGCAGCGCCGGCTGGAACGGGCTCGCAGCCTCGTGCGTCACGGTCGCGACGATCACGTCGAACGGGTGACCTCGGCTTCGTACGATGCGGCCGCGCCGGAGGTCACGGTGGTCGTGACGCTGTACGACTACGCGGAGCTCGTGACCGAGACGCTCGATTCGATCGCCGCGTCCGAGGACGTCGACGTCGAGATCGTCGTCGTCGACGATCACTCGAACGACACCGGGCGGGCGGTCGTGCGGGCCTGGATCGACGCCCATCCCGACGTGCCGGCCCTGCTGCTCGGCAGCGACATCAACCGCGGCCTCCCCGCGGCCCGCAACCTCGGCTTCGAGCACGCCCGTGCCGCCGACGTGATGGTGATGGACGCCGACAACCTCGTCTACCCGTCGGCGCTGCGTCGACTCGCCGATGCCCTCGACGCCGACCCCGACGCCGCCTTCGCCTACTCGGCGCTCGAGGAGTTCGGCTCGTCGACGGGGATCAGGAGCGCGATGGCGTGGCACGTGCCGTGGCTGTGTGAGGGGAACTACATCGATGCACAGGCGATGATCCGGCGCGAGGCCTGGGCCCGCCACGGCGGCTACCGCGTCGACGACGAGGTCTTCGGTTGGGAGGACTGGGAGCTCTGGCTCCGGCTGGCCGCACAGGGTGAGCACGGCGTCCACGTCCCCCAGATGCTCGGGCGATACCGGACGCAGGAGCAGTCGATGATCGCGACGACCAACCTGGTGGCCGACCACATGCTGCGGTACCTCAGGGGCCTGTACCCGACCCTTCCGTGGCCGTCTGCATAGCGAGCGGGTCGTCGAGCGAGCGCCTCTCGGCCCCGGTTCGGCAGTGATCTGACATTCGGTCCGATCCGCGCCGGGCGCTACTACGCTGCGCGTCCATGTCATCGGCCGGCGCCCTCGTGGCGCGCCGCGAACTGCTCTGGAACCTCACCCTGCGCGAGCTGCGCGGCCGGTACAAGCGCAGCCTCCTCGGCTGGGGCTGGTCGTTGCTGAACCCGATCGCGTTCATGCTGATCTACACGTTCGCGTTCTCGATCATCCTCGACGCGAGCCCCGGCAAGGGTGACCCGAGCGGCCTCGACTCGTACGCCTTCTGGCTGCTCTGCGGCCTGGTCCCCTGGACCTTCTTCAACGTGTCGGTCAGCACGGCCATGACCAGCATCGTGAGCAACGCGTCGCTCGTCGGCAAGGTCTGGTTCCCACGCGAGCACCTCGTCGTCTCGACCATCCTCGCCGGGCTGTTCACGTTGGGTGTCGAGCTCACGGTGCTGAGCGCCGCACTGATCGTCGTCGAGGGGAACATGGTGCTGCCGTGGCTGCCGTTGGTCGTGCTGACGAGCGGTCTGCTCGCGATGTTCGGGACGGGATTCGGGCTCGCGCTCGCGGCGGCGAACGTCTTCTTCCGCGACATGACGTACCTCTGGAGCATCGCCGTGCAGGCGTGGTTCTTCTCGACGCCGATCGTCTACCCGCCGCGGCTCGTCGAGGAGCAGCTCGCCGGGCATTCGACGATCGTGCGGATCTACAACGACCTGCCCATGGCCGTGGTGGTCCGGGTCTTCCGCAACCTGATGTACGACCTCCGGATGCCGCGCCTGATCGACTACGGCCTGCTGACGGCGTACTCGGTGATCGCGCTCCTCGCCGGCTGGTGGCTCTTCGACCGGCTCGAAGGCCGCTTCGCCGAAGAGCTCTGACCGAGCGCCCGTGCGCCCCCGTTCGGGGCGAGCTGCTCGCCGGCCAGGGCTGTCAGCACGAGGGCGCGCGAAGCCCGCCGGTTCTCACCCCACGTCCCACGAGCCACCGAGCGTGACCAGGCCCTGGTCGGACGTGGCCCCCTTGAGCACGTCGAAGCGCACGAACCGGTTGCGCACGTCGAACTCGCGTTGGCCGGACTGGTCCCGGACGGCGCAGCTCACCTCGTAGGTGCCTTCGACGAGCGGCAGCACGTCGATCTCGAGCGTCACCGTCCGCGAGCCGTGGACGTGGTCGATGATGGCGTTGCGGCCACGCGTGCTGACCTCGGTGACCAGGGTGGCGTTCTGGTCGTAGAACGACAGCGTCACCTCGGGGTCGACGACGCGCTCGCGTGATTCGAGTCCGATCCGGATCGCGTGTGGTTCACCCGAGCGAGCGAACGACACCGGCTGGAGACCAGCGTCGAGGATCTCGAGGCTGGCGACGAGCACCTCCCCCGAACCCCGCCGCGTGCCGTCCTGATACTGGACCGACCGTCCCTCGTGGGTGGTCTCGAGGTACGACTCGGTGATGTCGACCGGCGTGCCGAGCATCCGGAGGTTGCCGTGGTCGATCCACGCCGCTCGCTGACACAGCCGGACGACGTCGGACATGCTGTGCGTCACGAGCACGATCGTCTTGCCCTGGTCGCGGAACTCGGCGATGCGGTCACCGCACTTGGCCTGGAAGTCGGCATCGCCGACCGCGAGGACCTCGTCGATGATCAGCACGTCGGGATCGACGTTGACCGCGACGGCGAACCCGAGCCGGACGAACATCCCCGACGAGTAGCTCTTGACCGGGGTGTCGATGAAGTGCTCGAGGCCGGAGAACTCGACGATCTCGTCGAACTTCTCCTCGACCTGCCGCCTGGGCACGCCGAGGATGGCAGCGCTCAGGTAGACGTTCTCGCGGCCGCTGAGCTCGGGATGGAAGCCGGCGCCGAGCTCGAGCAGCGCCGAGATCGATCCGTTGACCGACACGGTGCCCTCGTCGGGCTGCAGGATCTGCGTGAGGCACTTGAGCAGCGTCGACTTGCCACTGCCGTTGTGGCCGACGATCCCGAACGTCTCGCCCTCGAAGACGTCGAAGCTGATGTTGCGCAGCGCCCAGAAGTCCTCGTGCGTGCTGCGGCGCATGTTCAGCAGCGACTGCTTGAGCGAATGGTGCCGCTCGTGGAAGAGGCGGAATCGCTTGGACAGGTGCGACACCCGAACGATGGGCTCTGGCGCCGCCCGTGTTGCCGACATCGACCAGACGTTATCGGCTGGCCGGCGCGCGGCGAGTGGAAACCGTCGGGCCGCCCACCACCACGACCGCCAGCCCGAGGGAGAGCGCAGCGTGCACGGCGAGCAGGGCCAAGGGGTGGACGGGCTGATGGATGGTGTCCCACCGCCACGGCAGGAACGTCCCCGTCGTGCCCGCGCCGAACCGCCTCGCGGCAGCCCACGCGGCGATGTTCAGCACGATCAGCGACCCGAACGTCGCCGCGCCGGCGATGCGCTGCTCGACCGCCGGGAGGTCGGTCGGGCGCGACGCCAACAGGATCGGAACCCCCGTGAGCAGCGGGATCGAGTAGCGGCCCTGCCAGTAGAGGCCGGAGGTGTTGCCCTGGTAGAGCTCGAACACCCAGCTCGTCAGGACGATCACGGCGACCAGGATCGACGCCGTGGCGATCGTTCGTCGCCCCGCGATCGCCGACGCAGCGAACAGGCCACCGATCAGCATCAGCCAGATCACGACCGCGAGGAACGGGACCCTGGTGTCGAGCCAACCGAGCACGCCGATCGCCTCGATCAGGTTGTTGCCGGTCTGCTCGACGATCGCGACAGCGAGATCGGTGTCCCAACCGCCGGGGCGGTTGCGCAGCAGCACGATGGTGCCCACCGCGGCGACGACCGCTCCGGCTGCACCCACGCCGAACCGGCGGGAACGTTCGATCGGTGCCGCCATCAGCCATCGCACTCCCTCGCCTGCCACGACGAGGAGCGGCGCGAGCGCCGCCAACCGGCTCGCTCGCGATTCGCTCGTGACCGCCCAGACGATCGCCATCAGCGTGCTCGTGGCCACCGTCACCTGCGCGCCGCGATGCAGGGATCGCCACCACGTCGCCACCGACCGGTCGGTCGCGGCCAGGGCGACCGCGAGCGCGATGCACGTCCAGATCAGCCCGTCGCGGCGGGGGAGCGCGAGCGCGGCCCAGCCGACCGCCGTCAACCAACCGACCCGGTGCCGGTTGCCGTCGCCGACCACGAGACCGACCCACAGCGCCACCGACCCCGCGATCGCGATCGACGACGGGTTGACGGTGCCGAACGTCGACCACGCCATCGGGGTGATCCCGACGAGCGTCGCGGCGGCGAGCGAGCGACGAGTGCCGCAGGCCTCGCGGAGCGCCCAGCCGACCAGCAGCGCCGACACGATCGCGCCGCCGAGCCGCGCCCACCAGATCGGCCGCAAGCCGGGCAGCCCGCTCGGCAGCCCGAACGTCAGATGCCCCCACGGCGGGTACTCACCCGACCGTGACGGCAACGCCACCGTCTCGCCGGCCGCCGGCACGTCGGCGGCGCAGGACACCGGCGTCGTCGGGTCGAACGCGTAGCAGCCCGGTTCGGGCACCCGGTAGCGGTCGGGCAGCTCGAACGTGCCGGAGTCGCCGAACTCGCCACGGACGACGGCGCCCGATCGCACGAGGTGACCCGGTTCGTCCGGACCGGACCCCGGCGGCATCAGCAACGCCCAGCAGAGCACGAGACCGAGCACGCCGGCGGTGATCACGGCCGAGCGTTGGTGGACGACCGCAGTGGGACGTGCCTGCGTCGACGTGGCGGTCACGGTGGCGACAGTACCGGTCGGCCGGCGTCCGGACATGGCCACCCCCGGGCCGCCGGCCCCGTCGGGATTACACTTCGCCCGATGACCGAGTCATCCCGAGATGACGAGCTGGCAGCCCTGCAGGCCGAGGTCGACCGGCTCCGGTCGCTCGTCGGGCCCGCCGAGCTGTCGTACACCCAGCTCCAGGAAGACGTCCTCGCGTGCCGCGATGCCGCCAAGGGCGCCGAGGCCAACGCCGGCATGTTGCGGGGCCGAGTGCGCGAGCTCGAGGTCGATCTCGCGCGTGCACGGCAGGACCAGGCTCACTTCCAACGAGCAGTGCTCGGCGTCGCGTCGTCGGCGCGCTCGCGGCTGAGTCGGGCGATCCGATCCCGAGTTCTCTGAGGTTGCCGTGTCGCCCCGCTGCTCGGTGCTGACCACCGTCTTCGAGACCGACCGCGAGCATCTCGTCGCGTGTCTTCGCTCGGTGCGGCAGCAGGACCTGGCCGACTGGGAACACGTCGTCGTCGACGACGCATCGACGGCGCCGTGGGTCGCCACCGTCCTGGACGAGGCTGCCGCCGCCGACGAGCGGGTTCGCGTCATCAGGCGTCCGTCCAACGGCGGCATCGCAGCGGCGAGCAGCGACGCGCTCTCGGCCGCGACCGGCGACGTCGTGCTCCTGCTCGACCACGACGACGTGTTGGAGCCCGACGCGGTGCGCATCATGACCGAGGCGATCGAGGCCGGGGCCGACGTCGCCTACTCCGATCACGATCTGATCCGCCCCGACGGCAAGTACGCGACGCCGTCGTACAAGCCGGACTTCTCTCCGGAACGACTCCGCAACCAGAACTACATCGCCCACTGCGTCGCCATGCGCCGCTCGCTCGCCGACGAGGCCGGCGGGTTCCGCAGCGGGTTCGACGGTGCCCAGGACCACGACCTGCTGCTGCGGGTCACCGAACGGGCGGGTGTCTCGGTCACCCACGTGCCCGAGGTGCTCTACCACTGGCGGCAGTCGCCCCGCAGCGTCACGACGAGCGGCGACAACAAGCGGTGGGCGTTCGAGGCGGGCGTCCGGGCGGTGAGCGACCATTGCGCGCGGGTCGGCATCGACGCCGACGCCGAGCTGACCGAGCACGACGGCTGCTACCGGCTCCGCCGCCGGCCACGATCACGTCCGCTCGTCAGCGTGGTCGTGCCGACCCGCGGGACGGTCGGACGGGTGTGGGGGGCGAGTCGCAGCTTCGTCGTCGATGCCGTCGCCAGCCTGTTGGCACACTCGACGTACGACCAGCTCGAGATCGTCGTGGTGTTCGACGCCGACACCCCCGACGCAGTTCTGCACGCCCTGCGGCGAATCGCCGGCGAGCGCCTCGTCCTGGTGCCGTTCGACGGGCCGTTCAACTTCTCGGAGAAGATCAACCTGGGCGTGCTGCACGCCACCGGCGAGGCGCTCCTGCTCCTCAACGACGACACCGAGCTGATCGAACCGACCAGCCTCGAGACGATGGTCGCCCACCTCGACGTGCCCGATGTCGCGATGGTCGGGGCCAAGCTGCTGTTCGCCGACGGCACGCTGCAGCACGGCGGCCACGTCTACCACCGCGACATCGGCCACGCCTGCTTCGGGTGGGGAGGCGATTCGCCCGGCCCCTGGCCGCTGCGGCCGCTCGCGGTCGAGCGGGAGTGCAGCGGGGTCACCGCAGCGGCTGCGCTCGTCCGACGCTCGGCGTTCGACGAGGTCGGGGGCTTCAGTCTCGAGCTGCCGCTCAACTACAACGACGTCGACTTCAGCCTGAAGCTGCGCGCCGCCGGGCACCGCATCGTCTGGACGCCGTGGGCCGTCTGGTACCACTTCGAGAGCCGCACGCGGCACAGCGTGCTGCAGCCCGAGGAGTACCAGTTCGTCAACCAGCGCTGGCACGACGAGATCCACCACGACCCGTACTACAACCCGAACCTGGCGCCGGGCCGCGACGACTGGTTGGAGCGGCCGCTCCGGTCCGGAGCGGCGGCGTTCGAGGGTCGGCCGAACATCGTGCGTCGGCTCCTCGGGCGCCACCGGGCATGACCGACCGCTCGTGGGTCGGCGCGCTCGTGCGCGGCCGGACGACATGGATCGTGGCGATCGGGGTCGCGCTCGCGATCTGGGTGCAGGCCACGATCCGATTCGACTCGCCCGGTGTCTCCGCGCGGCTGGCCTTCACGTTCGTGCCCGCCGCGCTGCTCGTGATCGCAGTGACGGTGGCGTTGTGGCGCCGGCAGTGGCTGGCGGTCGGCGCACTGCTCCTCGCCGTGTCGCCCGCCGTCCTCTCGTCGGTCGCCGCGGGCGAGCGGCACGGCGCGCTGGCGATGCTGGCTGCGTCGCTGCTGACGCTGCTCTTGCTGCACGGTGCCACACGGGCAGCGATCCTCGTGGCGGGCGCCGCGCTCGCAGCCGGGGTCGCCGGAGCGCTCGCCGCAGCGACGTCGCGTGACACGACCCCGGGGTGGTCGGCGATCCTCGACCGGGCGGACGTCAACCTGCGTGGCGCGACCGGCGTCGTCGGCGAGATCGGTGCGTCGCTGTCGGTCAGCGCGCTCGCGCTCTGGTGGGTCGCGGTCGGCGCCGTCGCCGCCACGGCCTGGTTCGTCGGTCGACGGCTGGCGGCGGGTCTCGTCCTCATCGCTCTGGTCGGCTCGTTCGTGCTGTTCGCCGCGATCGAGCGATTCGTCGGTGCCGCGAACACCACTGCCGGCGCGTTCCTCTTCAGCGTGGCCATCGTGCTCACGGCCGGGACGGTGCCGCTGAGGGGATCCGTCCACCGTCGGATCGGTCGCCTCGTCGGCGCAGGCGGCGGCATGGTGTGGCTCGTCGCGATCGTCGACCAGATCCGGTTCGCGGCGACGTTCCCCGAACCTGCCAGCTGGGTTCGTTGGCGGAGCTGGACCATCGAGGACTCGGTCGCGTCGCCGCAGGTGCTCCTCGTCGCGGCGGGGCTGAGCGTCGTCGCGCTCTTCGGTCCGCTCCTGCTGGCGACCGCGCCATCCCAGCGGGCGGCCGGCGTGAACGTGGTCGGCTACTTCTCGTCGATGAGCGGGCTCGGCGATCGCGCACGAGAGCTCGCGGCATGCCTCGAGGAGGCGGGCGTCCAGGTCGGCAGGTGGGACGTCGAATCGGCCAGCCCGCCGGCAGGCGAGCCGGGTGACCCCGAGCCGGGTGCGTCACCGATTCGGCGCGTCACGATCGCCGTCGTCACCGCCGACCAAACCCCCGGTCTGTTCGAGTCGCACCGGCCGCTCGTCGCCGAGGTCGATCGGGTGATCGGGTACTGGTTCTGGGAGCTGGAGCGCGTCCCCGACCGGCACCTGGCCGCGATCGAGCTCGTCGACGAGATCTGGGCGCCCACCCGGTTCGTCCATGACGCGTACCGCTCGGTCGCCGACGTGCCGGTGCGCCACGTCCCGCTGCCGATCCAGGCGCCGGCCGCCCACGGCATCGGGCGCGTCCGAGACGCACCGTTCCGGTTCCTCGTCAGCTTCGACCACCTCAGCGTGGCCGAGCGCAAGAACCCGAGCGGCGCGATCGCCGCATTCCGGCGCGCGTTCGCCAGCGGCGACGAGCCCGTTCGGCTCGTGGTCAAGACGATCAACGCCGACCAGCGACCCGAAGCTGCAGCTGCGATCTCGGCAGCGGCAGCCGGCGACGAGCGGATCACCATCCGCGACGAGCACCTCCGAGACGACGAGCTGGCCGCTCTCGTCGCGTCGAGCGACGCGGTGGTGAGCCTCCATCGCGGCGAGGGGCTGGGCCTCCACATCGCCGAGGCCATGTGGGTCGGGACGCCGATCATCGCCACGCGGTACAGCGGTGTGCTCGACCTCGTCGACGACGCGTGCGCGGCGCTCGTCGACCACGAGCTCGTCGCGGTCGAGCGAGGCGACGGTGCCTACGACGGCGGCCGGTGGGCCGAACCCGACCTCGAGGCCGCGAGCCGGATCATGCGATCGTTCGTCGAGGATCCGTCCCTGCCAGGTCGGCTGGCGGCGGCGGCCTACGAGAGGATCGCCTCGCAGCCGACGCGGGCCGAGACCGGCCGGCGGCTCGCCGCGCTCGTCGACGCCTGGCCACGGGTCCACGGCGGCGTCGCCCGTGATTCAACGCTGCCGGTCACCCGATCGCTAGCGTGAGCCCGATGCCTGGTTCTCCACTCCGGCGGGCGGCGCGTGCGGCGACGGCTCCGGTACGCGGCTACCTCAACGACCACTTCGAGATGGTCAAGCAGGAGGTCCGCGAGCACTCGCCCGAGGTCGAGATCGACGACAGTGCCGCGTGGCAGCGCGTCGCCGATCTCGAGAACACGCTCGCCGAGCTGTCGCTGTACCAGAGCCGCGTCCTCACTCGCCTGAGCGACGAGGTGCAGACGATGGGCGATCGGCTCGACGAGCTCGAGCGGCTCGTCAGGCAGCTCGCAGCGGTCATCGCGGCGTCCGCGGTCTCCGAACCGTGATCGCGTTCGATCTCCAGGCGATCCAGAGCGCCGCCCACGGTGAGCGCGGCATCGCCCGGTACGTGTTCGACCTCGCCCGCACGCTGGCCGAGCGGCATCCGGGCGTCGTCGACGCGTTCTTGTGGAACGATCGGCTTCCCTGGGTCGACCGCATCGGCGAGCTCGACCTCGGTGAACGGCTGCAGTCCTTCTCGGCGGTGCGCGGCAGGACCGTCGACGTGCTCCACGTGAACTCGCCCTTCGAGCTCCTGCCGATCGGCGAGGTCGGTGTTCCGGTCCGCGCCCGGCGGCTGGTGGTCACCTGCTACGACCTGATCCCCTACCGGTTCCCCGACCGCTATCTCGCCGACGTCTTCACCAGCGCCCGGTACCGGACCCGTCTCGGCATGCTGGCGGCGGCCGATGCCATCGTCACCGACTCGCAATCGGCGGCCGACGACGTGGCCGGTCTGCTCGGCGTGTCGCAGGAGCGGCTCACCGTGCTCGGCGCAGGCGTCAGCGACCGGTTCCGGCCGCCGACCACGCCGCTGGCCGAGCGGATCCGTGCGTTGCGGGAGGCGATCCCCGGCATCCAGGCGCGCTTCGTGCTCGTTCCGACCGGCATGGACTGGCGCAAGAACTACGCCGGGGCGATCGCCGCCTTCGCCCGTCTCCCCTACGCCGCCCGATCCCGGCATCAACTGGTCCTGGCGTGCAAGGTCGACCAGCACCAGCGGAACGAGCTGGATCGGTTGTGCCACGAGCACGGCGTCACCGACCGCGTGCTCGTCACCGGCTTCGTGCCCGACGACGTGCTCGTGCTCCTCAACCAGACCGCCGAGCTGGTGTTCTTCCCGTCCTACTACGAGGGCTTCGGCCTCCCCGTGCTCGAAGCGCGGTCGTGCGGGGCACGCGTGATCTGCAGTGGCGTGTCGTCGCTGCCCGAGGTGCTGCCGGACGAGCGGGCGCTCTTCAACCCGTGGGACACCGATGACACGGCGGCGACGCTGCTCGCAGCACTGGACGACCCATCGGTCGCTGCCGCGCTCGATCGCGTCCCCGACGCCGGCTTCACGTGGGCGCGAGCGGCCGATCGGCTGGTGACCGTCTACGACTCGGTCCGGCCCGAGCCGGCCGTGCCGTCGCCGCAGCGGAAACGGCTGGGGATCGTGACGCTGATGCCGCCGACGCCGAGCGGTATCGCCGACCACAGCGAACGGCTCGTCACCGCGCTCCACCACGACGTCGACAGCGTGGAGGTCGCGGTCTTCGTCGAGCGCACAGCGTCCTGGTCGCAGCTCGACGTGCCGTATCAGGTGCACGACCTGGCCACGCTGCCGGGGCGCTGGGCCGCCGGCGAGCTCGACTCGGTCGTGTACTGCTTCGGCAACAACCGGTTCCATCGCAGCTTCCTCCCGATGCTGGAGGTCGTGCCCGGCCACGCGTTCCTGCACGACGTGCGACTCCGCGGTGTGTTCGACCGTCTCCGCGTCGACCGGTTCGCACAGCGCTGGTACGACCACGACGTCGACGACGACACGCTGTTCGCCGCGCCGGTCGTGCACGCCGCGCTCACGACGCTCGTGCAATCGGCCCACGCGGCCGATCTCGTGCGGTCGGACGCCGGCGCCGAGGCGATCGACATCGGGCCGCACCCGTGCGCCGCGGTGGCGTCCACCGAGCCGATCCGAGACGGCGGACCCGACTACGTCGTCTCGGCCGGGATCGCCGACGAGAGCAAGTGCTCCGACGTGGTCGCCGAGGCGATGCGACAACTGGTTGCCCGTCGATCGGTGCGGCCCGCGCTGGTCGGCCTGGGAGGAGAGCGCTTCGTCGGCGACGGCGACGCCGTCGAGGTCACGGGTCAGGTCGACGACGGCGAGTTCGACGCCTGGCTGCGGCGGGCCGGCGTGCTGGTGCAGCTCCGGCGGACCACCAACGGCGAATCGTCGGGTGTCGTCGCACACGCGCTGGCGCGCGGCGTACCGCTGATCGTCTCCGACATCGGGGCGATGGCCGAGCTGCCGGACGAGGTGGCGGTCAAGGTGCCGGTCGACGTGTCGGCCGGCGAGCTCGCGGACACCGTCGAGGTGCTGCTCGACGACGAGCCGCGCCGGCTCGCGATGCGTGCCGCCGCGCTCGCCTACGCGGCCCGTGAGACGCCGCTCGCCCAGGCGCGACGGCTCGTCGCGGCCGTGTTCGGCGACGGCGCCTCAGGCTGAGGCGGCCGGCTGGGTCCACGCGATCTCGGGCCACTTGTCCAGCAGGATGCGGTGCTGCTCGCTCGCGGGCGCAGGCGCGTCGGGCGTGCCGTGGCCGCGGTGGTGCACGACCGAGACGCCCGCGTGCACGGCGCACGACCCGTTCGCCCGGCGGGCACGGAGCGCCAGGTCGACGTCCTCGAAGTACGCGGGGTGATACGCCGGGTCGAAGCCGCCGAGCCGCTCGTGTTCGTCGCGGGTCATCAGCCAGCAGGCGGCCGAGGCGTAGTCGACGAGCATCAGCTGGTCACCTGCCGGCAGGGTGGTGATCGGGCTCGTGTGGCCGTTCGCGTCGAGCATCTGACCGACCTCTTGGATCGAGCCGTCGCCGTCGCGGAGCACCGGTGCGACGATCGACGGCGCCCAGTCGTCCCCGAGCGCGGTGATCAGCGGATCGAGCCAGCCCGACGGGAACGACATGTCGGGGTTCACGAAGCCGAGCAGCCCGCCGCGCGCGTACATCGCACCCAGCTCGCAGCCACCGCCGAAGCCGAGGTTGCGGTCGGGGCGGACGACGCGCACGCCCGCAGTGAACAGCGCGAGGTCGGTGAACGTGGCGTGCAGCGGGTGGGGGTTGTCGACGACGATCACCTCGTACGAGTGCCGGCCGGCCGCGAGGGAGTCGACCAGCGATGCGATCGAGTCGACCGCGATCGCGCCGGTGCCGAACGTCACCGTGACGAAGGAGACATCGGGGGTGTCGCACACGGGCGCGACGACCGACGGCGCGGGTGAAGCGGTGACCACCGTGTCGTGTGTCACGACGGTGCTGCCGGGTCATCGAGCGCGTTGCGTTCGAGCCGTTCGCGCAGCACGCCGATCTCGGCCTTGAGCTCGTCGAGGCGTTCGGTGGCCGCCCGTGTCGACTGCGCCAGCTCGGACTCGAGCTCGGCGGCCCTGCGTCGCCAGACGGCGGTTGCGGCGACCGAGCGCTGGAGACTCCAGCGGGTGCTGCGATCGACCTCGTCGTGCACGGAGAGCCCGTCGGCGACCGCATCGAGCGCAGCATCGAGTCGTGCCTGATCGCCGGGGTCCGAGCCGAACGCAGCGATGCCGGCGTCGTCGACGCCGACGTCGTCGGCGCCCGAGACGATGAGCCACACGTCCGTGACGCGGATCGTGTCCGGGAGAGCGTCGAGCGCGGACTGGTCGAACGTCGGGCACGGGAGCACGCCGAGATGTTCGAGCATGCGCCGCCGGACCTCGGCCGCACCGGCCTCGACGGTTCTCGCGAACAGCGACGCCAGCGGCGGGAGATCAGGCGCCCACAGGTCGGTGTCGAGGACCGCGTCGACATCGGTCGGCCAAGACGCCGTGGACATCGGCTGCCAGACGCCGATGTGCTCGCCATCGACGCGCAGGTCGAGCGTGACCTCGCCGAGCCGGCGCGACAACTCGTGTTCGAGGACGCGCGCCTCGGCGGCAGCGACGATCGGGTGCGGCCGGGCGGGGTGCAGGATGCCGATGCGCGGTACGGGTGCGGGGCCGTCGGTGTCGTCGACGTCGGGTGCTCCCACGGCCGGCGCTCAGCTCGGCTGCGGCATCCGGGCGTGTTGGGCCTGGTGCCAGCGGTACGCCGTCTCGA
>NZ_JASJCS010000138.1 GCF_030065885.1 Ilumatobacter sp. | reverse complement strand
CCGAGGTACAGCTCGATGACCTTCGGGTCGTTCATCAGCTCGTCGCCGGTGCCCGTGTAGGCATTGGCGCCCTGGTCGAGGACGTAGCCGCGGTGGGCGATCTGGAGGCAGCGGCGAGCGTTCTGCTCGACCATCAGCACCGTCACGCCGGCGTCGTTGACCTCCTGCACGTTCCGGAAGACGTCGCTCTGCAGCGCCGGCGACAGTCCTGCCGACGGTTCGTCCAACATCAGGATCGACGGATCGGCCATCAGCGCCCGTCCCATCGCGACCATCTGGCGCTCACCGCCCGACAGGCTGCCCGCACGCTGGCCGGCGCGCTCGGCGAGGCGCGGGAACAGGCTCGAGACCCGCTCGTACTGCTGGTCGAACAGCTCGGGCCGCTGGAACGCGCCCATCTCGAGGTTCTCGCGGATCGTGAGCCGGGGGAAGACGTTCTGGTTCTGCGGGACGTAGCCGATGCCGCGGGCGACGAGCTGGTGCGGCTTCATCCCGGTGATCTCGACCGTGCCGAGGTGCACCGCGCCCGACCGGATCTCGACGAGCCCCAGCAGCGCCTTGAGCAACGTCGACTTGCCCGCGCCGTTCGGCCCGATGATGCCGACGATCTCGCCGTGGTAGAGCTCGAGCGAGCAGTCGTTCAGGATGTTGACGCCCGGCAGGTAGCCCGCCACCAGGGTGTCCGCCGCGAGTACCGGTCTCATGGGTCGACCCCGTCGAGTGGCTGACCGAGGTAGGCGTCGATGACCTCGGGTGAGCTGACGACGTGCGACGGCGGACCCTCGGCGATCACCTGCCCCTCGGCGAGCACGACGACCCAGTCGCTGATCTCCATGACGACGTCCATGTCGTGCTCGACGAAGACGACCGTCATCCCCTCGTCGCGCAGTGCGGTGATGTGGGCGAGCAAGGACTGCGTCAGCGCGGGGTTCACGCCGGCCATCGGCTCGTCGAGCATCAGGAGCTCGGGCTCGGACATCAGCGCCCGCGCCATCTCGAGCAGCTTGCGCTGGCCGCCGGACATCGTGCCGGCGAACTCGTTGCGCATGTGGGCGAGGCCGAACCGTTCGAGCAGCGCCTCGGCCCGCGCCTCGATCTCGCGCTCCTGACGGATCCAGGACGGCCGCCACAGCCCCTGCAGGAGCCGTTCGCCCGACTGCCCGGTGGCGCCGAGCTTCATGTTGTCGATCACGCTCAGCTTCGTGAGCGACTTCGTGAGCTGGAACGTGCGCACCATCCCGCGCTGCGCCACGCGGTAGGCCGGCATCCGGTCGATGCGCTCGCCGTTCAGTTGCCACTCGCCCGCGTCGGCGGCATCGAAGCCGGTGAGCACGTTGAACAGCGTGGTCTTGCCGGCGCCGTTCGGCCCGATCAGGGCCGTGATCGCACCCCGCTGGATCTCGAGGCGGTCGACCTCGACCGCCGTCAGCCCACCGAAGCGGCGTTCGACCCCGCCGGCGGCGAGCACGGCGTCGGGCTTGGGACTGCCCGGCTCGCGGGCGACGTCGTCGAAGACGGCGGGGTCGAGGGCGACCGGGGTCGCGCCGTCACCGGGCATCGAGCACCATCTCCTCCCGATTCCCGAACAACCCCTGTGGCCGGAAGATCATCAGCGACACGAGCGCGACGCCCATCAACGTCGTCGCGAGGAGCCCCTCACGGCCGTCGAGGAACCCCGACAGCCATCCCGGTGGCCACTCGCGGAGCGCGAGGTCACGGAACATGCTCTCGACGCCCTGCCGCAGGAACCAGAAGAGCATCGCGCCGATGATCGGGCCGAAGCGGGTGGCAGCACCGCCCATGATCAACGCCGTATAGGCGAAGAACGTGACCTGCGGCCGGTAGCCGACCGGGTCGACGCTGCCCTGGTCGAAGAGGTCGATGATCCCGGCGAAGCCGCCGATCACGCCACCGAGGATCAGCGCCTGCATCTTGTACGACACCACGTTCTTGCCGAGGCTGCGCACCGCGTCCTCGTCCTCGCGGATGCCGCGCACGACGCGGCCCCAGGGGCTGCGCATCAGGAACTGGACGAGCCCCGTGCACGCCGCCACCAACAGCCAGGCGACCGTCATCACCCACAGCTGCTCGTTCGTGAACCCGAAGTTCCCCCACCGGATGTCCCAGTCGGCGGGATACGGGTTCAGGTCGCGGAAGCTGCCGGTCACGCCCTGGATGCCGAACGGCCCGCCGGTCAGATCGGTGGACGCGCGGGCGCGCACGAGGAACCGGAGGATCTCGGCCGCGGCGATGGTGGTGATCGCGAAGTAGTCGGTGCGCAATCGCAACGTCGGTAGGCCGAGCGCCAGCGCGAACGCGACGCAGGCCAGGACCGACACGAGCAGCCCGGCCCACAGTGACCAACCCCAGGTACCCACCGCGATGGCGGCGCCGTAGGCACCGAGCATCATGAAACCGACCTGGCCCACGTTGGTGAGCCCGGCGTAGCCGAAGTGGACGTTGAGGCCGATCGCCAGCAGGGCGTAGATCGCGGCATTCGTGCCGATCGACGCCCGCGACGCGTCACCGAAGATGTCCAGGAGGTCCACTACCCCACCCGCTCCTTGATCCCGAGCAGGCCCTGCGGCCGGATCAGCAACGCCACGACGAGGGCCAGCAGCGCCCACACGAACTTGAGCTCGTTCTGCACCCAGACGGTGCTGACCTCGGTGACGAGGCCGATCAGGAGCCCGCCGACCATCGCGCCGTACGCGGTGCCCAGGCCGCCGAGCACGACCGCAGCGAAGATCAGCAGCAGCAGGCGGAAGCCGGCATCGAACTGGACGACCTCGCTGAGCCCGAACATGACCCCACCGAGGCCGGCCAACGCAGCACCCGCGACCCAGACCCGCAGGATGATGCCGTCGACCGGGATGCCCGACGCCGAGGCGAGGTCAGGGTTGTCGGCGACCGCGCGGGTGGCCTTGCCGGTCTTGGTCAACTGGAGTGCGGCGCCGGCGGCGACCAGGCCGACGAAGCAGATCACCATGATCGTGAGATCGCGGGGCGTGAGCTGGAACAGCCCGAGATCCCAGGGGTCCTGCACCTGGTACTCGCGGTACGACTCCGGCTCGCCGCCGACCCACATCTGCATCAGCTGGCGACCGACGAGCGAGAGGCCGATCGTGACGACGACGAACTGGAACGCGCCGAGCTTCATGCGTCGCAGCGGTTGCATGAGCCCCAGCTCCATGCCGGCGCCGAGCGCCCCCGCTGCGACGACGCCGATGATGCCGGCGAGGATCAGCGTCAGCTCGAGCGACTCGGTGTTGAGGTAGAACGCCACGACCGCTCCGAAGCTGACGAGCTCGCCGTGGGCGAAGTTGATCAGCCCGGTCGTGCCGAAGATCAGGGAGAGCCCGACCGAGCACATCGCCAGGATCAGGCCGAGCTTGATGCCGTTGATCGTGGCCTGTGCGATCTGCTCGACGAGCGGCGTGCCGGTGCTGACGCGCTCGCCGAGCGTGAAGGTCGCGCGCCGCTCCTGCCCGGGGCGGGTGACGGCGATCTGGAGCGACGCGGCCGAGTCCGCAGCCAGCTCGACGCCCTCGGGCAGGGTCTCGACGACGAGCGTCACGTCGTAGGTGGCCCGCTTGGACGGCACCTCGACCCGCCAGTTGCCGTCGGCGTCGCTGGTCGCCGTGGCGGAGAAGCTGCCGTCGACGTCGGCGACGACCACGTCGACCCCCTCGACCGGTTCACCCTCGAACAGCAACTGGCCGGAGAACGAGGGGGCATCGTCCTGGGCTGCTGCCGGGCTCGGCAGCAGCGCGACGCCCACCATCACCAGCAGCGCGTACAACCATCGCGCCCGACCCCTCCTCACGGGCGCCCATCCTGGCATGCGCGGGTGGGCCTCGCTGACAACCACCGGGCGTCAGTGCGACAGGATCTTGTCGAAGAAGGCGATCGTGCGCTCTTCACGAGGGTTGTCGAACAGCTCGTCCGGCGTGCCCGTCTCGACGAACACCCCCTCGTCGATGAACACGACCCGGTCGGCCGCAGCGCGCGCGAAGCCCATCTCGTGCGACACGACCGCCATCGTCATGCCGTCGGCGGCGAGCTCGAGCATGACGTCGAGCACCTCCTTCACCATCTCGGGATCGAGCGCGCTCGTGGGCTCGTCGAACAGCATCACCTTGGGGTCCATGGCCAACGCCCGCGCGATCGCCACCCGCTGCTGCTGGCCGCCCGACAACTGCCTCGGGTACGTGTCCGCCTTCTCGGGAATGCCGACCCGCTCGAGCTGGCGCATGCCGACCGCGTGCGCCTCCTCCTTGCTGCGCTGGCGCACCTTGCGCTGGGCGAGCGTCACGTTCTCGAGCACCGTGAGATGCGGGAACAGGTTGAACTGCTGGAAGACCATGCCGACCTCGGCCCGCATCAGGTCGAGGTCGGCGCCGCGCGCCGTGACTTCGACCCCGTCGATGACGATCGTGCCGTAGGTCGGGATCTCGAGCATGTTGAGGCAGCGCAGCACCGTCGACTTGCCGCTGCCGCTCGGCCCGACGATGACGACGACCTCGCCGGCCTCGACGTCGAGGTCGACGCCGCGCACGGCGTGCACGTACTTGCCGAACGTCTTGTACAGGTTGCGGATCTCGATCATCGGACGGGCCGGCGGCGGGGGTGGCGGAGCGGTTCCGTACGCGCTCATGCCCGCGCCTCCATCCGATCGGGGTTGAGTCGTCGCTCGACGAACTGCAGCAGGATCGACAACACCACGGTGAGCGTGAGGTAGACGAACGAGAGCGCGAGGTAGCTGTCGCGGAACTTGAAGCTGCCCGACGCGTACTGGCGCGCCCGCAGGGTGAGATCGAGCACGCCGAGCACCGAGAGCAACGACGTGTCCTTGAGGATCGCGATGAAGTCGTTGCCGAGCGGCGGGACCACGGCCCGGACCGCCTGCGGGAGCACGATCGATCGGGTCGTCTGACGCCGCGTCAGGCCGAGCGATCGGCCCGCCTCGACCTGCCCGGCGTCCACCGCCTGGATGCCGGCCCGGAAGATCTCGGCGATGTAGCCGCCGTAGATCAACGACAGCGCGATGATCGCCCGCCACTCCGGCGAGACGCGGTTGCTCTGCCCCAGGGCATCGCTGATCTCGGGCACGACGACCAGCGCGAACGTGAAGATCAACACCAGGATCGGGATGCCGCGGATGAACTCGACGTAGGTCCTCGCGACGTTCCGCGCGACCACGTTGCGTGACGTGCGTGCGAGAGCGACGACCAGCCCGATCACGCAGGCGATGAAGAACGACCACAACGTCGCCCGGATGGTCAGCCAGATACCCGGGATGATGCGATCGAACGCCCGGTTGTACCCGGCGTCCCATGCGACGAGCGCCCCCATCCAGCCGATGATCACGGCGATCAGCACCGTCCACCAGGGGAACGTGTCGTACCAGGGGGTCGTGTCCTGGCGGTTGCCGCCCCACTTCGGCGTGCTGACGTCGGGTTCGCCCTCCTCGAACGTCATCATGTTCAACGGGTGTTGACCCGATGCAGTCATGCCGCGCTCCCCTCGCTCGCTGGGGCGACATCTGACCACAGTTCGCCCGACACACACCAGTTGTCACCGACAGCCGAGATGGATCGTGCCGATCGGTGAGTCGTTTCGTGATCAGTCGTACTTCACTCGTCGCACTCGCCACCAGGCACAGGTACGACCTGCCCGCCGACGATGTCGAAGTTGGGTTGGTCGGCGCGACCGAGATCAGCCTCTGAGCCCGGGACCACGCCGGTGCGACTGATGTGCTCGGCGACCTCGGTTTCCAAGATGTGCCGCTGTGTCTCGCACGGCACGACGAGCCGCACCTGGGGTGCGGGCTGCGCCGGGGCCGGGCGCTCGGTCGCCGGAGACGGCACGCTCGGGACGGGCCGGACCGCATCGAGGACCGCATCCGCCGGAAGCGACGCGATGAACGGCGCCGCATCGAACGAGACCAGGTCGTACGTGCCGTAGGCGGGCTTGTCGGGCACCCGGCTGTCGAACCTCCACACGATGCCGTCGCCGTCGACCCACAACGTCATGGCGAGCACCTGCGCCTCGTCCGGGTTCTCACCTGCGACTCCACCGAAGCGGGCGAACCACTCCTCGTAGGCGTCGGGCTCGGCCGAACGGAACTGCCGGAAACCGACCTCGAGATCGAGCCGAGTCACCTCGCGACCGTTCAACTCGACCTGTTGCTTCTCGACCACATCCGTGAATCGACGGGCCTCATCGGGGATGTAGTCCTCGAACAGCGGCAGGAAGGCGAGCCGTCCGACCGACTCGAGCAAGGCCGACGTCTCTTCGAGCTCGTACCAAACTCCGTCGTCGAGGAGGTGAACGCCTGCCGCGTTGCTGACGACCCGGAGCGGCTCGCCATCGTGCACGGCGTCGATGTCGTAGTTGACCAGCTCACGGTCGGCGGTGATCGTTCCGGCACTTGGTGTGCCCGACTCGTCGAGCTCGTCGTAGGCGATGACCAACCTGCCGTACTCGGGGCGGGTCGCGTCGTAGGTCGGCAGCGCCCGTTCCTGGGCGGCCCGACGGAAACCGACGGCGAACGACGCGACCGCAACGACGGTGACGGTGAGCAGTGCCACCACAGCCAGAGCCCGAACGATCCTGACCGGCAGCGATCGCTTCGGGCGAGGACGACGACGCGTCGTTCGCATCTGCTGCTGGGTCGCGCGGTGGATCGCGAGGATGTCTTGGTCGCCCCGTTGCACGTCGTGGTGCGGCGGCACGGGGGCACCGATGGGGACCGCTCGGGCCCCGGGCGGTGCCGACGCGGCCGACGGTGGGATCGACGGTTCCGGCGCCAGCGGCACGAGGATCGGAGCCGGCGGTGAGGCGGGCGGCAACGTCGGGAGCACCGGCGCCGCAGCATCCGGCGATTCCGGTGTCGGCTCGGCCGGGCCCTCCGGTTCGGAGCGCGACCGCAGTACGTCAGGGCCCTCTTGGTCGGTCGCCATACCAGCCGCGAAAGCTAGTGCGAGACCGCCGCCTTCGCCGAAAGCATGGGCCTGTCCGCGTGGGGAAGGCCAGATGCGACACCGTGTTCCGGGACCGGCTACGGTCCACGATCACGCATCGCTCAATGACCGAGGGGAGTCACAGTGGAGATCAGCGTCACCGTCAACGGGGTCACGCACACCGGCGACGTCGAACCGCGCACACTGCTCGTGCAGTACATCCGCGAGCACGTCGGGTTGACCGGCACCAACATCGGCTGCGACACCTCGTCGTGCGGTGCCTGCAGCATCCATCTCAACGGTGAGGCGGTGAAGAGTTGCACACTCCTGGCCGTCCAGGCCGACGGCCAGGAGCTGACCACGATCGAGGGCATGGCCGCCGACGACGGCACGCTGCACCCGATGCAGCAGGCGTTCATGGAGAACCACGGTCTGCAGTGCGGCTACTGCACCCCGGGCATGGTGATGGCGGCGACCAGCCTGCTCGACGAGAACCCGAACCCGACCGAGCAGGACGTGCGGATCGGGCTCGAAGGCAACCTGTGCCGGTGCACGGGCTATCACAACATCGTGCAGTCGGTCCTCGCGGCCGCGGCGAAGTGACCTGCGGCCGCCGACGAGCCGATCGATCAGCGACGACCGAATGATCATCAGGATGGGGGTCCTGCGATGACGATGACCGACAGCGAGCGCACCGTGCTGGGGACGCGGATGGTGCGCAAGGAAGACCCGGCCCTGCTCACGGGCGAGGCCAAGTACACCGCCGACATGGCGGTCCCCGGGGCGCTGCACATGGCGGTGCTGCGCAGCCCGTACGCACACGCCACCATCGACTCGGTCGACCTGTCGGCCGCGCTCGCCCATCCCGGCGTGCGGGCGGCCTACTCGGGCGCCGACCTCGAAGGCGACTGGGCCGGCCCGATGCCGTGCGCCTGGCCCGTCACCGAGGACATGAAGAACCCGACCCACTACCCGCTGGCCGTGTCGAAGGTCGCCTACGCCGGCGACGGTGTCGCGGTCGTGCTGGCCGACGACGAGACCACCGCCAAGGACGCGATCGAACTGATCGACGTCGCGTACACACCGCTCGATCCGGTGATCGACCTCGAGGACGCCCTGTCCGACCGGGTGGTGATCCACGACGAGCTCGGCACCAACAAGAGCTACACCTGGGACCTCAAGATCGAGGGCGAGGAGGGCCAGGTCGACGCGGCGTTCGCCGCCGCGGCGTACACCACGAAAGAGCGGTTCATCCAGCAGCGGCTGATCCCGACGGCGATGGAGCCTCGGGCGGTGCTGGCCATGCCGCAACCGTTCGGCGGCGACATGACGCTCTACTCGGCGACGCAGATCCCGCACGTGCTCAAGGTCATGGTGGCCCTCACGCTCGGCATCCCCGAGCACCAGCTCCGCGTGGTCGCACCCTCGGTCGGCGGGGGCTTCGGATCCAAGCTGAACGTCTACGCCGAGGAGCTGCTGTGCACGGCGCTCGCCCGCAAGCACGGCGTGCCGGTGCGGTGGACCGAGGAGCGCTCGGAAGGATCGATGTCGACGATCCACGGCCGTGGCCAGATCCAGGACATCGAGCTTGCCGCCGACGCCGACGGCAAGCTGACCGCGATGCGGGTCCGCCTGATCGGCGACATGGGCGGCTACCTCCAACTGGTCGCGCCCGGCGTGCCGCTGCTCGGCGCGTTCCTCTACGCCGGTGTGTACGAGCTCCCCCACGCCTACGACTTCTCGTGCACGTCGGTGTTCACCAACATGACCCCGACCGACGCCTACCGCGGCGCCGGCCGCCCCGAGGCGACGTACGCGATCGAGCGGTCGATGGACGCCCTCGCCTCGCAGATGGGCATCGACCCGCTCGAGCTGCGCCGGCGGAACTTCATCCCGAAGGACAAGTTCCCCTACGAGGCCTTCACCGGCCTCGTGTACGACTCGGGGGATCACGACGCAGCGGCGACGCTGGCGGCCGAGATGGCCGACTACGACGGGATCCGCGCCCGGCAGGCCGAGCAGAACGTCGAGGGAGCCACCAAGCGGCTCGGCATCGGCATCTCGACCTACTTCGAGATGTGCGGGCTCGCACCTTCACGGGTGCTGGCGTCGCTGAACTACGGCGCCGGCGGCTGGGAGGCCGCCACGGTCCGCGTGCTGCCGACCAGCAAGGTGCAGGTCGTGACCGGCTCGTCGCCGCACGGCCAGGGCCACGAGACGTCGTGGTCGATGATCGTCGCCGAGAAGCTCGGCGTCGACCCGGCCGACGTCGACGTGTTGCACTCCGACACCGCGATCGCGCCGTACGGCATGGACACGTACGGGTCGCGGTCGCTGTCGGTCGGCGGCGTGGCGCTCGCCCAGGCATGCGACGGCGTGATCGACAAGGCGAAGCAGATCGCCGCGCACCAGCTCGAGGCGTCGGCCGACGACATCGAGTTCTCGGGTGGCGTGTTCCGCGTCGCCGGTTCCCCCGACAAGGAGCTGCCGCTCGCGGCGATCGCGTTCGAGGCGTTCACCAACCACAACCTGCCCGACGGGATGGAGCCCAACCTCGAGGCGCACACGCACTACGACCCACCCAACTTCTCGTGGCCGTTCGGCACCCACATGTGCGTGGTCGAGGTCGACACCGAGACCGGTGAGGTCGACGTGCTGCAGTACGTGGCGGTCGACGACTGCGGCAACCAGGTCAACCCGTTGATCGTCGACGGGCAGGTGCACGGCGGCGTCATCCAGGGACTCGCCCAGGCGCTGTACGAAGGTGCCCACTACGACGCCGACGGCAACCTGCAGACGTCGACGCTCGCCGAGTACCTGGTGCCGGCGGCCAGCGATGTGCCGCAGGTGACCACCGGGCACACGGTGACGCCGTCGCCCACCAACCAGCTCGGCGTCAAGGGGGTTGGCGAGGCCGGCACGATCGGCGCCACGCCCGCGGTCATCAACGCCGTCGTCGACGCACTGTCCGGGCTGGGCGTGCACGACGTCCCGATGCCCGCCAGCCCGCTGAACGTCTGGAACGCCATCAACGAGGCCCGAGGAGGCTCACAGTGATCCCCGCAGCATTCGACTACGTCCGTGCCGGTTCCGCCGACGAGGCGATCAGCCTCATCGGCCAGCACGGCGACGAGGCCAAGTTCCTCGCCGGCGGCCACAGCCTCGTGCCGCTGATGAAGCTCCGTCTTGCGCAGCCGACGGTGCTGGTCGACATCGGCCGGATCACCGACCTGTCGTACATCCGCGACGAGGGCGAGCACGTTGCGATCGGGGCACTGACCCGTCACATGGACGTCGAGACGAGCGATCTCCTGCGCGCCGAGGTGCCACTGCTGGCGCACGCCGCGAGCCACGTCGGCGACCCGCAGGTTCGCCACCGCGGCACGATCGGCGGGTCGATCGCACACGCCGACCCTGCCTCCGACCTGCCGGCGACCACGCTGGCGCTCGGGGCCACGTACGTCGTGCAAGGCCCCAACGGCACCCGCGAGATCGCGGCCGGCGACTTCTACCAGGGCTTCCTCACCTCGGCCCTCGCCGCCGACGAGATGCTGACCGAGATCCGGGTTCCGAAGATGAACGGTGCCGGGTGGAGCTTCCAGAAGTTCAACCGGCGCGCGCAGGACTGGGCGATCGTCGG
>NZ_JASJCS010000137.1 GCF_030065885.1 Ilumatobacter sp. | reverse complement strand
CACACGGCCACACCCGCGCCCACCCCGCAGCCACCGGCTCCACCACCGTCACATTCAACGCCACACCAGCAACACCCGACCCCGGCACACCACCAACCCCCACCACCGGCACCCGCAACGGGAAGCCCGGCAGCACGGGCCGTGGCACCGCCGGCGGCGTGTACCCGTCGGCGGCGATCGGGAGGATCTGCCCGCGCAGCCACTGCGAGAACTCGGCCCGCCCGGTGGCCGTGAGGTGGACTTCGTCGTCGAACCAGCGGTCGGCTGCTCGATGATCGCTGGCGGCCTCCCAGTCGAGGAGCACCAGCTCGCCCCAGCGGGAGCGTGCGTCGCGGAGCGCCTGGTTGGACGCGGCGTACTGCGAACGCCGCTCGGACATCATGACCCAGGCCACGACGCCCACGTCGCGGTCGCGCAGCACCTGCATGAGTGCGTCGATCCGGCCGGGCATCGCGCTCGCCGCGTCGTTGTAGCCGAGCTCGACGACGACCAGGCCCGTGCCGACCGGCACCGCGCCGGCCGCTTCGACACCGTCGACGATCGTGCCGCCCTGCGTACGCCGGCTCGCGAGCGAGTCGTAGCGCTCGGCCGCGAAGACGCCTTCGGTCAGCACGCGGAACGGCGAGCTCGGCAGGGCGGTGACGCTGACGCCGACCGAGTCACCGATGAACGCGAAGTCGATCGAGTCGGACAGCGACCGGTTGATCGGAACGAGCTCGAAGCCGGGAGCGGGCAGGTCGAACGCGTTCCGGAAGCTCCAGGCGCTGATCGCCGATCCGTTGCCGAGCTGCACCTCGTTGGCCCAGATCCCCTCGAACGGCGAGTCGGGGTCGGGAGCCGTGCGGACGCCGTTGGCGCTCGACAGCCCGTAGCGGGAGCGAACGTCGTCGGCATCGATGACGCGGGTCCAGCGGTGGTTCGGGTTGCCGGGTTGGTCGTCGAACGGGTCGTTGACCGACGGGAACGCGCCACCGGCGGTCCGCGGTCCGTTCGAGGCCGAGAACTCGGTCGAGACGACCGAGCCGCTCTTGATCCTGACCGTGCCGGAGGTGTCGGCGATCGCCGCATCGGTCAGCGGGTGTTCCACGCTGGCGTAGTTGGCCGTCGTGGCGGAGATCCGCACCGCGGACCCTCCGTAGACCTGGCACGAGCTGGTGTCGCAGGTCTCGGCGTAGCTGTAGCGGGACTGGGACATCCCGTACGAACGCGCTGCGACGGACTGTGCCCTGAGCGCGTTCATCCCGGTGCCACCGCCACCGTTACCCCAGCTGGGCGGCACCTCCTTCGGCACCACACCACGCAGGTAGCTCTCGACGTCGAGGACGTTGACGACGCGGTTCGTGCCGCTGACGTCGATCAGCTCGACGGTGCCGCGGTAGTGGTTGACCGAGCCCGAGTCCTCGCACACGCCGAGCACGTCGCCCGCCGCGCTCGACGCCTGATCGACCGTCGTCGTGAACACGATCGGTCCGGGCTGGTCGACCGCCAGCTGCACCCATGGCACGGTGCCGTTCTCGGCGTTGAGCAGATCCTGGGCCGCCTGCGCCTCCTGCACCCGCCACAGGCCGTCCGCTGCGAGCCCGTGCGAGGTCTGGAACGCCGTCACGCCCGACTCGGTCATCGGCCCGAAGATGCCGTCGGCGGGGCCGACGCCGAAACCGAGATGGTTGAGCACGCGCTGCATGTCGGCGACCGCCGCGCCGGTGTCACCGCGCTCGAGGTCGACGAAGGGGACCGGGAGATCGGCCCCGCCCGGGCACCCGTGGCCGCTCGTGACACCGAACACCGTGAAGCGGTTGGGCGCCGTCTCGGTGGTGTAGAGCGACGTGTAGTTCGTGGTGTCGGTGGTGGCCGCGCTCCGCCAACGCGCCGACCCGGGGCGCGAGATCACGCCGAGCGTCCCCGCGCCGTCCCAGTCGGTGAGGCGGACCCGGAGGTTCGGTTCGGCTCTGGTCCCGGCGGACGTGCCCCCGTAGTAGGTGTCGAGGATCTGCTGCCACGACTGACCGGCGAGCGCCCGGCCGTACGTACCCCACTGGCTGAGCCCGCGACCGTGCCCGTTGCCGACACCGTTGACCACGAACGCGACGACCTCGTCGTCACCCGCAGGAGCCGCCTCGACCCGGTCGGCCGACGCCACCCACACGAGCGGGGCCAGCAGCAAGCTGACGAGCGCGACAGCGGTCCTCACGTGCCAGCACCGTAGCCAATCGTCACGCGTTCGTAACGTCACGCTGGGTCTATCGGCACCCGCCCGCGGCGACTCAAGGATTCGTCAAGCCGCCGTCATGGCGACGCCGTCACGGTTCGGTCGGAATCGCGGCGACGGCGAGCTCGTCGACGAGATCGTTCATCGGATCGCCGGAATGCCCCTTCACCCACCGGAACGACACGTCGCCCGCCTGGACGAGCTCGATCAAGGGTTGCCAGAGGTCGGCGTTGGCCACCGGCTGCTTCTTCGAGTTCTTCCAGCCGTTGCGCTGCCAGTTGTACCACCACCGATCACGGAAGCAGTTGACGACGTACGTCGAGTCGGACACCACTTCGATCGCGCCGGCCTCGGAGCCGGCGCCCAACGAGCGCAACGCCTCGAGGACCGCCAGCAGCTCCATCCGCTGGTTGGTGGTCTCGAGGTCGCCCCCCGAGCCCGACGGCTCGCCATCGGGCGACACCGCCCACGCCCAGCCGCCCGGACCGGGATTCCCCGAGCACGCGCCATCGGTGTACACGACCGTCGGCGCACCGGGCGTCACGTCGGCTCGACTGCTCACGACGCCTCCGCGGGGAGCCCGAGCGCGATCCTGACCAGGCGCTCCCCGAGGAACTCCGACGTCACGTCGGTCGCAGCGGCCGGCGACAGGTGAACGCCGTCGGGCCGGACATCGTGGTCGTCGTCGAGGCCGGCGTCGGCGAACCAGCGATCGAACGGGACGACGGCGACGAGCCCGTCGGAGCCGGCGGCCAACGCCTCGTACGCGTCGTACACGACCTGATGGCGCGCCGGGTCCTCTTGCGCGTCGCCGCCCGGTTGCCAGAACGGATCCGGGAGCGGCTGCCGGACGAGGGCGACTCGCCCGGCACCGGCGGCGAGCAGGTCATCGACCAGGGTGCCGTAGTCGGCTGCGATCCGATCGGCGTACGGGGCATCGAGCGGGGTCAGGGTCGCGCCGTCCCACTCCTGGTCGACGACGTCCCATGCGGTCACCATCACCATCACGACGTCGGGCTCGAGACGCTCGACCTGCGGGATGACGAGCTTGTCGGTCCAGTCGACGCAGCCGGAGGGCACCTCGGTGGTGCCGCCGAGCGTGCGGGCGCCGCCCTGTACGAACCCGCAGCCCGCGGCACCGTGCACCTCGGCCTGCGCGAGATCGGGATGCTCGGCGGCCCAGGCCACCACACCGCTGCCGATCGCCCGCGCGGTCGAGTCACCGGTCACGACGATGCGCACCGGCCGCCCGAGCTCGGGCAGCGGCGGGATCGTGACGTCGACGACGGGCTGCGTCGTCTCGGGCACGACCACGGCCGCAGGCTCGTCGCGCTCCTCGGCCTCGTCCGGTTCCCCGGGTGGCGTGGCGACCCTGCGTGGTTGCGCCGACTCGCTCGACGCGGCGAGCTCGGATCCGCTGTCGGCGTCCGCAGTGCCGACCGTCGGCGCCTCGTCGAGCGACCGTGCCTGATCGTCGCGCTCGAGCGCCGCGACGTCGTCGACGAGCGCGGCGAGCGGCTCGTCGTCGACCACGATCGCCGCCGCCGCCTCGACCTCGTCGTCGACGAGCCAGTAGTCGCCGAGCGCGCCGGGCACCGCGACCACCGCGGCCAGCACGACCGCTGCGGTGGCTCCTGCCGACACGCCGAGGGTGGGCAGCGGCGAGAACCGGGGGTTCCGGCGGATCGGCTGCTCGACGAGCTGGTACGACACGTGCGCGATGGCCAGGGTGAGCAGCACGCGGACGCCGAGCAGTCCGACGCCGTCGATGCCGGTCCGCTCGGGCGTCGCGATCACGTAGATCGGCCAGTGGAACAGGTACACGCCGTACGAGATCCGGCCGAGCGCGACCAGCGGTTCGATCGACAGCGCGTCGCGGACCGGTCCGGGCGCCTGGAGGCCGAGCAGGAGCGCGCCCGAGGCGATCGCGACGAGCGGCAGCCAGCCTTCGTACGCAGGGCCGCTCGACGACGGGAAGAGCACGACGGCGATGCCGAGCACGAGCAGCGCAGCGGGCGCGAGCACGCTCCACCTCTCGGGCACCCGGCGGCCGACGAGGGCGACCGCGAGGAACGCGCCCACCAGGATCTCCCCGATGCGCGCCGGCGTCGCCCAGTACGCGGCGTCCGGCCCCCAGACCTGCGCGATGACCGGCGCAGCGAGCATGGTGGCCGCCGTGATCGCACCGACCGCACGAACGCGGGCCCGTGGCGTCCGCGCCCGGCCGAGCAGCACCAGCATGGTGGGCGGCCAGATCCAGTAGAACTGCTCCTCGATGGCGAGCGACCAGAAGTGCTCGAGCGGCGACGACTGCCCGTTGGTGCGGGCGAGCAGATCCTGATACGAGCCGCCACCCGCGAGGAACACCCAGTTGGCGACCTGCATCACGGATCCGATCACGTGATCACGCAATGCGGCGACACCACCGAACCAATCGGTGACGGCAGCGATCACGATCACGGCGCCGAGGCAGATCGCGCTCGCCGGCAGGAGCCGGCGCAATCGCCGGCCGTAGAACGCCGGCAGATCGATGCGGCCGGTCGCGTCGTGCTCGCCCACGAGCAGGCTCGTGATCAGGAAGCCCGACAGGGTGAAGAAGACCGAAACGCCGAGATAACCCCCGTCGAAGCCCGGCACGCCGCCGTGGAAGAAGAGCACGGCGACGACCGCCAGCGCCCGCACACCGTCGAGTGCCGGCTGGTACGCGATCGTGGTTCGTCCGGTCATTCGACGGGCAGTGTATGAGCAGGAGGTATCGTTGCTGCTGATGGCGGAGAACACCGTTACCGGGGTGCGTCCGCATCGGCCACGCCCACGCCGCGCCCCCCGGCCCGCGGTCGCGGCGATGATCGTCGCCGCGACGCTGGCGATGTCGGTGGGGTTCCTCGCTCCCGGCTCGCCGCCGGTCGACGGCGCCCTGGCGAACGAGGAGTTCCACCCGGGCCCCGGTCCGTTCGGTGCGATCACCGTGATCGGCGACTCGGTCATGCAGGGCTCGCTCATCTACGGCCCGACGATCGGCGAGCAGCTCGCGTGGAACGGTTGGGGGCCGGTTCGCGTGCGCGCCGGCGTCGGCTACGCCACCGGGGCGTTCCCAATCACGACCGAGGCCAGGGCGACCTACTGGATCGAGCGATGGCGGCAGGAAGGCTGGGACCCCGAGCACGTCGTGGTCAACCTCGGGGCGAACGACTCGGGAGTCTGCAACCGCGACCTCGCCTGCGCACGCGAGGCCATCACCCACGTCGTCGATGCGATCGGTCCCGGACGCACCGTCTGGTGGCCCCAGATCACGCGTTTCCCGCTGTTCGACCATCAGGCCGACACGTGGAACCTGGCGCTGCAGCAGATCGCCGACGAGCGAGCCGACTTCTTCACGTGGAACTGGCCGGCGGTGATGGCGAGTGGTCCCTTCCCGTCGCCGGACAACACGCACCTCGGGCCGGACGGATACCGACTCCGTTCCCAGTCGATGGCGCGCGAGGTCACCGCCGATCTCGCCGAAGGCATCCGCACCGGCGGCGACGTCGACCTCCCGACGCCGACCGGGGAGGCCAGTGAGCTCGTACCGGTCGGACCGGTTCGCGTGATCGACACGCGGGAGGATCCGCCCGGCCACCGACCGGCGAACTCGACGATGATCGTCGACGTGTCGGACCACGTCCCGGCAGGCACGACGGCCGTGGCGGCGTACGTGTCGGCGACCAACACCGGCGCGAACGGGTTCCTGACCGCGTACGACTGCGATGCAGGTCGACCTCTCGCCTCGTCGGCCAACTACCTCGGCGGGCAGACCCGAGGTGCCGTGGCCATCACACCGATCTCGGCCACCGGCACGTTCTGCCTCTACACGCTCGCCGACGCCGACCTGCTCGTCGACCTCCAGGCCGCGTTCGTCCCATCGGCGGCGGCGAACCCCGACGCCGTCCGGTTCACGCCGCTCGACACGCCGCAGCGCCTCGTCGACACCCGCGAGACCGGTCGGCGTCGGATCCTCGAGCTCGACGTCCCCGCCGGTGCCGACGTGGTGGCCGTCAGCCTCACCGCGGTGCTGAGCGACGAGCCGGGGTTCCTCACCGCGTATCCGTGCACCGCCGAGGTGCCGCTGATCGCCACGGTCAACCATCTCACCGGCGAGATCATCTCGGGCGCGGCCTTCGTCCCGGTCAGCGACAGCGGGACGATCTGCATCTACTCGTTGGCCGATGTCGACGTGACCGTCGACCTGACCGGCACGTTCGACGGCGGCGGCGACCTCGTGTTCGAACCCGTGCCGCCGACCCGCACGATCGACACCCGCGACGGGACGGGCGGCTGGAATCCGCTGCACGGCCAGTACCAGACGATCGACGCCAGGGTGGCACCTCCCGAGGCCGCCGCCGTGTCCGGCACGTTGACGCTGGTCACGCCGTATCGGGCGGGCTTCCTCTCGGCGTGGGGCTGCGGCGACCGCGAGGACACCGCGAACGTGACCGGGCTCGCCGGTGACGTGCTCGCCAACAGCGTCACCACGGGCATCAGCGGCGAGGGACGGATGTGCGTCCTCGCACGCGCCGCCGGATCGACCGTGTTCGACACGAGCGGGTGGTGGGTGCCGGCGTGACCCGTCGGCGCGGTCTCGCGGCGGGCCTCGTCGCCCTGACCGCCTTCGCCGCAGCCGCCACGGCGGGGCGGGCGGATGCAACTCCCGTCGGCGATGTCCCGCAGAGCGTGCCTCGCGGGAAGCGGGTCGTGATGTTCACCGACTCGGTCGGCCTCGGCGCCGAGTTCGCGCTCCCCCGTGCCTTCCCGGCCGACTGGCAGGTGCGCGTCGACGGCCGGCCTGCCGAGATGGTCGGCGAGCTCGAGCAGAACTTCGTCCTGCCGCGGCTCGCCTCCGACCCCGACTGGTTCGGCGACCACGTCGTCATCGCGGCCGCCTACAACGCCCCGTACTGGGACTGGCCGAGGCTCGATCGCGAGATCGACTCGATCGTCAACACGCTCACTGCGGCCGGCGTCGAGCACGTCTACTGGGTGACGTTGCGGGAGGTGAAGCCCCAGTACATCTCGGCCGGGGCATGGCGCCAGATCCAGCCGTACTACTGGTACTTCCCCACCGTCAACGATCATCTCGAGGCCGCCCTCGAGCGCCACCCCAACCTGTCGCTGGTCGACTTCGCCGCCGCAGCCGACCGGCCGGGCATCACCTACGACGCGATCCACCTCAACAACGACGGCGCCGCGCTCTACAGCGCGCTGATCCGCCAACGCGTCGACGCCGCGGCCACGACGGTCGCGGACGGCTCGACGACCAGGGTCCACGTCGACGGCGGGGAGGGCGCCGCTGCCGCGGCCGTCAACGTGACGACGACCGGGCCACGCACCGACGGCTTCCTCACGCTGCACCGCTGCGACCGCCCACCACCGCTCGTCTCGATGCACAACCACCGCCGTGACGAGACCGTCGCGCACGCCGGCGTCGTGGCGCTCGACGCGAACGGCGACTTCTGCGTCACGACGCGAGTCGCGACGAACCTCGTCGTCGACGTGACCGGGCTCTTCCCCGAGGGCGGTGGCTTCGCGGCCGTCGAACCGACTCGCTGGCTCGACACCCGCGAGCTACCCGGCCGGCTGCCGGTCACGCCGTTCGAGGTCGTCGAGCTCGACCTCGACGACGTCCGGGCGCGAGCGGGGGTCGGCGACGACGTCACGGCCGTCGCGATCGTGGCCACCGCGGTGGAGGCAGCCGCACCGGGCTGGCTGCGGGTCGTCACGTGCGGCCACACCGCCGCCGAGACCTCCAACGTGAACTACTTCGATGCGTCGGCGATCCCCAACCTCGTCGTGGTCGCACCCGACCGGGGAGGATCGATCTGCATCACCTCGTCGGCGACCACGCAGCTCGTCGTCGATCTGTTCGGCACCTTCGACGCGGACGCCGGCGTCGCCGGCGACGACGCGCAACGGGTGTTCGACAGCCGGGACACAGGGGCCCGCGTGGCGGCTGGCTCGGTCACCGTGATCGACGTGGTCGCCGCCGGCATCGACCCGGCGGCCTCGGGCGCGCTGATGAACCTCACGGCGGTCGACGCGCTCGCACCGGGATTCGCCACCGCGTATCCCTGCGCAGCCGGCCGACCCGGATCGTCGAACCTCAACATCTCGGGCGCCGCAGCGGTCGCCAACGCGGTGATGATCGCTCCCGACGAGGCCGGAGAGATCTGCGTCTACGCGCTCTCGCCGATGCACCTGATCGTCGACGTGATGGGCGAGGTCGGCCCGGCGTTCGAGGGCGTCGTGCCCGCACGCGCACTCGACACCCGAGAACGCTGACATTTCCAACGGCCCGGGAGGTACTCCCCGGTAACCGTGCGAGAATGCCGCCCATGATCTTCGACGGCTACGTGCACCAGCTGCCCGACACCGATCCGACCGAGACCCAGGAGTGGCTCGATTCGCTCGATGCGGTCGTCGACACGCACGGAAAGACGCGCGCCCGGTTCCTGCTGTCGAAGCTGCTCGACCGGGCGGCCGCCAGCCAGGTGAGCTTCCCCGCCACGGTCAGCACGCCGTACGTCAACACCATCCCGATGGAGCAAGAGCCCTGGTTCCCGGGCGACGAGCACATCGAGCGCAACATCCGCCGCTACGTGCGCTGGAACGCGGCGATGATGGTGGTCAAGGCCAACAAGCACGCCGACGGCATCGGCGGCCACCTGTCGACGTTCGCCAGCTCCGCCTCGCTCTACGAGATCGGCTTCAACCACTTCTTCCGCGGCAAGGACGACGCCCCCGGTGATCACGTCTACTTCCAGGGTCATGCGGCGCCCGGCGTGTACGCCAGGGCGTACCTCGAGGGTCGCCTGAACGACGAGGACCTCGATCACTTCCGGCAGGAGATCGACCGGCCGGGCCGGGGCCTGTCGAGCTACCCGCACCCGCGCCTGATGCCCGACTTCTGGGAGTTCCCGACGGTGTCGATGGGCCTGGGCCCGATCACGGCGCTCTACCACGCCCGGTTCAACCGGTACCTGCTCAACCGCGAGCTCGACGACACGACCGGCAGCCGGGTCTGGGCCTTCCTCGGCGACGGCGAGTGCGACGAGCCCGAGACGCTCGGTGCGATCTCGCTGGCATCGCGCGAGCACCTCGACAACCTGATCTTCGTCGTCAACTGCAACCTCCAGCGCCTCGACGGTCCGGTCCGCGGTAACGGCAAGGTCATCCAAGAGCTCGAGGCCGTGTTCCGCGGCGCCGGCTGGAACGTCATCAAGGTCGTCTGGGGGTCGAAGTGGGACGAGCTGCTCGCGCAGGACAAGGACGGCGCGCTGCTCAACAAGATGAACTCGACCGTCGATGGCGAGTTCCAGCGCTACGCGGTCGAGAGCGGCGAGTACATCCGCGAGAACTTCTTCGGCCCTGATCCGCGCCTGCGCCAGATGGTCTCGCACCTCGAGGACGACGAGCTGCGCAACCTGCCACGCGGCGGCCACGACTACCGCAAGCTGTACGCCGCCTACAAGGCCGCCACCGAGAACCTCGGCAGCGGCCGGCCGACCGTCATCCTGGCGAAGACCATCAAGGGGTGGACGCTCGGCGAGGGCTTCGAGGGCCGCAACGCCACGCACCAGATCAAGAAGATGACCACCCAGCAGCTGCTCGACCTGCGCGAGCGGCTGCACCTCCAGGCCGAGATCCCCGAGGAGTCGATCCACGCCGAGAACCCTCCGTACTTCCGGCCGTCGCACGACTCGATCGAGTACCAGTACATGATGGAGCGCCGCAAGGCGCTCGGCGGCCCGCTCCCCAAGCGCACGACGGCCGCACGTCGACCGCTCTCGCTCCCCGCCGACGAGACGTTCGCCGAGATGCGAGCCGGCTCGGGCGGCGCCGAGGTGTCGACCACGATGGGCTTCACCCGCCTGCTGCGCAGCCTGTGCCGCGACGAGCAGGTCGGCAAGCGGATCGTGCCGATCATCCCCGACGAGGGCCGCACGTTCGGCATGGACTCGCTGTTCCGCGAGCTGGAGATCTACGCCAGCCAGGGCCAGAAGTACGAGCCGGTCGACCACGACCTGCTGCTCTCGTACACCGAGGACTCCGACGGGCAGATCCTCGAGGAGGGCATCACCGAAGCGGGTTCGATGTCGAGCTTCATCGCCGCCGGCACCAGCTACGCGACCCGCGGCGTGCCGACGATCCCCTTCTACACGTTCTATTCGATGTTCGGGTTCCAGCGTGTCGGCGACCTGATCTGGCAGGCGGCCGACATCCGCGCCCGCGGCTTCCTGATGGGCGCCACCGCCGGTCGCACGACGCTGCTCGGCGAGGGCCTCCAGCACCAGGACGGGCACAGCCTCGTGCTGGCGTCGACGGTGCCCTGCGTCCAGGCCTACGACCCGGCGTTCGCGTACGAGGTCGGTGCCATCGTCAAGTCCGGCATCGACCGCATGTACGGCGCCGACTCCATCGAGAACGGCGGCGCGCTCGACCCCGATGTCATCTACTACATCACCCTCTACAACGAGAACTACGTGATGCCGGCGCTGTCGGACGAGCAGACCGCGGAGTTCGAGGCGGGTGCGGTGCGCGGGCTGTACCGCTGGGCGGCGGCGCCCGAGGGCCCGTCGAAGCGGTCGACGATCCTGTTCTCGGGCATCTCACACGGCGCCGCACGGGCCGCCGCCGCCGAACTGGCCGAGCACTACGACGTCGGTGCCGAGTTGTGGTCGGCCACGAACTACAAGAAGCTCCGCGAAGAGGCGTTGGCCGTCGAGCGCACCAACCGCCTGCATCCGTCGCGCGAGCCCGAGGTCCCGCTCGTGACACGGCTGCTGGCCGAGTCGGCCGGCCCGATCACGGCGGTCAGCGACTTCATGAAGATCGTGCCCGAGCAGATCGCCCGGTTCGCACCGGCCGGCCGGCCGTTCCACGTGCTCGGCACCGACGGCATGGGCCGCTCAGACACCCGCGAACAGCTCCGCCGCCACTTCGAGATCGACACCGGCCACGTCGTCGTCGCCGTGCTGACCGGCCTGATGGAGGCGGGCGAGATCGACCCGTCCGTCGTCGACGAAGCGATCAAGCGCTACGACATCGACCCCGACGCCGTCGACCCGTACCTCGTTTGATCGGGCCGCGCACAGCCCGCCCGATCTCGCTCAGCTGACGTCGTCGACGCGGGTGTCGTCGGCGGCTTCGACCAACGCGGCGAAGCCGTCGAGCTCGGCCGCGGTCGGCGTGTGACTCCAGACGTAGAGGCCGTCGAGCAGCTCGGCGAACTCGGTCTCCTGCCCCGGCTGCACGGCGACCGCGATCGGCATGTCGTCGGGGATCGTCCGCTTGTAGGCGGCGAGGATCTCGCGGTGCTTCGGCTGGGCGAGGTCGAGCTTGAAGACGACGCCGTGCGCCGAGTCGACGCTCTCGCACACCCCGTGCTCGATCAGCGGGCACTCGACGCGCTGGTCCGGCCCGTGGCAGACCATCACCTGGTGCCCCATGCCCTCGAGGAGGTCCCGCTCGAAGGCCTCGTGATCCCCCGGGGTGACGTCGAGGATCACCCCCAGCTCGGTGTCAGCCATACCCCGATCTTCCGCGACGGCGTCGGCGACGAACAGGGTCACAGGTCCCGGAGGCGTCGTCGTGTCGGGCGGCGCCGTCAGTCCGGCAGCTCCCACACCGACACGTGTGAACGGCTCTCGCTGGTGAACGGCGTGCGGTCCCAGCCGCCCCAGCGCTCGACCAGCGCCATGCCCGCCAACTGCGCCATCAGGTCGAGCTCGGCCGGCCACACGTAGCGGAACGGCGTCGACGACAGATGCCATCGGCCGTCGAGGCGCGTCCAGTGGTGCGACACGAGCCCCTGGTCCACGACGTCGTACTCGTCGACGCCGAGGTGGTCGGTCGTGCGGTCGAACACCCGCAGCGTCTCCCCCGGCGGCAGGCGCCGCAGATCGGGGATGCCGACCTCGATCACGAACCGGCCACCGGGTCGCAGGTGCGCAGCGGCGTTGCGGAAGCACTGAACCTGGTCGCGCTGGGTGGTGAGGTTCCCGATCGTGTTGAACACGAGGTAGACGAGCGAGAACGTTGCGTCGACCCGCGTGGTGGCCATGTCGCCGATCGCCACATCGATCGTCTCGCCGCCCGGCTTGGCGCGCAGGCGATCGACCATCGCCTGCGAGAGCTCGATGCCCCGCACCGGGACGCCGCGCTCGCTCAGCGGCAGCGCGATCCGACCGGTCCCGACGGCGAACTCGAGCGCCGGACCGTCGCCGGCGAGCTCGGCGAGCACGTCGACGGCGGGATCGATCGCGGCGGCATCCGCCATGTGCCCGAGCTCGCCGTCGGACCGTGCGGCGACGGGTTCGTCGAAGTGGTTCTCGCGCATCCGAGGAGTGTGACACGCCCGGCCGAGCGGGCCGCCGGGGTTTCTCGTACGGTTGGCACATGCCGCCCGACGACGAGCTCATCAACCGTGTGACGTGGAAGATCCCGAACGCGCTGGCGCTGATCGGGTCCCGATCGGGCGCCGAGCGGAACGCCATGACGGCGAGCTGGATCAGTCAGCTGTCGATGGAGCCGGTGCTGATCGGCGTCGGCGTCGACAACACGGCGGTCACGCACCGCCTCATCTCCGAGGGTGGATCGTTCTCGGTCAACCTCTGGAACGCCGACGACACGCGGGTGTTCGTCAAGTTCTCGAAGCCGGCCACCGACGACGGCGAGACCCTCAACGGTCGAACCGTCCGCGAGGCCCACACCGGCGCTCCGATCTTCGACGAGGCGATCGCCTGGGTGGACTGCGAGGTCCGCCACCACCTCGACCTCGGCACGCACACCCTGTTCGTCGGCGAGGTCGTCGCCGCATCGATCAACGACGACGACGCCCGGCCGGCGTCGATGAGCGACACCCGCATGAAGTACGGCGGCGTCAAGCGCGGCGGGCACGGGAGCTGAGGGATGCAGCTGTACATCAACGGCGACCCGGCAGCCGACGAGCTGCTCAACGACGACCCGACCGCGCTGATGCTCGGGATGCTGCTCGACCAGCAGGTGCCGATGGAGTGGGCGTTCCACGGTCCACACACGCTGCAGTTGCGGCTCGGGCACCTCGATGCCGCCAAGATCGCTGCGATGCCGGAGGACGACGTGGTCGCAGCGTGCTGCGCCAAGCCGGCCGTCCACCGGTTCCCGGCGTCGATGGGCAGGCGGATCCACGCGTTGTGCGCCGTGCTCGCCGACGAGTACGGCGGCCGCGCCGACGCGATCTGGGCCGACGGGCCCGACGGCGCCGAGCTCAAACGCCGCCTGAGAGCGCTGCCGGGGTTCGGGGACGAGAAGTCGAAGATCTTCATCGCCCTGCTCGCGAAGCGCTTCGGCATCCGACCCGTCGGCTGGGAGGCGGCGGCCGGCGTGTTCGCCGACGATCAGCCGCGGTCGGTCGCCGACATCCACGACGAGGCCTCGCTGGCCCTGGTGCGCGAGTGGAAGAAGGCACAGAAGGCCGCCAAGAAGGACAAGCAGGATCGAGCGCTCTGAGGGTTGCTGCCAGGGACGTTGTCGACATCCGCCACGCGGTGAGCCTCCGCGGCGAGTGTGGAGCTGTCTGAGTCGACAACCCCTCGGGGGACAACAACTGGGCGCCGACCGGTACGGTTCGTCGCCAGTGTCCGAGAACTACCGCACGGTCGTCGACCCGACCGCCACCAACAACCCGCACAGCTACGCCCTGCAGATGATCGGCGGCGGCCACCACGTCCTCGAGGTGGGCTGCTCGGTCGGCCACGTCACCGAACACCTGGTGGCGGCCGGCAACACCGTCGTCGGCGTCGAGATCGACCGGGCGGCCGCCCACGAGGCCGAGCGGTGGGCTGCGAGAGTGCACGTGCGCGACCTGGACACCGAGCCGCTCTCCGAGGTCGAACACGACCGCTTCGACGTGATCCTGCTCGGCGACGTGCTCGAGCACTTCCGTGCACCCGAGCAGGTCCTCGCCGACCTGCTCACGCTGCTGACGCCCGACGGCCGCATCGTGCTGTCGGTCCCGCACGTGGGGTTCGTCGACGTGCGGCTGATGCTGCTCGCCGGCCGGTGGAGCTACCAGGACGACGGCCTGCTCGACCGCACCCACCTGCGCTGGTTCACGGCGGCATCGATCGCCGAGCTGCTCGCGGGCGCCGGCCTCGAGGCGACCCGCGTCGAACGCGTCCGGCTCGGCCTGGGCGACAGCGGGCTGCCGATCCCCGACCCGCCGCCGGCCGAGATCGTCCGGTTCATCGAGGCCGACCCCGAGTCGACGACGTTCCAGTTCGTCGTGGAAGCCCGGCACCGCGCCGAGGCACACTCCGGCGCCGCGCTGACGACGACCGAACCCGACTGGCCCGACCTCGACGGCGAACGGGCGCGCCTCGAAGCCGCAACCGCGGCATCGAGCACCCGCATGGCCGATCTGGAGCGTCACAACGCCGCACTCCAGGCCGAGGTCGACGCCTGGCACAACGCCAAGATCGTGCGGCTGAGCGCCCCGCTCCGGTCCCTGTGGGGAAGACTCAGGCGCTAGCGCGCCCGCTTCGGCGGCGCTCGAGCACGAGGCGCGGCGCAGCGGCCAGTCCGCCTGCCAGCGCGCGGGCATGCAGCCTGCGGGGCCGGTGCCGGAGGCGCCGCAGCGACAACCACAACGCCCGCCGGATCGTCCCAGGGTCGCCGAAGCGGACGCTCACCCACAGCCGGTTGCGTTCCTGCAGGTACCGCGTGCGGCCGGCGTCGGACGTCGTCGTGGCGCTGCCGGCGTGGTCGACCCGCGCCGCCGGGACGAGCCGGTAGCGCCACCCGAGGGCAGCCCCGCGCAGGGCGAGGTCGACGTCCTCGTAGTAGAGGAAGTAGCGCTCGTCGAACCCGCCCGTGGCGTCGACGAAGGCGGGTGTCACGGCGACGGCACCGCCGGTGAAGAGCTCGAGATCGCAAGGCGGCGCGGCATCGTAGGCGAGCCCCCGGCCGACGTCGTTGCCGGCCCCGTCGGGGCCGAGCACGACGCCGAGGCTGTTCACCAGCGGTGGGTCGGTGCCGAGCTCGACGAGCGCCGGCTGGGCCGCACCGACGTACGGCGCGGCGAGCTCGTCGAGCAGCGGTTCGATCCAGCCGGGCCGGACGACGACGTCGTCGTTCAGCAGTGCGACGGTCGTTGCGCCGAGGGAGCGGGCGTGTGCGATCCCCTCGTTGGCGGCAGCACCGTACCCCCGGTTCGCGGTGCGGATCACGACGACGTCGGCGTCGACGGGCTCGCCGTCGCCGTTGTCGACCACCACCGTCAGGTCGATCCCCCCAGCCCGCTCCAGCGCCCCGAGGCACCGCTCGAGCATGCCGGCGGGCGCCGAGTGGGTGACGACGACGGCTGCGATCACGGGCGGAACGGTACAGTGCAGCCCCGTGACCGCGACGACCCTCGTGACCGGTGGTGCCGGGTACATCGGCTCCCACACCGTTCGTGCGCTGCGAGCAGCCGACCGACCCGTCGTGGTGCTCGACTCGCTGGAGTTGAGCACCGCCGACGCCGTCGTCGATGCGCCGCTCGTCGTCGGCGACATCTCCGACGAGTCGCTCGTCGAGCGGATCTGCCGTGACCACGACGTCGGGTCGATCGTCCACTTCGCGGCCTACAAGAACGTCGGCGAGTCGATGAAGGAGCCGTCGAAGTACTTCCACAACAACGTCGACGGCACCGTGCACCTGCTCGATGCTGCCGTCCGCAGCGGCGTCCGCGAGTTCGTGTTCTCCTCGTCGTGCTCGGTGTACGGCACCCCCGAGCGGGTTCCCGTCGACGAGTCGCAATCGGTCACCCCCGAGTCGGTGTACGCCGAGACGAAGGCGATGGTCGAGCGGATCCTGCACTGGTACGGCGAGGTGCATCAGGTGCGCTCGGTGAGCCTGCGCTACTTCAACGCCGCGGGCGCGAGCTTCGACGCCCGCATCGGTGAGGACTGGGCGTTCGCGCTCAACCTGATACCGGTCGCCATCCGGGCGCTGCTCACCGGCGATCAACGCC
>NZ_JASJCS010000136.1 GCF_030065885.1 Ilumatobacter sp. | reverse complement strand
GATGTCCTCGATGCGGGCGTTCTTGCCCTTCTCCTCGATGTCCTCGGGGTCGTACTGCACGTCGCCCCGGTACAGCACGGCGTTCTTCGGCGTGGCGATGTCGACGAACGCCGCCTCCATGCCGGGCAGCACGTTCTGGACGCGACCGAGGTAGATGTTGCCGTGGATCTGGCTGATGTCGTCGGCGGGCCGGGACACGTAGTGCTCGATCAGGTTCCGTCCCTCGAGCACCGCCACCTGGGCCATGCCAGGACGCACCTGGACGCCCATGAAGTAGCGGCCGACCGGCTTGCCGTTGCGCTCGCGACCGCCGCGCTGTTCGATCAGCTCGCGCTCGGCAGCCGACGTCTTGCCGCGGCCGCGTCCGCCGCGCCGGCGCTTGCGCTGACCATCGCCCTCGTCCCCACGATCTCCGTGCTTGCCGGCCTTGACGCGTTCGCCGCGCTGCTGGCCGCCGTCGCCGGACTTGCCGCCGCGCTTGCCGCGGCGACGAGTGCCGGACTTACCGTGCTTCCCCTCGGCTGGCTGGTCCTTCTTCGGGACCGCCGGGCCCGGCGGTGGCTTGGTGGGCACGAACGGCGGCTCTCGCGTGTCACCGATCTTGGGCTTGCGAACGAGCGCCTGCTCGGCAGCCTCGAGGTCCTGCACCTTGCCCTCGCGGATGCGTTCGGGCAGCTCCTCGGGCGAACGGCCGTCGTCCGAGGGCCCGTCGGCGCCTGTCGCCGTGTCGCCCGTTTCGCCCGCGTCAGCGTCGGCACCGGCCGGCTTCGGACCGGGCTTCTTGCGGCCCTGCCCTCCCCGCGAGCCCCGCCGCCGCTTCCGCTGTCCGTCGCCCGACGATCCGGCGTCGCCGGCCGGCGACGAGGCCTGCCCAGGCGCGGGCGTCTCGGGTGCGTCGGCCTCAGCCGGTCGGCCGCCCGTGGCGTCGGCGCCGGTCGACGCGTCGTTGGCGTCTCCGGTCTGCGTGTTGATGTCGTCCATCGTGGAGGTCCCTTCTCATGCGAGCACCGCCAGGGCGCGCGCATCCACGTCGGCCGGCAGAGGCAGCACCTCACGCCGCTCGCCGTCGCGGTCAAGCCATTGGTGAGTACGGAGTGCGCGTACGTCTCGTGCATCGACGCGCGGGTAGGCCAGCTCGGCGAACTCTCCGGGGCGGAGCGCTCGGCCGACGGTGGCCAGATCGACGACCGCTCGGTCGCCGGCAGGGTCGGGACGGATGTCGAGGATCATCGGGCGCACGTCGTCGGCGCTCCGCTTCCCCTTCCGTTCCCGTTCCAGGACGAGCTCGGGTGCCTCGAGCAGGCGCCGAGCGTCGGCGTGGTCCTCGGCGGTGAGCCGAGGGCTCCAGAGCTCCCACGTGCACGACGTGACGGACTCCTGGAGCGATTCGATCCTCTGCTCGCGTTCGGCGACGACGAGGACGTCGAAACCGATCGGGAGCGCGCTGCCGAGGCGCGCGGGGAGCGTGTTCAGATCGACGTCGTCGGCAACGACGTCGCGCTGCAATTCGATGTCGACGTACTCGGCGATCGACTCGGCGCCCGTGGGCAGCGCCAGGCCGAAGCTCATCTTCGGGCGGGGCGTGAACCCCTCGGTGGCCGCCACCGGCAGCCCGGCGCGGCGCAGTGCCCGCTCCCACATGCGGGCGGCATCACGGTGACTCGTGAAACGAACCTTGCCGAGCTTGCTCGAGCGAACGCGGAGCTTCATTGCGCTCCGACCCGTTCGGGCTGGCGCGGCAGCAGCTGGACGGGTACCTCGCCGCCCCGTGTCAGGTCCTGTCCGGTGCCCTGGCTACCGCCGGCGGGCGCCATGGGCGAGGCGACCACGTGCTCGATGCCGTAGCCGGTGCACACACCGCAGTCGTAGCAGGGGGTCCAGCGGCAGTCCTCGACACCCGACTCGGCGAGCGCGTCGAGCCAATCACCCCAGAGGAAGTCCTTGTGGAGGCCGGCCGTCAGGTGATCCCAGGGGAGGACCTCGGAGTCGTCGCGGTGCCGGAAGACGTAGCGGTCCATCGAGAGCCCCTCGGCCTCCATCGCCGCGGTCCAGAGATCGACGTCGAAGTGCTCGCCCCACTCCTGGAACGTGCCGCCCGCCCGCCAGACCCGCTCGATGACGGCCCCGATGCGCCGGTCGCCGCGGCTGGCGATGCCCTCGGCCACGCTGGCCTCTGGGCGATGCCACTTGAGGTTGACGCCCTTCATCTTCCGCGTCGCGTCGCGGACGAGGTCGATCTTCCGCCTCAGCTCCTCCTCGGTGTTCTGCCCGAACCACTGGAACGGCGTGTGGGGCTTGGGCACGAACCCGCCGAGGCTGACCGTGACCGAAGCGCGCGGCGTGTACCGCTTGCCGATCGCGACGCAGTTCCTCGCGAGCTCGGCGATGCCGAGCGTGTCCTCGTCGGTCTCTGTCGGCAGGCCGGTCAGGAAGTAGAGCTTCATCCGCGTCCACCCCTGGCTGAACGCCGACTCGACGGCGCCGTACAGGTCCTCTTCGGTGATCAGCTTGTTGATCACCTGACGCAGCCGCCACGATCCTCCTTCGGGGGCGAACGTGAGCCCGCTGCGGCGACCGGTGTTGACCTCGCCGGCGAGGCCGACCGTGAACGCGTCGACCCGCAGGGACGGCAGGCTGATCGTGAGCGTGTCGCACACCGAGGTGACGTCCTGGGCATCCTCGAGCACGCCCCTGACGACCGGCTCGATGTCGGAGAAGTCGGCCGTCGACAGCGATGTGAGAGCGACCTCGTCGTACCCGGTCGTGCGGAGCCCGTCGCGGATCATCGTGCGGACCTGCTCGGCAGGGCGCTCGCGCACCGGCCGGGTGATCATGCCGGCCTGGCAGAACCTGCACCCGCGGGTGCACCCACGGAACACCTCGACGCTCAGACGGTCGTGAACGACCTCGGTGAGCGGCACGAGCGGGTTCTTCGGGTACGGCCAGTCGCCGAGATCGGCGACCGTGCGCTTGTCGACCGTGGCCGGCACGTCGTCGAACCGGGGCGCGATGCCCAGGAGGCGTTCGCCGTCGTAGGTCGCTTCGTACATCGACGGGACGTAGACACCGGGCACCCGGGACAGCTGGCGAAGCATCGCGGCCCGGTCTCGGCGCCCGTCGGCCTTCCAGCGACGGACGACCTCGGTGATCTCGGCGACCACCTCCTCGCCCTCGCCGAGTACGGCTGCATCGATGAAGTCGGCGAGCGGCTCGGGGTTGAACGCCGCGTGTCCGCCGACGATGACCACCAGGTCGTCGTCGCCGCGATCGACGGCGTGGAGCGGGGTGCCGGCGAGGTCGAGCATGTTGAGCACGTTCGTGTAGACGAGCTCGGAGGACAGGTTGAACGCGAGGATGTCGAAGTCGGCCGCTGCCCGGTGCGTGTCGATGCTGAACAGCGGCACGCCGGCGGCACGCATCTCGCGGTCGAGGTCGGTCCAGGGCGCGTACGTGCGTTCGGCAAGCGCGTCGTCGCGCTCGTTCAGGATCTCGTAGAGGATCTGGAGCCCCTGGTTCGGCAGGCCGATCTCGTACGTGTCGGGGTACGCGAGCAGCCAGGCCACCGCTCCCCCGTCGTCGAACTCGTCGTGCCGGGGGGTGATGGCACCGTCTTCGCAGCCGATGTATCGAGCTGGCTTCTGCACTCGGGCCAGGAGCGGTTCGATCCGCGCCCAGAGTGTTGACATATCGGGACGATCCTACTCGCCGTGACCCCCAAGGGTGCGTTTCCGCTGCTCACACCCTGTGGAAACCCGAACAACGCGCGAATATGGGGTCTGCGAAGGGTCACCGACATCGTTCGCGTCGCACCACTCGCCCACCACCGACGAGCATCCTGGTTGCTGAGCCGGTGGCCGTCGTGCCGAGCGCAAGGCCGTGGCGAGCCCGAGCTGCCTCAGGGCAGCGAGCGGCGAGACGCAACGCCGCGATCGGTGCGACGGGCCCGGCTCAGCGCATTCGGCGCATGTGGACGGATTGCACGATGCCGAACAGCGCGAAGTACGTCAGCAGGCTGGAGCCGCCGTACGAGATGAACGGCATCGGCAGCCCGGTGACCGGCATGATCCCCAGCGTCATGCCGACGTTCTGGAAGACCTGCCACAGCAGCATCGTGAACACGCCGGCGCACAGGTAGGTGCCGAGGAGGTCGCGGGACAGCGTGGCGATGCGCCAGATCCGCATCAGCACGACGACGAACAGCGCCAGCAGCACGGCGCACCCGACCAGACCGAACTGCTCGCCGACGGCAGCGAACGGGAAGTCGGCCCACATCACGGGCACGTCGCCACCGTTGGTGAGGGGTCCCTCCAGCCATCCCTTGCCGGTGACACCGCCCGTGCCGACCGCCCGGATGGCGTTACGGACCTGGTAGATCGAGTCCTCGGCGGTGTCCTGGCCGAGGAACACCCGCAAACGCTCCTGCTGGTACGAGTTGACGAAGCCGCCCACGAACGCCGATGCCACCGTCGCCACCGACAGGAACGAGATGAGGGCGATGTACTTGGGCTTCGCGCCGGCGACCAGCAGCACGCCCATGGCAATCGTGACGATCACCGACGCCGAGCCGAGGTCGGGCTGCACGATGATCAGCACGGCCGGGGCGCCGACCATGATCAGCCCGCCGACGAAGCGGGCGTAGCTGACCTCGTCGTTGCTGCGCTCCTCCGACAGATACGCGCACAGCGCCAGCAGCGTCGTGAACTTGGCCGCCTCGGCCGGCTGGAAGTTGATCGGGCCGAGATCGAACGAGATCCGGTCGAGACCCTGCGCGATGCCCATCAGGAGCAGCAGCACGAGCAGCACGATCGTCGAGCCGTACAGGAACGCGGCGCGCTCCTTGAACCACTCGTAGTCGACCGACATCACCGCGACCATCACGACCGACGCCGCGATGGCGAAGACGACCTGCCGGGTCGCGAACGCGTACGGGTCGCCCTCGACCGCGGTCCACGACGCCGAGTAGACGACGAAGCAGCCGATGACCGTGAGGATCCCCTGGGTGGTCAGGAGCACCCAGTCGACGTTGCGGCTCGGGTCGCCCGGGCTCGAGCGGATGTTGCCGAGCCCGCTGTCGGGCTTGCGGTCGAGGAACGTCAACGCCACGCGGTCACTCGCTCCGTGGTCACTCGACGTCTCTCGCCTGGGTCAGCACGCCGTTGCCCTCACGATGGCTCCAGCAGCCGGTGTTGGCCAGATCTTGTGGCGGTGCCGCCACGGTCTGGTCGAGGCTGAGCGGCTCGGACAGGACCACCGGGTCGGTCGCGGTCAGCCCGGACAGCGCGAGGAACGTGCACTTGACGACGGGCGCGGCGGCCTGCGAGCCGTACCCGGCCTTCTCGAGGTAGGCGGTCACGACGTACGGGTGGTCGTCGTCGACGCTGAAGCCCGTGAACGCCGACGAGTCGTTCCACGGGTAGTTGTTGGCGCCCTGCGCGGTGCCGGTCTTGCCGGCGATCGGGATCGCCTCGTCGGGGTAGTCGAAGAAGAGATACTCGCCGGTGGTCTTGTGGTAGAAGTCCGACGTCACGCCGCCACCGACGACCACCCGCCGGAGCCCGTCGACGATCGGATCGCGGATGTCGTCGGGCATCGCGATCTGGCGGATCAGTTCGGGCGCACCGAGATCTTCGAAGATCGTGCCGCGATCGAAGTCGGCGAAGCCCGAGGCGCCATCGGGCACGCCCGGGTTCCAGATGGCCTTGACCACGCTGGGCTGGAAGAGGAAGCCGCGGTTGGCGATCGCCGCGTAGCCGTTCGCCAGGTGCAGCGGGGTCGCGGACAGGAGGCCCTGACCGATCGACAGCTGCACGTTGTCGCCGACATAGAACCCGCGGCCCTCGTCCTCGCTGATGACGCCACGCTCGGCGTAGAGCCGCTTGAGCTCCTTGTCGGGCACGGTGCCGTCGAACTCGAACGGCAGCTCGACTCCCGAATCGGCGCCGAAGCCGAACTTCTCGACCTCGTCCTGCAGCACCGGCAGGCCACCGTTGCGCTCGAGGATGTCCTCGCCGATCCGGTAGAAGAACGCGTCGGACGAGACGGCGAGCGCGTCTTCGACGTCGACCGACCCGTACACGCACGGCCGGCCGTTGCCACACGTGGCGTTCTTGTACTCGCATCGCACGAGCCCGGCGTCACAGCGGTCCTGGTCGACGGAGTAGAGGCGGTAGGTCCCGGTGTCGTTGAATCGCTCGCTCGACGTGATCAGGCCGGTGTTGAGCGCGGCAAACGCGGTGAACGGCTTGAAGGTCGACCCCAGGTTGTAGCGGCCCTGCACGGCGCGGTTGACGAGGATCGACCGGTCGGGGTCGTCGGTGACGGGGAAGATCTCCTGGAACTTCGTGCTCGAGAGACCGGCCTCGAACCAGCGGTTGTCGAAGCTGGGATAGCTCGCCATGGCGATGATGTCGCCGTTCGTGTAGTCCATGATCAGACCGGAAGCGGCGGGCGCCTTGTAGGGCACGGTGTCGCCCTGGCTGGTGTCCATCTTCTCGCGCTGGCCGTTCGGCTTGGTGACCTTCGGGTTCGGCGCCTCCTGCGTGCGGCGTGCCTTGAGCGTCGTCTCGATCGCCTGCTCGACGTACTGCTGGTAGTCGAGGTCGATCGTCAGCTGCACGTCGAAGCCGTTGATCGGCGGCACCTCCTCGAGCACCCGGACCGGGCGGTTGGCCGCGTCGACCTCGATCTTCTTGTACCCCCAGGTGCCGTGCAGCACCGCCTCCATGCTGCGCTCGACGCCGAACTGACCGATCCGCTCGTTGAGCAGGTAACCCTCGTCGAGCTTCTCGTCGACCTGCTCGGGGGTGATCGCACCCATGTAGCCCACGACGTGTGATGCGTGCGGTGCGTAGGGGTAGACCCGCTTCCACTCCGTCAGGATCTCGACCCCGGGGAAGTCCTCGACGCGCTCGAGGATCGCGAACGCCGTGGGTTCGTCGACGTCGCGCTTGATCGGGAACGGCAGGAACGGGCTGTCGATCTGGGCGTCGAAGCGGCGCTCCATCTCCTCGACCGGTACCTGCACCCACCCCGAGAGGCGGTTGAAGATCTCCTCGCGCTGCGACTTGCGGCGCAGGAGCTGCCAGTCGACCGCGACCGTGAGGATCCGCTCGTTGTCGGCGAGGATGCGGCCGTCGACGTCGAAGATCCGGCCGCGCTCGGGCGCGATCCGGACGGTGCGGGTCTTGGCGAACGTGACGCTCTCCTGCAGCTCGTCGGCCTTGACGGTCTGCAGGAACCACAGCCGGACCCCGAGCAGACCGAACAGGATGACGCCGACGAGGGCGAGCACGCCGAGACGGGCGGCGCGGCGGTCAACGGCCATGGCGTGAGTCTCGCGTGCTCGGGCCCGGATTGGGCGACGCGTCGCAGCATTGGCGGTCAGGCATCGCTCGGCGCCTTCCACTCGGGCTTGGCGACCTTGAGCGACCAGCGCCCGACCGGCACGAGCACGACGCTCATGATCGCGGCCGCAACGGCCACCACCGGCACGATCGTCGCCATCTCGGGCACGAACGCGTCCTCCTCACCGATGAAGCGGCGCACCACGGGCACACCCGCTTCACCGGCGGCTGCGCCGATGCCGACGAAGACCGCCGCGAGCCACCACGTCGTCTCGATGCGGATGACGTCGACCCACCCGGCGATGTAGGCGGCGATGCCCATCGTGATCGACGTCGAGCCCAGCGGGCTGCCGACGGACAGGTCGAAGAGGATCCCGAGCGTGAAGCCGGCGATCGCGCCGCGCTCGGGCCCGGCGGCCGCGCCGGCCGATGCCGCGAACGCCAGCACGATCTGGATGATGACGCCGAACGGCTGCAGCTCGACGAACAGCGTCTTCTGGAGCGCGAGCAACACCATCCCGGTCGGTACCAATCGGGTGAGTGAACTGTTGAGCAGCGCGCCGATCACGATGCGTACCGCTGCCTCAGCGCCCGGCCCCGGTCGGCGGCTGATAGAGGATCACGCTGAGGAAGTTGAGGCGTTCCAGGTCCGCGTTCAGCTCGGTCTCGAGCTCGAGACCGGCGGTGCCGGCGCGCGGGATCACGTTGGCGATCCGTCCGATCGGGATGTTCGGCGGCGCCAGGCTGAGGCTGCCGCCGGCGGTGAGCACCGCGTCGCCCTCCGCGATGCGACCGAACTGCGGCGAGTCGGCGACGAAGCTGACGCGCGGGAAGCGGTCGGCGCCGACGCCGTTGAGCAGCCCGGTCTCGCGCCGCTCCTCGATCGGCGGCAGCGTCGTCGTGGTCGTCGTCGAGCTGGTCGTGGTCGTCGCCGGGAGCGGCGACAGGTCCGGCGACCCGTCGCCGACCGCGAAGTCGGCTGTCTGCTCGGGGGGCAGCGTGGTCGTCGTGGTCGTCGTGGTGCTGGTGGTCGTCGTGACGTCCTCGACGGCCAAGCCGCTGGGCACGGTGCTCGGCGGAACGGTCGGTGGCGTCGCGGGCACCTCGGCGACGACCTTCACCGGCACGCTGTACTGCGGGTCGGTGACCAGCATCACCGTGGAGACCTCGGGTGCCGCGAACGTGATCTTGCCGACGAGGCCGGCGTTGTTCACGACGGGCATGCCGACCCTGATGCCGTCGCGCGAGCCGCGATCGATCTCGACGCGCTGGTCGAAGTTGCTCGGCGACGAGCCGATGATGCCGGCGGTCACGCGGTCGTACTCGGCAAGCGACTCGAGGTCGAGCAGCGAGCGCAACCGGCGGTTCTCGATGAGTGCGTTCTGGCCGGCAATCTCGACGCTCCGCTGGGCGTCGACGAGGTCCTGCAACCGGCGGTTCTCGTCCTTGAGATCGTCGACCTCGGTCACACCGCTCCACAGCCGTGCGATCGGGCTCGTGATCACGTCCCCGGCGATCTCCAGCGGCCGCAGCGCGTAGCCGAACCCCGAGCGGGCTGCGTTGAAGACCGCGTTGCCCCGGAGGTCGAGCGTGATCAGCAGCACCGACGTGAGCAAGAGGATCAGCATCGTCCGGCGTCGGCCGGCGGAGTAGATCGCCATGTGGTGGGGTTGCTCAGTCGTCGCCGCCGAGCGACATCAGCCCCCGCATGGCGTCGATGTTCTCGAGGGCCCGCCCGGACCCGATGACCACGCTGTAGAGCGGCTCGGCCGAGACCCGGATCGGCATGCCGGTCTCGTGTGCGAGCCGATGGTCGAGCCCACCGAGCAGCGCCCCGCCACCGGTCAGCGTGATGCCGTCTTCCATGATGTCGGCGGCGAGCTCGGGCGGCGTCTTGTCGAGTGTCGTCTTCACGGCGTCGACGATGGCACCCGTCGGCTCGGCGAGGGCCTCGCGCACGTGCTCGGTGGTGAGCTGGATCGTGCGGGGCAGACCCGAGACGAGGTCGCGGCCGCGGATGTCGGCGGTGAGCTCTTCCTCCATCGGCCAGGCGGAACCCATCTGGATCTTGACCTCTTCGGCGGTGCGGTCGCCGATCGCCAGGGAGTACTCCTTCTTGACGTACTGCAGGATCGCGTCGTCGAGCTCGTCGCCTGCCACGCGCACCGACTGCGCGGTGACGATGCCGCCGAGCGAGATGACCGCCACTTCGGTGGTGCCGCCGCCGATGTCGACGATCATGTTGCCGCTGGGCTCGTGGACCGGCAGATCGGCGCCGATCGCGGCGGCCATCGGCTCTTCGATGATGTGCACGGGCTTGCGGGCGCCGGCGTACTCGGCCGCGTCCTGCACCGCGCGCTGCTCGACACCGGTGATGCCCGACGGGACGCAGATCACCATGCGCGGCTTCGACCATTTGCTGGCGTGCACCTTCTGGATGAAGTAGCGCAGCATCTTCTCGCAGACCTCGAAGTCGGCGATGACGCCGTCCTTCAGTGGACGGATCGCCTTGATGTGGTTCGGCGTGCGCCCCATCATCCGCTTCGCCTCGACGCCGACCGCGACCGGTCGGCCGTCGTTGACGTTGACGGCCACGACCGACGGCTCGTCGAGCACGATGCCGAGCCCGCGGGCGTAGATGAGCGTGTTCGCGGTGCCGAGGTCGATCGCGAGGTCACGCCCCAGACTCAGCGGGTTGTTCCGTGCCATGCCGACCTCCTTTCAGCGACGTCCATGGACGCTGTCGACGAGCGAGCAGACGAGCCCCGCGGCTCGCTCATTCGTCGCGACGATGTTACAGATTCGGGAAGAAGATCGTGATCTCGCGCTCGGCGCTGGCGAGCGAGTCGCTGCCGTGGACGAGGTTCTCGGTGAAGAGGATCCCGAGGTCGCCGCGGATCGTGCCCGGGGCGGCGGTCCGCGGATTGGTGGCGCCCATCATCCCCCGGACGACCTCCCAGGTGTCCTCCGGCCCCTCGACGACCATGGCGACGACCGGGCCGCGGCTCATGAACGCGACCAGGTCGTCGTAGAAGCCCTTGCCGACGTGCTCTTCGTAGTGGCGCTCGAGGAGCTCGGCGTCGAGTTGGCGGAGATCCATCGCGACGATGTCGAGGTGCTTCGCCTCGATCCGCGAGACGATCTCGCCGACGAGCTTGCGCTCGACGGCGTCGGGCTTGAGAAGGACGAGGGTCCGGTCAGACATGGCTCGCGAGGCTATCGGTGGCGACCGGGTCCGCCGCCGGGCGTGTCGGCGGTGGTCGATGTCGAAATGATGACGAGATCGTTGCGAAGCGATGCAGGATCTGGCACACTCTGTGGCGCGGGCGCCACTTCTAGGGACATTTCATGCCGAACGCGCTCACGCGCTTCCACCGCCGTCACGGCCGAGGACCACTGATCGCAGCAGCGCTGGCGGTCGGTGCCGCGGCGATCTCGCTGGCCACGCCCTCGCCCGTGGCCGCCGACGACGGCGACACCATCGACGGTCGGTACTCGGCCGGCGGCGTGCTCGCCGCCGGCAGCACGCTCGAGCTCGACGTGACGGGCCGCGGCGGCACCGCGTCGAACGCCGCGGCCGTCTCGCTCAACATCACGGTCACGCAGACGGCGGGACCCGGCCACGCCACCGTCTACCCGTGTGGTTCGCAGCGCCCCACGTCGTCGTCGATCAACTACGGCACCGGGATGACGATCGCCAACGCCGTGGTCGCCAAGGTCGGCAGCGGCGGCAAGGTCTGCATCCACACGAGCACGCAGGTGCACATGGTCGTCGACGTGGACGGCTACTTCCCCGCGGGCAGCGGGTACCGGTCGTTGACCCCGGCCCGCCTCCTCGACACGCGCCGCGGCCAGCCGACGGTGGACGGCCGCTACGCCGGCGGGGGCATTCGCAAGGCGCGCAGCGTGATCGAGCTCGACGTGAGGAACCGGGGAGGCGTCGGCAACAGCGCCCGAGCCGTCACGCTCAACCTGACCGCCACCCAGACCGGCGGCGCAGGCTTCGCGACCGTCTATCCCTGCGACGAGCCGCGGCCCCTCGCGTCGACGATCAACTACGGTCCCGGCGCCACGATCGCGAACGGCGTCACGGCGAAGGTCGGCGGCGATGGTCGGATCTGCGTGTACACACATGCACGAGCGCATCTGATCGTCGACGTCGACGGGGCGTTCGCGAGCCGCGACGAGTATCGCCCGCTGACGCCCGCCCGCGTGCTCGACACGCGTCCCGGTGAACAGACGGTCGACGGTCGGGCACAAGGCGGCGGGCGCCGCACTGCCGGCACCACGCTGCGACTCGACGTGACAGCGCGGGGCGGCACCGCCTCGAACGCCACCGCCGTGTCGCTCAACTTGACGGCCACCCAGACCGGCGGCGCCGGGTTCGTCACGGTGTACCCGTGCGGGAGCTCGAAGCCCGCGGCATCGACGCTCAACTACGGCGCCGGGGCGACGATCGCGAACGGGATGACCGCCCGCGTCGGCGACAACGGGGAGATCTGCATCTTCACGAGCGCGAGCACACACCTCGTCGTCGACGTCAACGGCTTCTTTCCGCCCGGCAGCACCTACCGTGGGCTCACGCCGGCCCGCCTCCTCGACACCCGCTCGCCGGCTCCCCCGCCGCCGAGCGACGTCGCAGCGGCTCGATCGCTCGAGTTGCTGAACGCGTTGCGTGCGAGGCACGGCGTCGCGCCGGTGACGTACGACCCGGGGCTCTCTGCGAGCGCGCTCGGTTGGTCCCAGGAGATGTCGCGGTCGGGCTTCCGGCACAGCAACATCGGTCTCGCCGAGAACATCGCGTGGCACAGCCAGTCGGCGATGTCGCCGACGACGGCCGCCGAGACGTTCCACGTCATGTGGGAGAACAGCTCCGGACACTTCCGCAACATGATCGACCCGAGATGGACCCGGGTCGGCATCGGCCTGCATGCCGCCGGGTCCGGTTGGTACGGCACCCACATCTTCGACCGCTGACGGAACACGGACTCGAGCGCGCCAGAGCGTCGAGAACAGCCGGACCTTCCCCGGTCCGTGGCCGTGCAACCACGGTCGGTGCCACCCGTACCGATTCCCCTACGATTGGGCCGTGATCGAAGCGCCGGGTTCGACGCAGCAACCACGCTCGCCAGCGGTGGACCACATCGGCATCGTTCGAGGTGCCGCAGCGGATCGGCGGCGCGGTCGAGGCTCGGTCGTGCGCGAGCCGGCGGCCGGCGCCACGACCGATCGGGGCAGCACCTTCATCGAGCTCCTCGTCGCGATCGTGCTCCTCGGCATCGTCGTGGTCGCGGTCCTGGCCGGACTCGCCGCGTCGATCAGGGGCACCGAGATCCACCGCGACGAGTCCAACGCCGCGACACGGCTGCTCGAGGCGGTCGAGTTCGTGAAGGACCACCCGTACATCCAGTGCAACGTCATACCGGGCCCTGCCACACAGTACGGGGATGCCGTTGCGCTGCTCGCTCCCGCGGGCTGGACCTACGACGTGACCGACGTCGACGTCGACGACGACCTGTTCCCGGGGTGGCCGTTCGAGGAGGGGTGCTTCGGGAACACGGGGCCGTTGGAGCTGGTGACCGTCGAGGTCACGCACGCCGAGACCGGGACGACACGCTCGGTGGACATCGTGAAGCGGGAGCCGACGCCGTGAGGTGCTCGTCCGAGCGGCCCGACCGAGGCTTCACGCTCATCGAGCTCATCGTCGTCGTCACGATGCTCGCCATCGTGGCAGTGGCGTTGACGGGGGCCGTCAGCGTCTTCCTGCGGACCTCGGACGACCTCGACGAGAAGCTCGACGCTTCGCACACGGCGCAGCTGATGGCGGCGTTCCTGCCGCCCGACATCCAGAGCGCTGCAACCTTCGAGGACACGATCCCCACGCCCGGGTGCGGCACCGGCTCGCTCGTCGTCGAGCTCGGCTGGACCGACGAGGCGACCAGCTTCCTGTACGTCGCCAACTACTCGATCGTGCCGGACGGTGCGGATCAGCAGCTGATCCGCACCATGTGCGAGAACGGCACGATCATCGCGACCGACGTCGTCGGCCATCGGATCAGCAGCGCCGTTGCGAGCGCCGCGGGCCAGACCGTCAGGGTCGACATCACCACCGAGCCGACCGACGCCGACCCGTCCGGCTACTCGTTCGCCATCGCCGGAACGAGGAGGACCTGAGATGGCACGCTCGCCGGGCGTCGAGTCACGAGATCGGGGCGCCGTGTTGCCGATCGCGCTGGTCTTCGTCGTCGTCCTCTCGTTGGTGTTGATCGCTCTCGCCCGGCTCACGTCGACCAACCTGTCGGTCGTGTCGGTGACGCGTGACCGGACCGAGGACCTGTACGTGCGCGACGCGGGCATCGAGATCGCCATCCAGGCGCTGCTCGACGACGCAGCGACCACCCTGTGCGAGAACCCGTCAGCCGGCGTCGAGACCGTCGGCACCTACGACGTCAACGGTGCGTCGGTGACGGTGACATGCGAGACGACGGCCGGCGGTCCCGGGGCGAGCGGGGGCGGTGCGCCGGTCTTCGTTGCCACCGGATACACCTACGGCAATGGCAGCAGTCCGAATCGCGACGAGCTCGTCCACGTACCCAACGACAAGGGCACGAAGATCATCGTCGACGCCTGGGCCTACAACTTCGGCGGGTTCAAGTTCGCAGGAAGCGACCCGGAGCTCGAGTTCGGGTCCGACCTGCTCCAGCACACCGACAAGTGCATGCAGAGTTCGGGCGGCACGCCGACGGTCGTCGGCACATGGTCGTGCAACAGCGACCCGGTACCCGATCCGAATCCAGACGCCTGGATTCCGACTGACGATCCGGCCAATCCTCAGTCTGGCGGCACCTGCGACCTCATCTTCTACCCCGGACGATACGACAGCGACGACAAGGCCAAGCTCGCGAACTTCCAGTCGAGCGACAGCTACTACTTCGCAAGCGGCGTCTACTACTTCGAAGACGTCGACGAGATCCAGTTCGAAGGTCTGATCCATGCTGGCGCCCCCGGCGGCGACACGCCCGAGCTGTTGCAGCCACCCTGCGCAGACGATGCGATCGCCGAGTCGCTCGTGGCCGGACCGAATCCCGAGATCAACGGCAGCGGCGTGGTGTTCGTGTTCGGACGGCAGGCATGGATGAAGGTCGCCAGCAATCCCCAGAACGTGGTCGAGATGTTCTCGCGTCAGACGGGTCGTGCCGCAACCGAGGGCACGGCGATGGACGACCACACCCTCATCACGATCACGTCCGCAACCACGACGACCGGAGCCGCCGCAACCGTCTTCGATCAGGAGAAGGGCATCATCACCTCGAACCCCGAGGCAACCATGCTGCTGCACGGAACGGTCTACATGCCCACATCGCATCTCGAGATGTGGGGCCTCGAGAACAGCCAGGCGTCATCGAGCGCCTTCCAGTTCGGCGGCGGACTCGTCTTCTCATCGATCGAGATCGGTATGGACACCGTTTCAGGGACGGTCAACTTCGCAGCAGGGCCCTCCGCTACGCCGTCGCCTCGCACGACCGTCGTCGTCGCCATGTCCGGTAGCGGTCGCGAGACCACCGCCGTCGTCACCATCGACGACACCGCCGGAACGTTGACCGGGGAATCCTGGTTCGCCGAGTAGCGGTACGTCGCCGCTGGCGACGATCGCCACCAGCGCATTGGCGACGGGACCCACGGACGAGTCACCGCCGAGCACGTGGCGCGCGGCCGATGATCGGGAACACGATCCCGCCTCCGGCGCGTCGAACCGATCTGCGTGCGGCGGCTCACCGCAGGAACCCGTCATCGAGGTCGACGTCGAGACCCGACGCTCGTGCTGCTGTGGTGCGGGGCTCTGCGCCGAGACTCTCGCCGATGGGTGTCCGCCCGGCGTAGCGTCAGGCACCACTCACCACACGCCGTCGCCCGCCGGGGTACGTTTCGGACCCATCGAGAGCGACGATGATCTGATCCGGGGCCCGAAGTGGCGGACACGCACCGACGCTCAGCGGCGTGCGGTGGCTGCGCTCGGGACGTTCGTCGTCATCGCTGCCGCGGGCACCGCGCTGATGGCACTTGCGATGTGGCCGCTCGGCGCAGCAGGCGCTCCGGGCTGGTTGGTCCTGTCGCCGTGGTGGGTCCCGACGCTCGGCACTCTCGCCTGGACGCTCCGCACACCCGCGCCGGCGATCGCCACCGACGATGACGACGACAGCTGGGCGGGCTACGCGATCCGGTTCGTGCTCGTGGGCGCGGACGAGCCCCGGCCGGCGGCGATCCGAGTGATCGCCGCAGTGATCGTCGGCGCACCCGTCTGTTGGGCGCTCGTGGGCCTTGCGGTGCTGTCGATCGCCGGCGTCGTCTGAGATCGGGCCCTCGCGTCAGGCGGCGATCGGGTGTCGGTCGTTGAGGGTGCCGGTCCAGTGGGGTTGGCCGTCGGGTCGGGTCAAGGTGGCGATCCGGTCGGGGGTCATGGTGAGGGTCCAGCCGCCTTCGTGGATGAGGTGGTGGTGGGGTTCGCAGACGGGTGCGAGGTCGGCGAGGTCGGTGCGGCCGCCGAGTCGCCAGGGGGTGAGGTGGTGGATGCGGCAGTCGTCGATGGTGACGGTGCAGTCGGGGTGTGAGCAGGTGGCTTGCATCGCTTCGATCGCGATCCGTTGTTCGGTGGTGGCGAGCCGCTGGGCTCGTCCTTCGTCCAACACGACGCCGTCGCCGTTCAACACGACCGGGATGATGTCGGCCTCGCAGGCGATCCGGCGCACGGTGTCGACGGGCAGGGCGACACCGCTGTCGGTTTCGCAGAGCGTCGCGGGGTGGCGGCCGCCGGTCAGGGTTGGCAGGTCGATGTGCACGACCATCCCGGTGCGGGCCTTCCCACCGGTCGCCGACACGGCTTCGACGAGGGCGTCGACGGTGAGCCGATCC
>NZ_JASJCS010000135.1 GCF_030065885.1 Ilumatobacter sp. | reverse complement strand
CTCAGCCTCGGCGGCGACGGCACGATGCTGCGGGCCGTGAACCTGCTCGCCGGTGCGCCCGTGCCCCTCCTCGGCGTCAACCTCGGCCGGCTCGGCTATCTCACCGAGGTCGAGGTCGACCGGGTCAACGACGCGCTCGAGCGCTTCGAGGCGGGCGCCGACGAGGGGCACTGGCACCTGGACGAGCGCATGATGCTCGACGTCACCGTGGTCGACCCGTCAGGCGAGCAGATCGGCGTCTGGCGCGCGCTCAACGAGGCCGTGGTCGAGAAGCGAGAATCGGGCCACACCGTGAACCTGCTGGTGCGCATCGACGGTGAGCCGTTCACGTCGTACGCGGCCGACGGCATCATCGTGTCGACGCCGACGGGTTCGACGGCCTACTCGCTCTCGGCGCGCGGCCCCATCGTCTCCCCGAAGCACCGGGCGCTCCTGGTCACCCCGGTCGCGCCGCACATGCTCTTCGACCGCAGCCTCGTCCTCGACCCCAACGAGACGGTCGAGATCGAGGTCATCGGCGATCGCCCCGCCTGGGCCGCCGTCGACGGACGACCGCTCTTCGGGCTCGACATGGGTGCCAGGGTTCGTTGCGTGCCGTCGGCGTCGACGGCACGGTTCGTCCGGTTCGGCGCTCACCACTACCACCAGGTGCTGAAGGCGAAGTTCGGCCTCCTCGACCGCTGACGCGGACGCGACCGGCTGCGCCCGATTGGTCGGCCTCGACCGCTCGAACCGGTTGCCCGGCGCGTGGTCGCCGATCTCTGTGACATCCCACACGTAGAGTTCGCGACGTGCTCGTCGAGCTGCACATCGAGAACCTCGGGGTCATCGAGCGGGCGTCGCTCGTCTTCGGTGACGCCCTCACTGCGCTGACCGGTGAGACCGGCGCGGGCAAGACCATGCTCGTCGAGGCGATCGAGCTCCTGGTCGGTGGGCGGGCCGACCCGTCGATCGTGCGTGGCGGGGCCGCCGAGGCCCGCGTCGACGGGCGCATCGTGGTGCCGGGCGCCGACGACGAGGTCGTCGTCTCCCGCGTCGTGCCGGCATCGGGGCGGTCGCGGGCGTACATCGACGGTCGGCCGGCCACGGTGTCGGCGCTCGCCGAGCTGTCCGACTCGGTGATCGACCTGCACGGCCAGCACGCCCACCAGACCCTGCTCGACGCAGCAGCGCAACGGGCGGCGCTCGACGGGTTCGGTCACGTCGATCTGGGCCCACTGCGCGCGGCCCGAGCCCGCCTGACCGAGCTCGACGCCGAGCTGGCCACGCTCGGCGGCGACGAACGGGCTCGCGCCCGGGAGATCGATCTACTGCGGTTCCAGGTCGGCGAGCTCGACGCCGCAGCCATCTCCGACCCATCGGAAGACGAGGCGCTGGCGAGCACCGAGTCGTTGCTGTCCGACGCTGTGGCTCATCGGGAAGCCGCTGCCACGGCGCTGTCGGCCCTCCGCGACGAGCGCGGCGCCGACGAGGCGCTGTCGTCGGCGTTGCAGGCATTGTCCGAGCGACAGCCGTTCGGCGACATCGCCGGCCGGTTGCGGGGCCTCGTCGCCGAGCTCGACGACATCGTGGCCGAGCTCCGCGCCCGCGGGGACTCCATCGAGGAGGATCCCGCCCGTCTCGACGAGGTGCGTGTGCGACGGCAGCTGCTCCGCGACCTGCGCCGCAAGTACGGCGACGACCTCGGCGAGGTCATGGCGTTCCATGCCGAGGCCGAGGCGCGGCTGCGCGAGCTCGAGCAGTACGACGAGCGCGCGGCCGAGCTCGATGCGCAGCGCGCCGAGGCATTGCGCGCCGAGCGGCGTGCAGCGCACGCGGTCAGGGCGGCCCGCCGCGCGGCGGCCCCGGTGCTCGCGACCGCCATCGAGCGCCGCCTCCGAGAGCTGGCGATGCCCGACGCCTCGGTCGCGATCGAGGTCGGTCTGCGTGACGACGACCACCCGGGCGACGAGGTTCGGTTCCTGCTGTCCGCCAACCCCGGCTCGGCGATGCTGCCACTCAACCGGGTCGCCTCGGGTGGCGAGCTGGCTCGCACCATGCTCGCGCTGCGCCTCGTCCTGGTCGGGGCCGGCACCGGTGATGCACCGTCGACCTTGGTGTTCGACGAGGTCGACGCCGGCATCGGTGGCGGCGCGGCGGCTGCCGTGGGTGCAGCGCTGGCCGACCTCGGAGAGCACCACCAGGTGCTGGTCGTCACCCACCTGCCACAGGTCGCCGCTGCCGCCCGGTGCCAGATGGCCGTGTCCAAGGCCGTTCGCGGTGACGCCACCTTCGCGACGGTCGATTCGGTCGACGGCGACGACCGTGTCGCCGAGCTCGCACGCATGCTGGCCGGTGCCGAGACCGAGGCTGCGCTCGAACACGCGCGGCAGCTGCTCACCGCGCCCACGGCGCCCAGCCCATCGCGCCGGGCTCGCACGAGGGGCTGACCGGGGCGGCCGCCGGCCGTTGCACCCGCCTGGACGAAATGTTCGGCCTCGACGCCGCTCGATCCGCGCGTTCGCCCGGCCGCGCGGGATATGGTGATCTCCCGTCGTGCGCGACGCCACGAAGCGCCTGAGAGACGGAGGTCCGACCCCACATGCCGAAGCACATATTCGTCACGGGAGGGGTTGCCAGCTCGCTCGGCAAAGGCCTGACGGCAAGCTCGCTCGGTCGATTGCTGAAGCTCCGGGGGCTCCGGGTCACGCTGCAGAAGCTCGATCCGTACATCAACGTCGACCCCGGCACGATGAACCCCTACGAGCACGGTGAGGTGTTCGTCACCGACGACGGCGGCGAGACCGACCTCGACCTCGGCCACTACGAGCGCTTCATCGACGAGAACCTCACCCGCGACTCCAACGCGACGACCGGTTCGATCTACCAATCCGTGCTGGCGGCCGAACGCCGCGGCGACTACCTCGGCAAGACCGTCCAGGTCATCCCGCACATCACCGACGAGATCAAGCGCCGCATCCACCGCGTGGCCACCGACGACGTCGACGTCGTGATCACCGAGGTCGGCGGCACCGTCGGCGACATCGAGATCCTGCCGTTCCTCGAGGCGATCCGGCAATTCCGCAAGGACGCCGGCCGCGACAACGTCGCGTACATCCACGTCACGCTCGTGCCGTTCATCGGTCCGTCCTCCGAGCAGAAGACCAAGCCGACGCAGCACTCGGTGACCGAGCTGCGGAGCCGCGGCATCCAGCCCGACCTGATCGTGTGCCGCAGCGAGGCCCCCATCAACGAGGACCTCAAGAACAAGATCTCCAACCTGTGCGACGTGCCCGACAACGCCGTGATCAACGCCGCCGACGCCCGCAACATCTACGAGCTGCCGTTGATCCTGCACGACGAGGGGCTCGACACCGTCGCCCTCGACGTGCTGCGCATGGAGGGTCACGACATCGACCTGACCTACTGGCAGCAACTCGTCGACCGGGTCGAGGCCTCGACGCTGCCCGTCCGGATCGGGCTGATCGGCAAGTACGTCCAGCTGCCCGACGCCTACCTCTCGGTGGTCGAGGCGCTCAAGCACGCCGGTTTCCACCACGGCGCGCGGGTCGAGATCGACTGGATCCAGGCCGAGGACGTCGAGGGGCTGCTCGCCTCCGATCGCCTCCGCCACCTCGACGCGATCGTGATCCCGGGCGGCTTCGGCTCGCGCGGGTTCGAGGGCAAGATCGCCGCCGCCCGGTTCGCCCGCGAGGAGGGCGTTCCGTGCCTCGGGCTGTGCCTCGGGCTGCATGCGATGACCTCCGAGTTCGCCCGCAACGTGCTCGGCCTCCCCGGCGCGAGCTCGAGCGAGATGGATCCGTCGACGAAATACCCCGTCATCGACCTCATGCACGACCAGCGCGACATCACCGACATGGGGGGAACGATGCGCCTCGGGGCCTACTACGCGGTCCTCGAACCCGGGAGCAAGGTCGCGACCGCGTACGGCGAGCCGGTGGTCAGCGAACGCCACCGCCACCGATACGAGTTCAATCCGAAGTTCCGGACCCGCTTCGAGGAGGCCGGCCTGCTCTGCAGCGGCACTTCGCCCGACAAGCGTCTCGTGGAGTTCATCGAACTCACCGATCATCCGTACTGGGTCGCCACGCAGGCCCACCCCGAGTTCAAGAGCCGTCCCGATCGCGCCCACCCGCTGTTCCGTGACCTGGTCGGTGCCGCGCTGGCGCACCGTGACGCGACGCCGCCGGGCCTGCGACGGATGCTCGACGAGGCCGCCACCGAGGCTGCTGACGCTCCCCGTTCCGTCGTTGCCGAGGCCGCCGCGACATCCGACGCGGCGAGCGGCAACCCGGGCGCCGGCGACGGCTCTCCCTGAGATGGCGCGGTTCGCCGGTGACGGTCGCGGGTTCCGCCACCTCGGCGACGCCGACGTCCACCAGGGACACGTCTGGAAGGTGGTGGTGGCCGACTTCGAGTCCGACGACGGGCACCGCTTCCGGCGTGACATCGTCCGCTCGCCGGGTGCGGTCGGCGTCGTCCCGCTGGTCTTCGACGCCGAAGGACTCGCCTCGGTCGTCCTGATCTCGCAGTACCGACCGCCGTACGAGGGCGCCGTGATCGAGATCCCGGCGGGCATGCGCGACGTTCCCGGCGAGCCGGCGGAAGAGACCGGTCGCCGCGAACTGGCGGAGGAGGCCGGGCTCGTGGCGGGCCAGATGGCGCACCTGGTCGACATCCTCCCGTCCCCCGGCATGACCGATTCGGTGTGTTCGATCTTCCTCGCGACCGACTGCACGCCCGCCGACCACGACCGGCAGGGTCCCGAAGAGCAGTCGATGGAGCTGCTGCACGTCCCGCTCGACGATGCGCTGGCCATGATCGACCGCGGCGAGATCGCCGACGCCAAGACCGTGGCCGGCCTGTTCGCCGCCGACCGGCAGCTCCGCCGTGGTGGCTGACGCCGTTCCGGCCGTCGACGAGCTGCCGCTCGAGATCGAGGAATTCCTGGTGTGGCTGTCGAGCGAACGCGGGCGGTCGCGGAACACCATCCAGGCATACCGGCGGGACCTGCGCGGCTATCACCGTTGGTTGCACGAGCGCGGCAGCGACCCGCTCGGAGCGACACACGCCGATCTGACCGCGTTCGTCGCGGAACGGCATGCGTCCGGGTCGGCGCCGTCGACGGTGGCCCGTCAGATCGCCGCGCTGCGCATGCTGCACCGGTACCTCGCCACCGAGCAGTACCGCCCCGACGACCCGACGGCGCGCCTCGACGGGGTCCGTGTGCCGTCGGGCATCCCGAAGCCGCTGACCGAGGCCCAGATCGCGAGCCTGCTCGACGCGGTGATCGGGCACGAGCCGCTCCACCTCCGTGACCGGGCGCTGCTCGAGCTGCTCTACGGCACCGGCGCCCGCATCTCCGAGATCGTCGGGCTGTCGGTCGGCGACATCGACTTCGACGAGGCACTCGTCCGGGTCTACGGCAAGGGCGGCAAGGAGCGCATCGTGCCGTACGGATCGGCTGCCGAACGGGCGATCGACGACTGGTTCTCACCGTCGGGACGGGCGCGCCTCGTTCCCGACCGGTGGAAGCGGCGAGACGACGCCGAGGCGGTCTTCCTCAACCAGCGCGGCGGCCGGCTCAGCCGCCAGGGCGCGTGGCTGGTCATCAAGAGGTACGGCGAGCGGGCAGGCATCACCGAGCACCTGTCACCCCACGTGCTGCGCCACTCGTGCGCGACGCACCTCCTCGACCACGGTGCCGACCTCCGGATCGTGCAAGAGATGCTCGGCCATGCGTCGATCTCGACCACCCAGGTGTACACCAAGGTGAGCCAGGAGCGGCTGTGGGAGGTCTACCGGATGGCGCATCCGAGGGCGGTGGCATCGTGAGCAAGCCGTTGCACGTACTGACCAGCCCGCATCACCTCGTCGCCCGCTTCGTGACGTCGCTGTCGGGCCGGCCCCCGCCCGTCGAGGACGAGGTCTGGGCCGACTCGCACCTCGTGCGCGGCGAGCTGGGCCTGTGGCGGCGGATGTCCAACCAGGACCGGCGCCACTCGATCAAGGTGGCGCGCCGGTTCGTCGAGGCGCTCCCCACTGCGACGCGGGCCGAGATCGCCGGTGCGCTCCTCCACGACGTCGGCAAGATCGAGTGCGAGCTCGGCACGTGGGGCCGGGTCGCGGCGACCGTGGTCGGGCCGCTGACCGAGCGCTTCGCGAGCTACTACGACCACGAGCGGATCGGTGCCGAGCTCGCCGAGGCCTCCGGTTCCGATCCCACCACCGTCGAGCTGATCGACCAGCGCGGTCCGGTCGCCCTGGTGCTGAAGTCCTGCGATCGCGCCTGACCGGGCCGCTCAGGCGAGCACGGTGCGCGTCCGGCGATCGTTGACGACGGCTCGCACGACCATCCACACCAGCAGCCCTCCCCAGATGCCTGCCACGCCGAGCTCGGGGAAGAGGAGCGTGACGACCGCGAGGGGCGTGACGACGATCAGGTAGCCGAACGCCGCCCGACCGAGGAAGCGGTAGTCGGCGGCCCCGATGAGCACGCCGTCGTGGGCGAACGCGACCGCACCGGGCAGGAGGAGCGCCGACAGCCACCAGATGCCGCTCGTCGCCCGGCTCACGACCTCGGGGTCGTCGGTGAAGATGTTTGGCAGCACCGGGGCCAGGGTCGCGACGAAGGCGCCGAGCAGCAGGCCGGTCCCGACCGAGAGTCGCACAGCTCTGCTGGCGACGTGGGCAGCTCCGGCGCGATCGCCGCGACCGAGCTCTTCGGCGACGATCGTCTGGGCGGGCACCGCGAGTGCGTCGAGCGTGAGCGCGAGGAAGAAGAAGAAGCTGATGACGACCTGGTGGGCGGCCAGCGTCGGCTCGTCGATGCGCGCCGCCACTGCGGTCGATCCGGCGAACACCGCCAGCATCGAGCCGACCCGTAGGAGCAGGTGGCGGCCGGCGGTCATCAGCGGGGCCATGCCGCGGCGGTCCGGTCGCCGGATGGCTGCCGCGAGGACGCGCCGCCACAGGATCCGGAGGAAGACCAGCGAGGCCCCGATCTGTGCGATGACGGTCGACCACGCCGATCCGGCGACCCCCATGTCCAGTCCGAACACGAGCACTAGCTCGACCACGAGGTTGGTGACGTTCGCGGCCAGCAGCACCCACAGGGGCGTCAGGTAGTCGGAAGCGCCGCGCAACACACCTTGGGCAGCGAGGGTGATCAGGAAGAACGGCACACCGAGCGCGCTGATGCTCAGATACGTCTCGGCGTGGTCGAGCACCTCGCCGGTCGCTCCGAGCAGCCTCGAGAGCGTGCGCGAGCCGAAGAACAGCAGGGGAGCGGCGGGCACGCCGAACAGCAGGGCCAGCCACAGGGCCTGGACGCCGACGTCGGCGGCTGCGGTGTCGGCACCGGCACCGAGGCGGCGGGCGACGCGCTCGGTCGTGCCGTAGGTCAGGAAGTTGGCACCGGCGAACACGAACGACAGCACGGTGGCGGCGATCGCCAGGCCCGCCAGCTCCTCGGTCCCGAGCCGCCCGACGATCGCGGTGTCGACGAGCACGTAGACCGGTTCGACGGCGAGCGACCCGAGCGCGGGCAACGCCAGTCCGAGGATGCGTCGATCGACCGGCGTGAACCGGTCGGATCGCCGCGATGTCACTACGTGACCTCGCACGTACGCGATGCCATTCGCGACGTCACGCCGTGACCTCGCACGTACGCGATGTCGTTCGCGACGTCACGCCGTGACCTCGCAGGAGCGCGAGATCACGCCGGCAGCAGGCCGATCGCGTCGTACGCTCGTTGCAGGGTCACCGACGCGACGGTGCGGGCGCGTTCGGCCCCGACGGCCAGCAGCCGGGCGAGCTCGGCCTTGTCGTCGATCAACTCGCGGTACCGCGTCTGGATCGGCTCGAGCATCGCGACGACCGCCTCGCCGGTGTCGACCTTGAGCGATCCGTACTGCGTGTACCCCTCGGCGGCTTCCTGCGGCGACTGCCCGGTCGCCGCGGCCAGGATGTCGAGGAGACCGCTCACCCCGGGCTTGGCCTCGACGTCGTAGCGGACCTCGGACTCGGAATCGGTGACGGCGCGCTTGAACTTCTTCATGATCGCGGCTGGGTCGTCGAGCATCATCACGCACCCGGCACCGGTCGAGTCGGACTTGGACATCTTCGACGTCGGGTTCTGCAGATCCATCACCCGTGCGCCGGCCGCCGGGATCACGGCCTCGGGCACGACGAGCGTCTCGCCGAAGCGGTGGTTGAAGCGGATCGCGATGTCGCGGGTGATCTCGACGTGCTGGCGCTGGTCGTCGCCGACCGGCACCTCGTTGGCGTCGTACAGCAGGATGTCGGCGGCCTGCAGCGCCGGGTAGGTGAACAGTCCTGCCGAGATGAACTTGTTCTCGCGCTTCGCCGTCTTGTCCTTGAACTGCGTCATCCGCGACAGCTCGCCGTAGGAGACCGTGCATTCCATCACCCAGCTGAGCTGCGAATGCTCGGGCACGTGGCTCTGGACGAAGACCGTGGCGACGTCGGGGTCCAGCCCGATTGCGAACAGGATGGCGGCGAGATCGATCGTCGTGGCGCCCACCACGCCGGGCACCTCGGTCACCGTGAGCGCGTGCAGGTCGACGATGCCGTGGAACACGTCCTTCTCGTGCTGCCCGGACACCCAGTTGCGGAACGCACCCAGGTAGTTGCCCAGATGGACGTCGCCGGTGGGCTGCACGCAGGAGAGCACTCGAGTCACGGCCAGCGAGGCTACCGGTCGAGTTGCCGACCCACCGAGGGGATTCGGCTCCCTCCGGCCGACGGCACACCACGTGTCCACCCACGACGGCCCACCACGACCCACCACATCACGATCAGCCGGAGCGGAGGACCTGGTCGGGTCCCCCACCTGCCCCTCGTGCACCCGCCGACACGGATGCCGCATGCTCCCGAAGTGGTTACACACGTGTCATTTGGACCGTTAGACTCGTCCGGACATGGCGATCGACGTCTCCACCCCCCAGTACGAAGGTCCGTTCGACCTCCTCCTCCAGCTGATCCTGAAAGAGGAGGTCGATCTCTACGACATCGACCTCGCGCACATCGTCGACGCCTACCTGGCCGAGCTCGACCGGATGCAGTCGCTCGACCTCGACATCGCCACCGAGTTCCTGCTGATCGCCGCCACGCTGGTCGAACTGAAGACCCGGCGCCTGCTCCCTGGGTCCTCCGACATCGATCTCGACGAGGAGTTCGCGCTGTGGGAGGAGCGCGACCTGCTGCTCGCCCGGCTGATCGAGTGCAAGACCTTCAAGGATGTCGCCCAGGTCTTCCATCGCCTCGCCGACGACGCCGACCTCTCGTTCCCGCGCACGGTGGGGCCCGACGAGCGCTTCGCGGAGCTGATGCCCGACCTCCTCGAAGGCACCAGCCTGCGTCGCTTCCAGAGCGCCGCCATCAGGGCCCTCACACCGCGGCCCGAGCCGATCGTCGATCTCTTCCACGTCAATCCGATCAAGATCACGGTCGCCGATGCGGTCGCCGAGCTGATCGACGAGCTCCCCAGAGTCGGCCGCATCTCGTTCCGCCGCCTGACCGCCGACCTGGCCGAGCGGATCGAGGTCATCGTGCGCTTCCTGGCCGTCCTCGAGCTGTTCAAGCAGGGTGTCGTCGACCTCGACCAGACCGAGCGGTTCGGCGACATCGAGGTGACCTGGGCGCCGACGGCCGACGTCTCGACCGACAGCATGCTGATCGACGTCTACGACGGGTAGAACCTGGTGCGCATGAGTGACGAACTGCTGCCCGTCGACGATCAGGTCGCCGCCCTCAAGCGAGCGATCGAAGCGGTCGTGCTCGTGGCGCACGACCCGGTAGCCCCCGAGTTGATGGCGCAGCTCCTCGAGCAACCGGTCACGCTCGTCGAGCAGTGGTGCGAGGAGCTGCGGTCCGGGTACGCCGACGAGCAGCGTGGGTTCCAGCTCGTGCGGGTGGCCGGCGGCTACCGCTACCAGACGCACCCCGATCAGACGCCGTACGTCGAGCGCTTCGTGCTCCACGACCAGAAGGCCCGGCTGTCCGGCGCAGCGCTCGAGACGCTGGCGATCATCGCGTACAAGCAACCGATCTCGCGGGCGCAGGTGGCGTCGATCCGTGGTGTCGACCCCGACGGGGTGATTCGCACGCTCCAGGCGCGCGGCTACATCGACGAGGTCGCCCGCGATCCGGGTCCCGGTCAGGCGATCCTGTTCGGCACGACGCCGCAGTTCCTCGAGAAGCTGGGCCTCGACTCGCTCGACGACCTCCCGCCCATCGCCGAGTTCATCCCCGACGCCGACGTGGTCGAAGCGCTCGAGCAGGGCCTGCGCGTCGAACCCATCGACGCGCCGCTCGACGCGAGCGAGCAGCTCGACGCGGGCGAGCAAGCGGGTGGCCATGGCGCCCAGCAGGCCTGAGGACGGCACCCCCGAACCGCCGTTGTGGGAACAGTGGGCCGAGCAGCGACGTCAGCTGCCGACCGGTGAGCGACTCCAGAAGGTGCTCGCGGCGACGGGGTGGGGGAGCCGTCGTGTCTGCGAAGACCTGATCGCCGCCGGCAGGGTGACGGTCAACGGCGAGCTGGCCGAGCTCGGGCGACGCGTCGACGCCGAGCACGATCTCATCGAGGTCGACGGCGCGCCGGTCGGCGTGAAGCCAGGCCTCGTCTACTACCTCCTCAACAAGCCGAGCGGCGTCGTGACGACGGCCAAGGACACGCACGGCCGCAAGACCGTGGTCGACCTCGTGCCCAACGAACCCCGCGTCTTCCCGGTCGGCCGGCTCGACGTCGAGACCGAGGGGCTGCTCCTGCTCACCAACGACGGCGACCTGGCCCACCGGATCACGCACCCGAGCCATGGTGTCGAGAAGGAGTACCTGGTCCACGTCCGTGGCCGGGTGACGCCCGGAGAGTTGCGGCGGTTGCGAGACGGCGTCGACCTCGACGACGGCCGGACGGCGCCCGCGGCCGCCTCGCAGCCCAGCCCAGGCGTCCTGCGGCTGACGATCCACGAGGGCCGGAACCGGCAGGTGCGCCGGATGTGCGACGCCATCGGTCACCCGGTCCTGCGGCTGGTGCGCACGCGGGTCGGACCGATCACCGATCGCAACCTCCGGCCGAGCGACTGGCGTGAGCTCTCGACGGCCGAACGTCGGGCGTTGACGGAGGCCGTGGCCGACCCAGCGCGCCGGTACGATCGTCCGACGTGACGAACGCCGACGATCTCGAAGCCGGAACCGGTCGCGTCGCGAACGTCATCGGCCTCGGCCTCGTCGGCGGCTCGATCGGCATCGGTCTGCGTGCGCGCGGCTGGGTCGTGCACGGTGACGATGCCTCGCCGTCGACGCTCGAGCGAGCCGTCGAGCAGCGGGTCGTCGACCGTGCTGGCTTGGCGCGCGACGCCGAGATCACGTTCGTGGCGGTGCCGGTGCTCTCGATCGCCGACCAGGTGAAACGGGCGCTGGCCGAGACCTCCGGCGTGGTCAGCGACGTCGGTTCGGTCAAGGCTGCCGTGTGCAGCGCGTGCGACGATCCGCGATTCGTGGGTGGCCATCCGATGGCCGGCAGCGAGCTCGACGGGCTCGACGGGGCCGACGGTGAGATGTTCAACGGTGCGATCTGGGTGGTCACCCCCACGCCGAGCACCGACGACCTCACGCTGGCGTCGGTCACGGCTGCGATCCGCCAACTCGGCGCGGAGGCGGTCGCCATCGCCCCCGAGCGCCACGACCAGGTCGTCGCCGTGATCAGTCACGTGCCGCACCTCACGGCGGCGACGCTGATGCGGCTGGCGTCCGATCGCGCCGACGAGCACGCCGCGCTGCTCCGGCTCGCCGCCGGCGGCTTCCGTGACATGACGCGGATCGCGAGCGGCCACCCCGACATCTGGCTCGACATCTGTGCCGAGAACCGCACGGCGATCGTGCCCGCCCTCGAGGGGCTGATCGATCGGCTCGCGCACATCCGCGACGTCGTCGATCGCGAGGATCGAGACGGGCTCGAATCGGCCCTCACCGCTGCGCGCGAGGCACGCACGAACCTCCCCGGGCGAGTCGCTCACCCCGAGGCGATGGCCGAGGTCCGGATCCCGATCCCGGACCGCACCGGTGCCGCGGCCGAGGTGTTCACGCTGGCCGCCGACCTCGGTGTCAACATCGCCAACTTCGAGGTCGTCCACATGCCCGAGAGCAATCGGGGCGTTGCGGTCGTGCTCGTCGATGCCACGGTGGGCGAGCTCTTCCGCGGTGGCCTGATCGCCCGCGGCTTCAAGCCGGCGGTCACCCCGCTGGTCTGACCGTCGATGAGCGATGTCCACCGCGTCCGACAGCTCGGCGAGCCGGTCGATGCCGTCGTCCGGGTCCCCGGATCGAAGTCGATTGCCAACCGTGCGCTGATCTGCGCGGCACTCGCGAGCGGCACGTCGGAGCTGTCCAACATCCCCGACGGCGACGACACCGCGGCGATGCTCGCCGGTCTCCGTGAGCTCGGCCGCGACGTGCACCTCCACGGCGAACAGGTGTCGGTGTCGGGTGGGCCGGTGGACTGGCCGCCGTCCCGCCTGTACGCGGGCCTGGCGGGCACCACCAGCCGGTTCCTGACCGCGCTCGCGGCCCTGGGCTCGGCGCCGGTGGTCGTCGACGGTGCGCCGCCCCTGCGCGAGCGACCGTTCGGCCCGCTGCACGACGCGCTGACGCAGATCGGCGTCGCCGTCTCGCCCGGCGCGTCGTCCGGGCATCTCCCCGCCACCGTGCAGGGCCCGCCGAGCAGCGGTCAGGTCACCATCCGCGGCGACGTTTCGAGCCAGTACGTGACTGCGCTGATGCTGATCGGGCCCCGATTGCCGGGCGGCCTCGATCTCACGCTGTCGTCGCCGCTGATCTCGCGCCCGTACGTCGAGCTCACCGCGGCGGTGATGGCCGCCTTCGGCCGACCGGACGTCGGGGTGGGCGACGCGCTGATCCGGGTCGCTGCAGGCAGCTACGAAGCGGCCGACCTGGTCATCGAACCCGACGCGTCGTCAGCCAGCTATCCGCTGGCCGTCGCGGCGGTGGCCGGTGGTTCGGTCACCGTCGTCGGGCTCGGCGCCGGGTCGCTGCAGGGCGACGCACGGTTCGCCGACCTGCTCGCCGACATGGGCTGCCACGTCGAGCGCACGTCGGACTCCGTACGCGTCGTCCGCGGTTCCGAACCGCTGCGCGGGATCGACGTCGACATGGCCGACGTGTCCGATCTCGTGCCCACGCTCGCCGTGGTGGCCGCGACCGCGTCGTCTCCGTCGAGGATCCGGGGCGTCGGGTTCATCCGCCGGAAGGAGAGCGATCGGTTGGGCGACCTCGCCGGAGAGCTGCGACGCGCCGGCGTCGGCGTCTCCGAGACCGCGGACGGCCTGGTCATCGAGCCGTCGACCGGCCGGCTGGTCCCGGCCCGCCTCGCCACCCACCACGATCACCGGCTGGCGATGGCGTTCGCCGTGCTCGGCTGCCTCGTCGACGGCATCGAGGTCGAGTCGCCCGATGTCGTGGGCAAGAGCTGGCCCGGGTTCTGGACGATGCTCGACGGCCTTCGATGAGCCGGTCGAACGGTGTCACCGTCGCCGCGTTCGACGTCGACGGCACCTTGACCACGCGCGATTGTGTCGTGCCGTTCCTCTGGCGCTTGGGTCGACGTCCGGCAGTCGCGGCGCAGCTCGTCCGCCGGACCCCGGACATCGTCGCCGGTGGGCTTCGTTGCGACCGTGATCGGCTGCGTGCCGCAGCGACCGCTGCGGTGTTCGCCCACCTGCCGTGGGAGCTGGTCGAGCGGGAAGCCGGCATGTTCGCGCGACTGGTCGTCGGCGCTCGGCTGCGACCCGACACCGCAGCGCGACTGCGATGGCACGCGGGCGAGGGGCATCGGGTCGTGCTCGTGTCCGCCTCGTACGAGGTGTACCTCCGCCACATCGCGGCCGCGCTCGGGGCCGACGGGGTGCTGGCGACGCGGCTCGACGTCGACCTCGACGGACGTTGCACCGGTCGTCTCGACGGCGCGAACTGTCGCGGCGTCGAGAAGGTTCGCCGGTTGACCACCTGGTTGGACCGAGCCGGGCTCGAACGCAGCGCTGTCACGTTGTGGGCGTACGGTGACTCCGCCGGAGATCGAGAGCTGCTCGCGGCCGCCGACCATCCCGTCTGGGCCGGCGAGCCGCTCGCTAGCGTTGCGCCGACCGCCTGAGCGACCGTTTCCCATGCACCCGATCCTTCGCACCGCGCGCCCCAAGCAGTGGCTGAAGAACCTGCTCGTCTTCGCCGCGCCCGGTGCCGCCGGCGTGCTCGACGAGCCGCGCGAGCTGGGGATCTCCCTGGTCGTCTTCGTCGCCTTCTGTCTCGCGTCGAGCGGCACCTACTTCTGGAACGACGTGCTCGATGTCGAGGCCGACCGCGCCCACCCGACCAAGTCGCAGCGGCCGGTCGCGGCGGGCGTCGTGTCGCTCGGCGCCGCCCGTGCGATCGGCACCGCCCTGCCGATCGTGGCGCTCGGGCTGGCGGCCGTCAGCGGGCGCTGGCAGACGGTCGCCGTGGTCGCCGTCTACCTGGCGGTCACGTTGAGCTACAGCGCGATCTGGAAGCACGTGGCCGTGCTCGATCTGGTCGCGATCGCGTCGGGCTTCGTGCTCCGGGCCGCCGCCGGTGCGGTCGCCGTCGATGTCGAGATGTCGTCGTGGTTCGTGCTGGTGACGACGTTCGGCTCGTTGTTCATCGTCGCCGGCAAGCGATTCGCCGAGGCGCGCGATCTCGGCGACGAAGCACACAGCGTCCGGACGACGCTGGCGTCCTACAGCGAGGGCTACCTCCGGTTCGTCCTCGCGATCACCAGCGGGGCGGCGATCGTCAGCTACTGCGTCTGGGCGTTCGAGACGAAGGAGCTCAACGGGTCGGACCTGCCGTACTACGAGCTGTCGATCGTGCCGATGCTGACGGCGTTCCTCCGCTACGCGCTGGTGCTCGAGCAGGGCGGCGGTGCGGCACCGGAGGACGTCTTCGGGCACGACCGCGTCATGCAGGTCCTCGCTGTCGTCTGGGTGCTCGTCTTCGGGCTCGCGGTCTACGCATGACCGAGCCTGCTGCCTTCGAGTCGGTCTGGACCGCCGTCGCCGACGTCGACGGCTGGTTGACCGAGGGTCAGGCGCGCGAGCTGTACGAGGCCGCGATGGCGTGCCCCGGCGGCGGGCGGATCGTCGAGATCGGCAGCTTCCGCGGCCGGTCGACGATCGTGCTGGCGAAGGCGGCGCCGCCGGATGTCGAGCTGATCGCCATCGATCCGCACGCCGGCACCGATCGAGGGCCGCAGGAGATCGCCGGCTACGAGGTGGAGGCGAACGACGACCACGCCGCCTTCGTCGCCAACCTCGAACGAACCGGCTCCGCCGATCGCGTCACGCATCTCCGGATGTTCTCCGACCGGGCGCTCGGAGAGATCGACGGCGGGGTCGATGTGCTGTACGTCGACGGCGCCCACCGCTATGCCCCCGCCCGGGCCGACATCCGGGACTGGGGCGCCAGGGTCGCCGACGGCGGGACGATGCTGATCCACGATGCCTACTCGTCGATCGGCGTCACCCTCGCGATCGTCCGCGAGCTGCTGATGGGCCGCCGCTTCCGGTACGTCGGCCGTTCGCGGTCGCTCGCGATCTACCGGGCCGACGGCGCCGGCCCGCTGGCGTCGAACGCCGCTCGACAGCTCGCCCAGCTGCCGTGGTTCGGCAGGAACGTCGCGCTCAAGATCCTGCTGACGCTCGGACTCGGCGCACTGCTCGAAGGCCTCGGCCGCCGGCGGCCCGAGTGGCCCTACTGACCGCTCGCCGGGCCGCAGGCGGCGATCTCGGCGACGTCAGATCGGCCGGGAGGCGTCGCGGCCAGCACGAGGCAGGCTCCGGCGGCCGTTCCGCAGATCGACAACCGACACG
>NZ_JASJCS010000134.1 GCF_030065885.1 Ilumatobacter sp. | reverse complement strand
GCCATCGACCTCGCCGTCCGCAGCGAGCACGGCTTCCGGCACACCGCCTCGATCCACTCCACCAACGTCGACACCATCACGCGCATGGCCCGCGCCATGAACTGCTCGATCTTCGTCGCCAACGGCCCGAACTTCTCCGGGCTCGGCAACGGCGGCGAGGGCTTCACGTCGTTCTCGATCGCCAGCCCCACCGGCGAGGGCCTCACCCGCCCGCGCACGTTCTCCCGGATCCGCCGCGTGGCCGTCATCGGAGCGTTGCGCATTGTCTGAGCGGCACGCCGACTTCGACCCGGCGATCGGGTTGCTCGAGTTCGAGTCGATCGTCGCCGGCATCGTCGCCGGCGACGCGATGGCGAAGGCGTCGCCGATCGCCTCGCTCTTCGCCGGCACCGTCCATCCCGGGCGCTACCTGGTGCTCGTCGGCGGCGACACCGCTGCCGTCGAGGTGGCGCTCGACGCCGGCGGCCTCGACACGGTCGTCGACTCGCTGTTCCTCGCCGACGTGCACCCGTCCGTCATGGATGCGATCACCACCACCGACACCGCAGCACCGGTCGACGGCGAGGCCGTCGGCGTCGTCGAGACCAGCGCATCGGCCACCGCGATCGTCGCCGCCGACGCCGGCGTGAAGGCCGCGGCCGTCGGACTGCCGGCCCTGCGTCTCGCCGACGATCTGGGCGGCAAGGCCTACTGCGTCTTCGCGGGCACCGTCGCCGATGTCGAGGCGGCGGTCGAGGCCGCGACGTCGCGCATCGAGGGCCGCGACCGGCTGGTCGCCAGCACGGTCATCCCGCAGCTCCACGCCGAGATGGCCGACAACCTCGCCGTCGAGCTGCGGTTCAATGGCCGCATCCGTGGGGACGAGGCCTGATGCAGCTGGGTCGGGTGATGGGCACGGTCGTCGCGACCACCAAGGCCGAGGGCCTCGAAGGCGTGCGCTTCCTCGTCGTCCAACCGCTCGACAAGCACCAGCTCGACCGGGGCAGCCCGGTCGTCGCCGCCGACGCGGTCGCCATGGCGGGGCCGGGCGAGCTCGTGTACTTCGTCTCGTCGCGCGAGGCGGCCGAGGCCCTGCCCGAGCGCTTCGTGCCGGTCGACCACGCGATCGTCGGACTCGTCGACCACGTGACGCTCGCCGGGGGCCGCGAGTGAAGGTCGCCGAGGTCGCCGGCACGGTGGTGTCGCCGATCAGCCACCCGTTCTTCGACGGCAAGCGGCTCCTCTTGTGCGACCTGATCGACCCCGACGGCACGGTCGGCGGCTACGTCATCGCCGTCGACGTCGTGAACGCCGGGGTCGGCGAACGAGTGCTGATCCTCGACGAGGGATCATCGGCCCGCCAGATCTTCGATGTCGCCACCGGCCCGATCCGGGCGGTCGTCGTCGGCATCGTCGACGAGATCGCCTGAACGATCGCCCGCCTCGTTCGGCGCCGCACCGACCCGACCGCACGCCGCGCAGGGCCGCGCGCTTGACGCAGGCGACATGTAAGCGGTTTCATAGCGGGTGGGCCTGGCGGGGGCGACCGAGCCCCGGGGGTCCAGGATCGATCGACCGTGAGCGACGCCCAGCGAGACCCCACCCCGCGACCGAGGCGGAGCCGCGCCACGATCGAAGACGTCGCCCGCGTGGCAGGTGTGTCGGTGGCGACGGTGAGCCGGGCGCTGCGCGATCTCCCGAACGTCGCCAACTCGACCCGTGAGCGAGTCCAGCGCGTCGCCGACGAGCTCTCGTACCGGGCCGACCCGGCCGCATCGCGCCTGGCCACGGGGCGATCCCGTTCGGTCGCAGTGGCGGTCCCGCAACTCAACGGGTGGTACTTCTCCAACGTCGTCGCCGGCGTCGAGGCCGTGGCGGCCGAGTCCGGTTACGACACCGTCGTCGTCGGGATGGGAGCGATCGGGAAGCGGCGCGGGCTGCTCGAAGCGTCCGAGTCGATCCACCGACGCGTCGACGGGCTCATCGTCGTCGACATCACGTTGACGCCCGAAGAGCTCGACTCGCTCCACCGCAAGGAGCTCCCGGTGGTGCTGGTCGGGCCGGAGACGTCGAACGTGCCGTCCGTGGGCATCGACGACGTCGCGGTCGGGAGGCTCGCGGCCGAACACCTCATCGAGCTCGGCCACCGGCGGATCGGGCTGGTGCACGGTCCTCTCCACGATCCGTTCGAGTTCCGCGTGCCCCACCAGCGTCAGCAGGGATTCGAGGACGTGTGCCGAGACGCCGGCATCGACCCCGATCCCAGGATCCACGTGCCGGGCAACTTCACGATCCAGGGCGGGTACGACGCGCTCGAAGCGCTGCTCGGGGCCGAGCACCCGCCGACCGCCGTCTTCGCGCTCGCCGACGAGATGGCGTTCGGGCTGCTGCACGCGGCACGCGACCGGCTGGTCGACATCCCGGGCCAGCTGTCGGTCATCGGCGTCGACGACCACGATGTCGCCGCCGTCGTCGGCTTGACCACGGTCCGCCAAGACGTCGCCGAGCACGGCGCACGAGCCGCCCGCGTCCTCATCGACCAGCTGAACGGTGAGGAGCCCGACCTCTCGCGTGAACACGCACCGGTCACGCTGATCCAGCGATCGACCACCGGCCCTCCCCCGAGCTGACCGCCGAGGCCGGTCGTCCGGCCTCGTGGGACGGCTACCGGCGTGATCGGTAGCGTGGCGGCCATGACGTCGCTCGTTCGCTCCGCCCCTCGCACCCTCGGCTCGCTCGGCGAGGTCGGCCCGATCGCCTACGGGCAGTGGCGCTACACCACCGACGATCTCGACCATGCCCAGGGCCTGCTCGAGACGGCGCTCGACGCCGGCATGAACCTGATCGACACCGCCGACGTCTACGGACTCGATTGGGGCGGCACCGGCTTCGGCGCCGTCGAGGCACTGCTGGGCAAGGTCATCGCACGCGCGCCGGCGCTGCGCAGCCGGATGGTGCTCGCGACGAAGGGTGGCATCACGCCGCCGACGCCGTACGACTCGTCACCCGAGTGGTTGCGGACCGCGGTCGACGATTCGCTGCGCCGGCTCGCCGTCGACGTGATCGACCTCTACCAGATCCACCGGCCCGACCTGTACGCCCACCCCGCCGAGGTGGCGGCGACGCTGGCTGCGCTGCGAGAGGCCGGCAAGATCCGCGAGGTCGGCGTCTCGAACCACACGACCGAGCAGGTGCGAGCGCTCCAGGCCCACCTGCCGTTCCCGCTCGTCTCGAACCAGCCGGAGTTCTCGGCCGTGGCGCTCGACCCCATGCGGGACGGCACGTTCGACCACTGCATGGCGAGCGGCATCGTGCCGCTCGCGTGGAGCCCGCTCGCGGGCGGCCGGCTCGCCACGGGCGAGGGTCTCGCACCCGAGCTGGTCGCCGTGCTCGACGGGCTGGCGACACGCGAGGCCGTCGACCGCGGGTCGATCGCACTGGCGTTCGTGCTCGCGCATCCAGCGGCACCGGTGGCGATCATCGGCACGCAGAACCCGGCGCGGATCACCGCATCGCTGGACGCGCTCGACGTGCAGCTCGACCGAGCCGACGTCTATGCGATCGTGCAGGCGTCGGAGGGGCAGCCGCTCCCCTGACGTCGGGTCGAGGCGGCGCTCAGTCCCAGATGGCGAGGCGCGTGTCGAGGTCGAAGAAGTGGAGGTTCTCGATCGCGACGGCGATGTCGGCGGTCTGGCCGGGGCGCACCCGCGACCGCGGGTTGAAGCGGCCGACGGCGTTGGCGTTGTGTTCGCCGCCCGCCTCTTCGACGGCGTCGGGGTCACCCGAGTCGACCGTCGTGCTCTCGAGGCGGAAGTGCACCATGATCTCCGAGCCGAGCGCCTCGAGCAGCGACACGGGCGCCTTGAGCTGCCGCCCCTCGCCGGCGTGGGTGGCGAGCTCGGCGTCTTCGAAGTCCTCGGGGCGGATGCCGAGCACGACGCGCTTGCCGTTGTAGTTGCGCAGCGCCGGGCGGGCGGCCAGCGACTCGGACGACAACGCGAGCGTCTGGTCGCCGAGGTCGATCGTGCCACCGTCGCCCGAGACGGTGAGGGCGGCGTCGTAGAGGTTCATGGAGGGTGAGCCGATGAACGCCGCCACGAACACGTTGGCCGGCTTGTCGTACAGATTCTGCGGCGTGTCGACCTGCTGCAGGTACCCGTCCTTGATCACCGCCACCCGATCACCCATCGTCATCGCCTCGACCTGATCATGGGTCACGTAGAACGTCGTCACACCCAACTCACGCTGCAACGCCGCGATCTCCGCACGCATCTGCACCCGCAACTTCGCATCCAGGTTCGACAACGGCTCATCCATCAAGAACGCCGCAGGCTGACGCACGATCGCCCGACCCATCGCCACCCGCTGCCGCTGACCACCCGACAACTGACCCGGCTTGCGATCCAGATACTCATCCAACTCGAGCACCTCAGACGCCTTCCGGACCCGCTGATCGATCTCCTCTTTGGGCACCTTCGCCAACTTCAACGCGAACCCGATGTTGTCGTACACCGTCATGTGCGGATACAGCGCGTAATTCTGGAACACCATCGCGATGTCACGATCCTTCGGCTCGACATCGTTCACGACCCGCTCGCCGATCTTCATCTCACCACCCGAGATCGTCTCCAACCCCGCGATCATCCGCAACGCCGTCGACTTCCCACACCCCGACGGACCCACCAACACCAAGAACTCACCATCCTCGATGTCCAGATTCAGGTCATGAATCGCGTGGAACCCGTTGTCATACACCTTGTTCACATTGTCGAGCACGACCGTTGCCATCACGGGCCTCCTGTTGCTGTCATCGCCGGTCGATCACCGGCGCGATGTCCGATGGGCCAGGCGGCGGGCTCGGAGACCGAGCCCGTCCGCCCTGCGACCTGTGCCGCGCTCCGCGGCCACGACACGGGAAGACTCCCGCTCGCCGGCACACGGCCGGTCAGGACGTCGACGATGCCGTCCGCTTCGGTGCCGGGCAGCCAGCAGGCCACGACGGCGTCGGCATCCTCGAGGACGTCGTCGAGGAGCAGCGGGCGGCCCGAGACGACGAGCACGACCAGACGGTCGACGTGGTCGCGAACACGGCGCACGACGTCGATCTGCTCGCCGGGCACCGACAGGTCGGCTCGATCGCCGCCACCTTCGACGTACGGCAACTCGTGCACCGTCACGACGCCGACAGGGGCCCTGACCGCCCCGAACCTCCCGTCGCGCTCGTAGTCGACGCGATCGGTGCCGAGCGCACTGCGGAGCCCGTCGAGCATGGTCCTGCCCGGCGTGATCGGGCCCGGGGACCCCTCCCACGAGATCGTCCAGCCGCCGCATGCGATCCCGACGTCGTCGAGCGCTTCGCCTGCTGCGAGCACCGTCGTCGCGGGCCCGATCGGCAGCGCGGACGCGTTCGACAGGATCACCGTGGACTGTGCTGCCGCACGTCGCGCGAGCGAGCGGTGCTCGTCGCAGCCGATCACCTCGGCCGACACCGCGGGCGGAGGCGAATCGTCGAGCAGTCCGATCGCCGCCTTGGCGCGCAGGATCCGGACGACGGCGTCGTCGACGCGTTCGACCGTGAGACGGCCGTCGTCGAGCAGCTGGAGGGTCGTGCCGATGAAGCGCTCGTGGTTGAACGGCACCATCACCATGTCGACGCCGGCGCCGATCGCGCGCTCGACCGCCGTCGGGTAGTCGGCGTCGATCTGCTCGAGCGCCATCCAGTCCGAGACCACGAACCCCGCGAACCCGAGCTCGCCCTTGAGGACGTCGGTGAGCAGGTACCGGTCGGCATGCAGGCGCCGGCCGTGCCACGTGCCATAGCACGCCATGACGGTGAGCGCGCCCGCCTCGATCGCCGCGACGAACGGCGCGAGGTGCACCTCCCGCATCTCCTCGTCGGTGATGCGGATGTCGCCCTGATCGATGAGCCAGTCGGGCCCCCAGCCGTCCCACCAGTCGATCCACGGCTGACGGTGACTGCCCGCCGTGCCCCACTCCATCGCGCCCTCGCCGACGTAGTGCTTGGCGCAGGCGAGCACGCCGTCGACCGGCAGGTGCTCGCCGTGCCATCCCTCGACGGCCGCCCGCCCGAGGGCGGCGACCACCGTCGGTTCCTGCGAGAAGCCCTCGTAGGTTCGTCCCCAGCGGATGTCCTGCGGGACCGCGAGGCACGGCGCGAACGACCAGCGCGCCCCGGTCGCCGCCGTCTCGAGGGCGGCCGCACGTGCGACCTGCCGGACGAGATCGGCGTCACCGGTCGCACCGAGGCCGATGTTGTGCGGGAAGATCGTCGCGCCGACCACGTTGTTGTGACCGTGCACGGCGTCGGTGCCGTAGAGGATCGGGATCCCGAGTCGGCTGCGCCGCGACGCCGCCACGAACGAGTCGACACCGTCGCGCCAGGCGCCCACCGACCCGTCACCCGGGTTGCCACCGCCACCGCTCAGCACGGATCCGATCGCCCGCTCGGCGACCTCGGCCGGCGTGATGCTGCCGAGCTCGACCTGGGTCATCTGGCCGACCTTCTCGGCAGGGGTCATCGACGCGAGGAGGGCCCGGATCCGGTCGTCGGTGGCCACGGTCGGACGGTCGGTGCGCGCTACCACGGCGCCCCCGCTCGCTCGTCCGTTGTCCGCCGGATTGTGCGGTTCACGTCGTCCCCTCGTTCCAGGCGCCACCTGGGAGCGCTCCTGGGAGCGCTCCCGGACAGCATGCCACCCGCTCGCCACACGGTCAAGTGGACGATCACGCGATCCGCCCCGTTCCGTCGCCGCCGTGGCTCGTGACACGTACCCAGTCGACGAGCACCCGTGCGTCGTCGCGCCGGATCGACTCGACCGCCTCGTCGCTGAGTCCGTGGTACGGCTCGCGGAGCCCGTTCGACTTGAACGGGTAGATCCCACCCAGCGCCAGGTTGAGGATCAGGAACTTGTCGGCGTCGAAACCCCACGAACCGACGAAGTCGACCATCGGCGTGGTGATGCGGTACACCAACCGACCGTCGACGCGGAAGATCAGCTGGTCGGGCAGCCAGTCGACGCCGTAGACATGCCACTCGGTCGCCGTGTCCCCTGCGTCGAAGTAGGCACGGTTGACGAGCGCCGACTCGCCGGCGTACCCACGGCCATGGGCAGCGCACGTGATCCACTCGGGTTCGCCGGCGTACTCCATCACGTCGATCTCGCCCGTGTCCGGCCACGGCCCGTCACCGAACAGCCAGAACGCCGGCCACAACCCCGGCCCGGCGGGCAGCCTCATGCGAGCCGCGACGCTGCCGTACCGGAACTCGACGTTGTCCCGCGTGTCGAGGCGAGCCGAGACGAAGTCGAACCGTTGACCGTCGTCGGTCACGAAGCCGGGTCGGTGGCGGGCGTGGAGGACGAGCACGTGGCGGTCGGGCCCGTCGGGTTCGACGTAGACGGTGTCGAGTGAGTCGACGTAGGCCTGCTGCTCGTCGTTGACGACCGTCCCGGTGACGCGCACGTTCCAGATCGACCGATCGAGCACACCTGCGGCGAAGTCGTCGAAGAAGACCAGCTCGGCACCGGATCGAGCGCCGTGAGAGGCGTCGCCGCTGCGGGGGCTGATGACCGATGCCATCGCGTCAGGCTCCCGAACCGTCGACCGGCTGGTACACCCGCACGTAGTCGGCGAGGTACTGGATCGGGTACTCGAGCTCCGGGTCGATGAAACCGCCGAGCGTTCCGCCGTGGGCGAGGTTGAGGATGAGGAAGAACGGCTGGTCGAACACCCACTCGAGCTGACCGACGTCCTCCGGACCGAGCTCGAAGAACATCTCGCCGTCGAAGAACCACTGGATCCGTTCCTCGTTCCAGTCGATCGCGTACGTGTGCCAGTCGTCGGCGATGTCGAACTCCTGCCGGAACCACTTCGTCTTGCCGCCGGCGCCCGAGTAGCCCGGGCCGTGCACGGTGCCGAGGACGAGGTCGGGGTCCTTGCCGGTGTACTCCATGATGTCGATCTCACCGACGAAGGGCCACTGCCGCTCCTGCTCGGCGGCGTCCTTGTCGAACCGGGCGCCGAGCATCCAGAACGCGGGCCACGTGCCCTTCCCGTTCGGGACCTTGAGCCGCGCCTCGATGCGGCCGTACTGGAACTCCTGCAGACCCTGGGTCAGCAGTCGTGCCGAGGTGTAGTAGGACTCCTCGAAGCGCTCCTGGCGGAGCTCGATCACCAGCAGGCCGTTCTGCAGCCGGGCGTTCTCGGCGCGGTCGGTGTAGTACTGCGCCTCGCCGTTGCCCCACCCCCAACCGCCGATGTCGTAGGTCCAGTTGGCCGGGTCGATCTCGTCACCGTCGAACTCGTCGCTCCACACGAGCTCCATGCCCTCGGGTGGTTCGACGGGGATCGGCGCCGGCGTGGCGATCGTGGTCGTCGGCGCGATCGTGGTGGTCGGCGCCTCGGTGGTCGTGGTGGCCGCCGGCGCTGTCGTGGCCGGCAGTTCGGTCGTCGCCGCGGCGGAGCCGGCCGCATCCGAGTCCGAATCCGAGCCGCAGGCCGCGGCGAGCAACACGAAGCTCGTCGCGACGACGCCGAGGCGAGCCCGAGCAGTGTGGTGTCTCACGGTGTTGCGGTCCTCTCTGGGGTCGGCGGGACGACGTCGTCGGGCTCCGGTTCGAGGGCGCCCGGTCCGGGTGGGCTGAGCTGCGCGGTGATGCCGCCGTCGACGCAGATGACCTGGCCGGTGACGTAGCTCGCGTCGTCGGAGGCGAGGAAGGCCACCATCGCGGCGACGTCGGCGACCGTGCCGAACCGCCGCAGTGGAATCCGCTCCTCGGTGGCGCGATACGTGGCGGTCCCGACGGACGCGTCGGCCCGGTACGTGTGGGTGACGCCCGGTGCGATGGCGTTGACGCGGATCCCGTACTGACCGAGATCGATCGCCATCGCCCGCGTCATCGCGTCGATGGCGCCCTTGGTGACGTCGTAGGGCAGCCCGCGGTGGTGGGCTCGCAGCGCGCCGACCGACGAGATGTTCACGATGCTGCCGCCGGCGGATGCGGCCATGATGCGTGCGGCACGCTGCGAGCAGAGGTACGGGCCCGTCACATTGGTCGCCAGCTGCAGCTCGAGCAGCTCGGGGTGTTCGTCGAGCGGACGGCGACGCTCGAGATCGGCGGCGTTGTTCACGAGCAGGCCGATCGTGCCGAACGACTCGCGCACCGAGCGAAACATCGCGTCGATGTCGTCGGGGCTGCCGACGTCGGCCCGCAGCGGAAGGTGCCGAGCCCCGATCGCTCCGAGTGCGTCGGCGGCGTCGGCGAGTGCGTCGCCGTCGATGTCGACGATCGCCACGCGCATCCCCTCGTGAGCGAGACGCACCGCGATGCCCCTGCCGATGCCCTTGGCGGCGCCGGTGACGACGGCGACGCGGTCGGCGAGCTCGGGATGCCGTGCGCTCATGGCCGTGCCGGGCTCCCGTCGGGCAGGCGGGTCTGGGTCCACTGCTCGACGGCCTCGTCGCACGGGTGCGCCGCGGCGAGTTGCTCGTCGATGTCGATGCCGAGGCCTGGCAGGTCGTTCGGGTAGAGGTAGCCCTGCTCGACCCGGGGGAGGCCGGGGAACACCTCGTACTCGAGCTCCGACGGCCGGTACCACTCCTGGATCCCGAAGTTCGGAGCCCACACGTCGAGGTGCAGGTTGGCGGCGTGGCCGACCGGCGAGGTGTCGCCCGGACCGTGCCAGGCGGTCCTGACGCCGAAGGTGTCGGCCAGCAGGGCCAGGCTGCGCGCCGGGGTGATGCCGCCGATCTGGCTGACGTGCACACGCACGAAGTCGATCAGCCGGTCGGTGATCAGGCCCCGCCACTCGTGCGGGTTGTTGAACAGCTCGCCCATCGCCAGCGGCGTCGCGCTCTGCTGACGGACCGTCTCGAACCAGCCGATGTCCTCCGGCGCCAGGAGGTCCTCGAGGAAGAACAGCCGGTACGGCTCGACGTCCTTCGCGAACTGGACGGCGTCGATCGGATGCAGGCGCTCGTGCACGTCGTGGAGCAGCTCGATCGACTCGTCGAGCTCGCCGCGGACGTGCTCGACCATCCCGAGCATGGTCGGTCCGTACGCACGCGGGTCGAAGTAGTTACCGTCCGGCGAGCCGTGCGGACGCCGGTCCGCGGCGCCGGCGCCGCCGTATCCACCCAACTGGATCCGGACGTGGCGATAGCCCTCGTCGACGAGGGCCTGCGCACGCTCGGCGACCTCCCGCGGGTCGCTGCCCTCGGCGTGGACGTAGGTCGCGGCAGCCTCGCGGCACTTGCCGCCGAGCAGTTCGTACACCGGCATGTCGGCTCGCTTGCCCTTGATGTCCCAGAGCGCCTGGTCGACGCCGGAGATCGCGTTGTTCAGAACGGGGCCGTTGCGCCAGTAGCCGTGGACCATCGACATCTGCCAGGTCTCCTCGATGCGGTCGACGTCGCGGCCGACGAGGAACGGCTTGAGATGACGCTCGATCGCGGCCTCCACGGCGAACACGCGCTGGGTGAAGGTCGCACAGCCGACCCCGTACAGCCCGTCCTCGGACGTGAGCACCTTCACGATCACCAGCCGGGACGCGCCCGGCTGGGTCAGGATCGTCCTGACGTCGGTGATCGTGACGGGCACCCGCAGTCCCTCGCCGCTAGCCCTTGACGGCGCCCGACGTCAGGCCCGAGATGATGTAGCGCTGCAGGAACATGAACAGCACGAGCATCGGCAACATCAGAATCAACACCGCCGCTGCGAGCTGCACGTAGTTGTCGCCGTACACACCGTCGAAGACGATCAGACCTCGGGTGATCGGGTAGAGGTCGTCGTTGGTGAGGTAGATCGTGGCGAGGATCAGCTCGTTCCAGATGCCGATCGCGTGGATCACCGTCAC
>NZ_JASJCS010000018.1 GCF_030065885.1 Ilumatobacter sp. | reverse complement strand
TACATGCTCTCCTCGTCGCCGACCTCGGTCTCGGTCACCGTGCCGCCGCCCGTGTGAGCGAGCGCAGCCGCCGATGCCTTGGTGAGCGCGTCGCCGGTGATGGGGGTCTCGTCGTCGTCGCCGCCACCGGCTGTTGCGACGCCGGCGATGCCGATGCCTGCGACCGCCGCCAGCGCGGCGCTCGTGATGATGATCGTTCTGCGTGTCATGCCATGAACGTACGAATCGAAGGCTGACCGCAACCTGACGCCGCTCGCCACGCGTTCAGCGGCGCGTCAGCTGCAGCGGTCATGCTGTGAGGGTGAAGCTGCTCGTCATCGAGGACGACGTCAAGACCGCAGCGTCGCTGCAACGCGGCCTCGAGGCCGAGGGGTACCGGGTCGAACTGGCGCACGACGGCCACGACGGGCTGTGGATGGCGACCGAAGGCGCCTACGACGCGATCGTGCTCGACATCATGTTGCCGGGCATGAACGGCTACCGGATCTGCCACGAGCTCCGGGCACGGCACCTCTGGACGCCGATCCTGATGCTCACCGCCAAGGACGGCGAGTACGACGAGGCCGAGGGCCTCGACACCGGTGCCGACGACTACCTCGTCAAGCCGTTCTCGTTCGCGGTGCTGCTCGCACGGCTCCGAGCCCTGCTCCGCCGGCCGGCCGAGCCGCCCGCGCCGCTGGAGGTCGGTGACCTGCGGATCGAGCCGGGCCCTCGGCGCGTCTGGCGCGGCGAGACGGAGATCGAGCTGACGGCCCGGCAGTTCGACGTGCTCGAGTACCTCGTGCGGCGTGCCGGCGACGTGCATTCGAAGGCCGACATCCTCGCGGGCGTGTGGTCGCACGACTTCGACGGCGATCCCAACATCGTCGAGGTCTACGTCAAGCGGCTGCGGCGCGCGATCGACGAGCCGTTCGCCCGCCATTCGATCGAGACGGTCCGTGGCGCCGGGTACCGACTCGTGCCGGACGACGGGGACGCATGACACGATCGACGAGACCGATCCGCGCCCGCGTCACGTTGGTCGCGACCGTGCTCGTCGCCGTCGTGCTGGTCGCGTTCGCAGTCGTCGTCGTGATCGCCCAGCAGGCTCAGCTCAGGGGCAACCTCGACAACTCGCTCGAGCAACGTGCCGATCTGGTGCGCGACCAGATCGCCGGCGGGCGGTCCGTCGTGACCTCCGACGACGAGGATCGCTTCACGCAGGTGCTCGACGGCGAGGGCCGGGTCGTGCTGGCGAGCGAGAACGTCGCGGGCGCCGGCGCACTCGCCGCGCTGCCGTCTGGCGACCAGGCCTTCTCGACGTCGGCTGCGCTGCCGGTCGAGGACGACGAGTTCCGCATCCTCGTCAAGCGCTACGAAGAGGACGGCCGCTTCGTCGTCGTCGGCGAGAACGTCGACGACCTGCGCGACGGCATGTGGGCCCTGATCACCGCATTGGCCGTCTCGATCCCCGTCACGCTGGCGGTGCTGGCCGCGGTGATCTGGTGGATCGTGGGCCGGACGCTCCGGCCGGTCGAGGAGCTGCGGCGCGAGGTCGCCGACATCGGCCTCGACCGGCTCGACCGCCGCGTGCGCGTCCCCGACACCGACGACGAGATCGCACGCCTCGCGGCCACGATGAACGACATGCTCGTCCGGCTCGAGCGGTCGGCCGAGCGGCAGCGGCGGTTCGTGGCCGACGCATCACACGAGCTCCGCACGCCGCTGACGAGGATGCGGACCGCGCTCGAGGTCGACCTCGGGCGCGACGATGCCGACCTCGCCGAGACGGCGAGCGGCGCGCTCGACGACACGATCGAGATGCAGCACCTGATCGACGACCTGCTGTTCCTGGCGCGCCACGACGCCGGCCAGACCGCGATCCGATTCCAGCGCGTCGATCTCGATGCGATCGTCGAGGCCGAGGTGCGCGAGGCCCGGGCGATGGTGCCGTCGGGGCCAGGGATCGACATGTCGGCGGTGTCGGCGGCGGTGGTCCGGGGCGACGCGTCCCAACTCCGGCGGCTCGTCCGCAACCTCCTCACGAACGCCGTCCGGCATGCAGCGTCGTCGGTGCGCGTTCGCGTCGTCGACGGCCCGGACCGGGTGGTGCTCGTCGTGCAGGACGACGGACCGGGTATCCCGCCAGCCGACCGCGAACGGGTCCTCGAGCGGTTCGTCCGTCTCGACGAGGCCCGCACCGACCGCGACGGCGGCGCCGGTCTGGGGCTCGCCATCGTCAAGGAGATCGTGCTGGCGCACGGTGGGACGATTCGGGTGAGCGGCGCCGATGAGGGCGTCGATGTGCACGGCGCACGCGTCGAGGTGACGCTCCCTGCGGTGGGTTGACGCGTCGGGTCGACGCGTCAACCCGACGCGTCAGTTGACCTGGCGCTCGTGGCCTTCCCAGAACGGGGCGCGAAGCTTGAACTTCTGCAGCTTGCCGGTGGCGGTGCGGGCGAGCTCGTCGCGGAACTCGACCTTCTTGGGGCACTTGTAGCCGGCGAGCTTCGTCTTCGTGTACGCGATGACCTCGTCCTCGGTCAGCGTGCTGCCCGGCGTCTTCACGACCAGCGCCGTCACGAGCTCGCCCCACTTCTCGTCGGGGATCCCGATCACAGCGACCTCGGTGATCTCGTCGTGCTGGAAGATCGCGTCCTCGACCTCGATCGACGAGACGTTCTCGCCGCCCGAGATGATGACGTCCTTCTTGCGGTCGGCGATCGTGACGTAGTTCTGGTCGTCGATGTAGCCGCCGTCGCCGGTGTGGAACGCCCCGTCGTAGATCGCCGCTGCGGTCTGGTCGGGTTGCTCCCAGTAGCCGTCCATCACGACGTTGCTGCGGGCGGTGATCTCGCCGTTCGAGGTGACGCCCATCGTGCAGCCGATCGCCGGCACACCGGCACGGTTCAGCTTGACGGCGCGGTCGGCGGGGGAGAGGTCGTCGAACTCGGCTCGCGGCCGGTTGATCGTCAGCAGCGGCGCGGTCTCGGTGAGGCCGTAGATCTGGTTGAACTCCCAGCCGAGCTCGGTCTCGGTGCGCTCGATCGTCTTCGTCGGCGGCGGCGCACCGGCGATCACGACCCGCACCTGGCCCCGGCCGGGGATCTCGCGGCCCGCCGCCGTCCAGGCTGCAGCGGCGTCGAGGATCATGTTGAGCACGGCCGGAGCGCCGCACATCAGCGTCACGCCGTGCTGCTCGACCCGGCGGAGGATCTCGTCGCCGTCGACCTTGCGCAGGATGATGTGCTCGCCGCCCATGCCGGTGATCGCGTAGAGCATGCCCCAGCCGTTGCAGTGGAACTGGGGGAGCGTGTGCAGGTACACGTCACGGTCGCTCACGCCCATGTGCCACCCGAACGTCGCCGCGTTGAGCCAGACGTTGCGGTGGGTGAGCTGCACGCCCTTGGGCCTGGCGGTCGTGCCGGACGTGTAGTTGATCGTCGCCGTCGCGTCCTCGTCGGGCTCCCAGGCCGCCGGTTCGACGTCGAAGCGCATCAGCGCCTCGTCCGCCTCGGCGCCGATGGTGAACTTGTGCTCGCACTCGACGTCGGCCATCGCTGCCTCGAGCTCGGGGTCGACCAGCAGCACGCGTGCGCCCGAGTGCTGCACGATGTACTTGACCTCCTCGGCGACGAGGCGGAAGTTGACCGGCACGAGGATCCGGCCCGACCCTGAGACGCCGAACAGCGCGGTCAGCAGCCGCGCCGAGTTGTGGCTGAGCATCGCGACGCGCTCGCCGACGCCGATGCCCATCGCGTCGAGGCCGGCCGCCATGGCCCGAGCCCGGCGCGCCATCTCGCGGTACGTGATCTCGCCCCACGACTCGGCGGGTTGATCCGGCTCGTCGACGACCGCGACGCGATCGGGGTAGACGAGCTCGGCGCGCTGCAGGAAGTCGTTGACCGTCAGTGCAACCTTCATGGGTTGCGAAGTTAGTCGTCGCCGCCCGATGCGAACTGATCGACCATCACCGGATTGCCGTCGGGGTCGGTGAGGACGATGTGGCCGGCCCCGGTGGCGTCGGGGTCGGTCCGGACCGCGAGCTCGATGCCGGCCGAGTCGAGGATCGACTGGATCTCGCGCACGTCGGTGAAGTCGTCGGTCGGGTCGGCCCGCTGGGTCAGGCCTGGATTGAACGTGAGGATGTTCTGTTCGAACATGCCGTGGAACAGCCCGATCACCGCATCGCCGTTGCGCATGATGAGCCAGTTCTCGTCCGCGTTGCCGCCGATCTGCTCGAAGCCGAGGGCCTCGTAGAAGGTCTGCGACGCGCCGAGATCGGCGACCGCAAGGCTGATCGAGAACGCTCCGAGCTTCATGTCGCGACCATAGGGCCCTGCGTCGTGAGCGGCCAGGGCCGATTGCGTTCGGCGGTCAGTGCGAGGTCGAGCAGGAGCTCCTCGGCGAAGTGCCGGCCCACGACCTGCAGACCGATCGGCAGGCCGTCGAGCATGCCGACCGGGATCGAGATCGCCGGGTTGCCGTAGAGGTTCGCCGGGAACGTGAGCCGGCCGTTGATCTTCGCGCCGGCCTCGATGCCGCCGAACGTGTCGGGGAGCGGGCCGTCGGCGTCGAACGCCACGTCGGGGTTGCTGGCCGTCATCACGAAGTCGACCCCGCCCGACGTCGCGTCGAAGATACGGGCCATCGCCTCGTTCAGGTCGGCGCGCCGCCGTTCGAGCTTGATCCGGGCTTCGACGCCGTAGTTCGCCGGACCGTGTTCCATCGCCAGCCGGATCTCGGGCGTGAGGTCGTCGGCACACTCGGGCCAGAAGTCGCCGAGCCGTTCGACGAGGCCGACCGAGTTGGCGACCGACCAGGCGGCGCCCATGCGGGGGAGGGCGGTGTCGAGCCCCTCGACGCGCACCATGTCGCAGTCGGCGATGAGCTGATCTGCCGCCTCCTCGAGCAGCTCCCACATCACTGGCGACACCACCGCCGAACCCCAGTCGGCGACGACGGCGACCCGCTTGCCGCGCAGCTCGTCGAGATGCGACCCGAGCCCGCGTTCCCAGCCCTCGACCCGCGGGAGCGAGAGCGGCTCACGCGGGTCGTGCCCGTTGCAGACGTCGAACCACCGAGCCGTGTCACGCACCGAGCGGGACAGGCAGCCGACCGTCACCGTCATCGCTCCGAGCTCGGCGCCGGGTGTGCGAGGGATGCGTCCGTACGTCGCCTTGAGGCCGACGAGGCCGGTGAAGCCGGCCGGGATGCGGATCGACCCGCCACCGTCGCCGCCGGTCCCCAGCGTCACGATCCCGCCGGCGACCGCGGCCGCGGTGCCACCGCTGGACCCGCCCGGCGTGCGCCCGTGCTGCCACGGGTTGTGCGTCGTGCCGTTGAGCACGGTGCGCGTGACGTTGACGCCGCCGAACTCGGATGCCGTGGTCTGGCCGACGAGCACCGCACCCCCGTCGTCTCGGATCCGTGCGACGTTCGTGCTCGTGTGCGTCGCGACCTGGTCGCGGTACAGCACGCACGCATGCGTGTCGGGCCAGCCGGCGACCTGGTCGAGCTCCTTCACACCGATCGGCACCCCGCCGAACGGGAGGCCGACGTCGGCGCGGGCGGCCGCCGCCTCGGCCCGCTCGCGATCGACGTGTGAGAACGCGTTGAGGTCGCTGGCTTCGATGGCGTCGAACGTCGCGGCCAGCTCCTCGCCCGGTGAGCGCTCGCCGCGCCGGAACGCCTCGACCAGCGAGACGGCGTCTCCCTGCCATGGTTGCTCGGCCATACTCTGACGTTACTCATGGACTCCCGTTCGTTTCTCGGCCTCGAGGACAGCCACAACCCGTTCCGCTGGAAGCTCGACGTCCGCGCCGACCTGTGCACGTCGGGACGGTTCCTCTTCGGTGGCGCCGGACTCGCCTCGGCGATCTCGGCGCTCGAGGGCACCAGCGGTCGCCGGTGCATCTGGGCGACGGGCCAGTACCTCTCGTACGCACGAACCGGTGAGGTCATGGACATCGACGTGACGATCGCCGTCGAGGGGCATCAGATCACCCAGGCCCGAGCCGTCGGCCACGTCGGCAACCGCGAGATCCTGACGGTCAACGCTGCACTCGGCGACCGCCCCGACTATCCCGCCGGTCAGTTCGAGCAGATGCCGACGGTGCCACCGCCCGAGGACTGCCCGCCGCGGCCGACGCGCAGCGACACGAACGGCACGATCAACGAGCGGGTCGACGTGCGGCTCGCGAAGGGGCGCCTCTACGACGAGCTCGACGGCGTGCTCGGGGACGGCCGCACGATCATGTGGGGCCGCGTGCCCGACGTCATCGAGGGGGTCGACGCGACGTCGCTGGCGATCATGGGCGACTACGTGCCGTCGGGTGTCGGCCAGGCGCTCGGCCGACGTGGCGGTGGCAACAGCCTCGACAACACCTTGCGGGTGCTGCACCTCGTGCCGACCGAGTGGGTGCTGCTCGACATCCGCGTCCACGGCGTCGAGCGCGGCTTCGGCCACGGGCTGGTGCACATGTTCGCCGAGGACGGCACGTTGCTGGCGACGGCAAGCCAGAGCTGCATCGTGCGCTTCCACAAGAGCTGATCGAGGCCCGCCTCGGCCCTTGTCGCCGGGCGCGCTGCGCCGGATGATGGTGGTAGAAGCGTCTGACTTCGGTCGGCTGCTCGCGTCCGTTCGGGAGGTGGGCGATGGGTCGTGGAAGTGCGTGGAGGCGTGTCGGAGGGTGGCGGTCTGCAGCCGGTGCGCTGGCGATCGTCGCGGGACTGGTGGTCGCTGCGCCGAGGCCCGCAGCGGCGGGCGCCGGCGAGGAGCCGATGCCGATCCCGCCTCCCTGCGCCGAGCCGTCCGAGCACGTGCCGATCGACGGCGCCGCAGATGTCGCGGTCGACGCCGGTACCCGGCTGGTCGGGACGTGGATCCGGTGTGACGGCGACACCCGGATGTGGTGGGCGTACGAGGGCGACGACGTCGGGTACGAGTTCGCGGACGACGGCCGGTTCTTCCGGCTCTACCAGGACGAGAACGGGGGATTGATCCGCGCCGAGGGCTTGCTGCAGGAGGGCGAGTGGACGATCGACCGCACGATCGCCGGTGAGCCGATCGTGTGGATGGCCCTGACGGGGTCCGGCTCGATGGGGCATCTGCTCTCGTTCTTCGCCGAGCCCCAGGCGATTCGTCTCGTCGAGACGATGGGGCCGGCGATCCGGACCTTCGTCCGGTGGTCGGGCGCAGCACCGGCGCCCGGTTGGCCTGCCAGCCTCGGTGAGGGGCCGTGCAGCGTGCGCACGCTGCCGGTCGAGGTGGACTCGGTCGAGGACGCTGCGACCCGCCTCGTCGGAACCTGGATCCGCTGCGGCGACGGTCCCCGGTTGTTCTGGGCCTTCGAGGGCGACGACGTCGGGTTCGAGTTCACCGCTGACGGCCGGTTCTTCCGTGTCTACGAGGGCGCCGACGGCGGACTGATCCGCTCCGAGGGGTTCGCGCAGGAGGGCCGGTGGCAGATCGACGACCTGTACGACGGGTTCACCGTGGCGCTCGGGATGGACCTGCACGGCAGCGGCTACTTCAACCACCGAGCGACGTTCCACGAGGAGCCGGTCGCACTGCGGATCATCGAGGAGATGGTGTTCACGGCCACCCACTACGTCCCGTGGTCGGGCGCCGAACCCGAGCCCGGGTTGCCGACCGACGTGGGGGACGGGCCGTGCGGCCATGCGACCGACCACATCGTGCTCGAGTCGTCGGCGCAGACCGAGGATCTGCTCACGGGGACGTGGACCGTCTGCGGTGGCGAGCCGTTCGGCCCGGCGGTGATCGGCGTCGAGTTCGCCGCCGACGGCGACTTCCGGGCCCTCGTGCACGCTGCCGACGGACAGGTCGTGCCCGACGCCATGAGCGTCGGCGCCACCTGGCTGGTACACCGCTTCGACGAACCGTTCGACATCCACAACGGACCGCAGCTCGACATCCGCTACGCCGACGGCAGCACGCGCATCGCCAGTCCGCGCTTCTTCGCGACGCCGCCGTTCGTGGCGTTCGGGGTCGGTGCTGGCCTGGTCGAAGGCACGCCGGCCGCGCTGTCGCTCTCGCCCCCGGACGCGCTGCCACCGACCGGGCGCGACGCATCCTGGGAGCTGGCGCTCCTCGCCGGCGCCCTTGTCGTGGTCGGGTGGGTGTCGGTCCGCGTCACACGTCGCAGCAGGTTCCGCTGATCGGTCACGACGGCGCGTTCTCGTAGTGTCCCCGGGATGACGCTGCCGATCCGACCAGGCATGACCGTTCCGCTCCCCGGCCCGCTCCACGCGCAGCGCGACCGCATCGTCGAGCTGGCCGACCTCGGCTTCACCGACGTGTGGAGCGCCGAGTCGGACGGCGGCGACGGGTTCACGCCGCTCGCCTTGGCGTCGGTGTGGGAGCCACGGCTGCGGCTCGGCACGGCGATCGTGCCGGCCTACACGCGGGCGCCGGCCTGCATGGCGCAATCGGCGGCGAGCCTCGCCGACGCCGCCCCGGGCCGGTTCGCGCTCGGCATCGGTTCGTCGTCGAACGTCATCGTCGAGCGCTGGAACGGGGTGCCGTTCGACGAGCCCTACAAGAAGGTGCGCGACATGGTGCGGTTCCTCCGCGATGCGTTCACGGGCGAGAAGGTGACGCAGCAGTACGACACGTTCGAGGTCCAGGGCTTCCGGCTGGGCATCCGTCCCGAGCAGACGCCGCCGATCCTGGTCGCCGCGTTGCGCTCGGGCATGCTGCGGATGGCCGGGCGCGAGTCGGATGGCGCGATCACGAATTGGCTCGCGCCCCAGGACGTCCCCGTGGTGGCGGCCGAGGTCGCCCAGGGATCTGGCGGCGACGAGCGCGAGCTGGTGGCCCGGATCTTCGTGTGCCCGAGCGATCAGACCGACCTGGTGCGGGCGGGCGCCCGTCGTGTGATCGCCGCGTACATGAACGTGCCGGTGTACGCGGCGTTCCAGGAGTGGCTGGGCCGAGGCGATCGGTTGGCGGGCATGTGGGCGGCGTGGAAGGCCGGCGACCGCAAGCAGGCGCTGGAGGAGATCCCCGACAGCGTGGTCGACGACCTCGTCGTGCACGGCACCCCGGAAGCCTGTCGTGCCCGCATCGACGAGTACTTCGCGAACGGCATCACGACCAGCTCGCTGGCGATCCTCCCGTTCGATCCCGAGCTCGACTTCTGGGACGCCGTTCGTTCGCTCGCACCCGCCTCGTGAGGGGGCCGCCTCGCACGCGCTAGGTGTAGCTAGGTGTGACGACCGGGGACGTTGTCCTCGGAGCAGTGGGTGAGGGTGTCGATGGGTGATGCCCAGCCGAGTGCTCCGTGGGATCGGTGGTGATTGTAGAAGTGCATGAAGCCGTCGTAGGCGTCTCGTCGTTGGGTGTCGGTTTGCCAGTCGCGGACGTAGGCCCATTCCTCGAGCAGGATGCGGTGGAAGCGTTCGACCTTGCCGTTGGTCTGGGGCCGGTAGGGGCGGGTGCGTTTGTGGGCGACGCCGGTGTGGTCGAGAGCGGTTCGCCAGATGCGTGACTTGTAGCAGGAGCCGCTGTCGGTGAGGGCGCGTTCGATGGTGATGCCGTGGGTGGCGAACCAGGTGTGTGCTCGGTACCAGAACGCGGCTGCGGTGGCGCCTTGTTCGTCGGGCAGGATCTCGGAGTAGGCGATCCGGTCGTCGACGGCGGTGTGGATGAACCGATACCCGACCGTCGAACGCTTCTTGGACGGTGCTTGGCCGCGGCCGTGGATCCGCCAGCCGCCACCGTCGGGGATCCCCGACAGCTTCTTCACGTTGACGTGCACCAGTTCGCCGGGTCGGTCGCGTTGATAGCGACGAACTGGTTCTCGATCGGTGGCACGGTCGCCTCGGTCGAGCCGGCCCAGCCCTTCGGAGCGGAGCACCGACTGCACGGTCGACGCGGCGATCCCGACTTCGTGGGCGATGTGATCGGCTCCCCAACGGTGCCGGCGGCGGAGCTCGATGATCCGGGCCCGGTCGGCGTCACTGGTGCGGTTCGGTGACCGGTGCGGCCGCGACGATCGGTCCAGCAGCCCAGCAGCGCCATCGGCGAGATAGCGGTCGCGCCACTTACGCACAGTCTTGGCGTCGATCTGGAACCGTTCCGCGGTCTGCTCAATCGTCCAACCACGATCGATCACGCAGGCAACCATCCGTCGACGTCCCGTCGGGGTCAGCACCGCGTTCGGGTGCTGGCTCGTAGCGTGCAACATGAGTCCTCCGGTGTGTGGTGGTGAGTTGTGGAAGACCCACAGCCTCACCCGGAGGACTCACCTCATTCGGGGATCACCCATCACGCCAGGGACAACCTCCCCGGTCGTCACAGCTAGTGGCGCGTCAAGCAACGTTTGCGCGGTTGACGAGTTCGGTGAGTTGTCGGTTGCGGGCATTGGTGTTGCGCCAGCGGATGTAGCGGCGGATCATCGCAGCTTGTGCTTTGTGGGTGGGGTGGTCGGTGCCGTCAAGGGCGAAGTAGCGCAGCGCCTGGAACTGGGCCTCGATCCGATTCAGCCATGACGCGTAGTGCGGGGTGTAGGCCAACTCGACGTTGTTCGCCGCGGCCCACTCACCGACCCGGGTGTCCTTCTTCGTGGTGAGGTGCGGGGAGAAGTTGTCGAGCACGATCGCGATCCGAACATGAGGCGGGTGCAACGTGCGCAGGTAGCGCATGAACTCGAGGAACTGGGTGCGGCCCTTGGTCTGTTTGATGTGCCCGTAGAGCCGGTCAGTCGACAGGTCGTAGCCAGCCAGGAGATGTCGGACGCCGTGGGGACGGGTGAACGTCGCCCGCCGGGTTCGCCGCGGAACCTCGCCGCCGCCACCGGCCACGGCCCAGTGCTTGCCAGGGTGCGGTTGCAGGTTCAACGGACCGAACTCGTCGAAGCAGATCACCACATCGGGATCGCCGCGGGCCTTGTCGATCTTGCCGTCAGCCAGGTCGTAGAGGTGCAGGATCCGGTTCTTCTTCGCCTCGTAATCCGGGTCGTTGGATTGCTTGAAGGTGTTCACGACTTGAAACGACACGCCCTCCTCGCGGAGCAGAAGGCGCAGGCCTTCGTGGCTGATGTCGTTGACCACCCCCCTGGCGACGAGGTGCTCGGCCAACTTGGTGAGCGACCAGGTCGAGAACGGCAGGTCGTAGTCCTGGGGACGGCCGAGCGCGATCTGTTTGACCTCGCGTCGCTGGTCGTCGGTGAACTTCGGGGGTCGGCCACCGGCGTATCGCGGATAGAGCGAGTCGAAGCCGTCGGCGTTGAAGTTGTGGATCACCTCACGAGCACGATCCTCGGACGTGAACCCAAGCGCTGCGATCTGCGGGACGTCCATCTGCTGGGCTGACCACAACACGATCTGGGCTCGCCGCCACGTCACGATCGACCCCGACGATCGGCGCACCATCCGCAACAGGCGCTGCCCTTCTTCGTTGGTGATCTCCCGAACCTGGACGCGCTCTGCCATCCCCACAGGAAAACAGACTCGCACTCACCAGCGGTGGACGCGACCCCACCAACGTTGCCGGTCAAGCCACTAGGTGTAGCTAGGCGGCGACCTGCTGCGAGCGCTGTGCTTCGCGGTCCGCGAGGTAGCGCCGGATCTCGGCGACGTGGCGGAGCCCGCGACGACGGGTCTCGGCATCGAGTCGGAACTGGACGGGAACGTCGGCCCTCGGCAGCAGCGCGAGCTGTTCGGGCTGTTGGTCGGCGGTGTTCTCGATCATGCCCCCATCGTGACGAGGGGGTGTTGCAGGGTTAGAAGCCGCTGGCCGCCAGCACGGGATGATCGGGGTCGACGCCCACGATTCGCAGCCGGACGCCGCGCGTCTCGAGTCGATCGAGCCGGTTCTCGAGTCGCCGCAACGTCGCGACGCTGTCGATCGTCGCGCGGTGCAGATCGAGGTGCACGTGCTGGCCGGCGTCGAGGGCCTCGAACTGGTCGACCAGACCGTCGACCGTCCCGGCGTCGACGCTGCCCGATGCCGCCACGAGCAGGATGTTGCCGTCGGGGTCGTCGATCATGAAGACCCGGAGCCGGACTTCGTCAGCGGCGTCCCGGGTCCTCCGCTGGAGCCGGCTGAAGCCGGTCGACACCACGCTCGGGATGCTGATCCGATGGGGGAGGAAGCGGGTGAGGAACATGGTTCGTGGTGGTGTCGATGGCGCCCGGTTGACGATGTCTTGACACGGTCGACCGGGTAGTTGAGATCGTTCTCACTTCTATCGTCACGCCACGGACGCAACTGAAACGGCAAGTGCGAGCACCGCGACCGCCGCCGGTGTTGCGTAGCCCGCCCATCGCGGATACCCGCGATGGCGCGGCGCCATCACCACGAGTGCGCAGAGCGCGCCGGCCGCCGCGCCGCCGAGATGACCGCCGACCGAGATGCCCGGGATCACGAACGTGATGAACAGGTTGAGCATCAGCAGCGTGCCGATCTGGGTGTTGAGCGGGTTGGCGCCCTGCAGGTAGTAGCCGACGAACGCCAGCGCCATCAGACCGAACACCGCGCCGGAGGCGCCGCCGGCGATGCCGCCGCCGTCGATCAGCAGGCTGCCCGCCGAACCGCCGAGCAGCCCGGCGAGGTACACGAGCAGGAAGCGGATGCGGCCGATCGCCGGCTCGAGCATCTGACCCAGCACGTACAGCAGGTACATGTTGAACGCGATGTGGATGATGCCGAAGTGCAGGAAGCCCGACGTCAGCAGGCGGTACCAATCGCCGCCGTCGGACAGGTAGACCGACCCGTCGGGGAGGCGGACGCCCATGCCGTCGCCGAGCGCGTTCGAGTTGAGGCCCAACTGGGCGTGACCGATGGTGATGTTGCGCCCGCCGAGACTCTGCGGGTCGCGCACCGTGACGTAGATGAAGACCAGGGCGTTGAGCGCCATGATGGCCATCGTCACCATCGCGGGCTGCCGTGCGTTCCAGTAGCGGGCCCGGGTGCGGACGTCGGGCTGGGCTGCCTTGGCGCAATCGAGGCAGTGGCTGCCCACGGCCGCCTGCACGAGGCACTCGGAGCACGCCGGCTTGCCGCATCGGGTGCACCGTCGGCCCGCCTCGCGCGACGGATGGCGGTAGCAGGTCGAGCTCGCCGCGTTGCTCGACGCCGAGGGGGTGGAAGGGGGAGGAGGCAGAGCCATTCGTGTGAATGCTATTCAGTGATCCGGCGGCGCGGCGGTCGCAGCCGCAGCCCGTCGTCAGAGGTCCATGTGGACGATCAGCTGATCGGGCGGACACGGCTTGCCCACCAGGTGGCCCTGGACCAGGTCGCATCCGGCCGCCCTGAGCCGTCGGAGCTGCTCGAGCCCGGTCACCCGCTCGGCGACGACCTCCATGTTGAGGGCGTGCGCAAGCAGGACGAGCGCGCGAACGACGCGTGTGTCGGCCTCGGAGGCGCCGCTCGGCAGCGCCAGGCTGCCGTCGAGCTTGAGCACGTCGGCGCCGATGTCCGTGATCAGCGACAGTGCGTTGGAACCGGTGCCGAAGTTGTCGAGCGCGACCCGGATGCCGACTCGGCGGAGCGCACGGACCGACCGGATGACCTCGTCGGCCTCGCCGAGCAACGTGGCCTCGCGCGCCTCGAGCACGATCTGGCGTGGACGCAACCGGTACTCGCGGAGCAGGTCGACCACACGGTTGACGAACGACGGGTTGGCGAGCTGCAGCCTCGAGATGTTGACGTGCACGGCGAATCGTTGACCGGCAACGCCGTCGTCGATCCATCGGCGCGTCGCCGCGCATGCCTGCTGCAGCACCCAGTCGCCGATCGGCGCGATGACGCCGGTCTCCTCGGCCACCGGGATGAAGTCGCTCGCCGGGATCCGTCCCCGTGTCGGGTGCGACCATCGCACGAGTGCCTCGGCCGCCTCGGCTCGCTCGGACACGGCCGAGAAGATCGGCTGGTACTCGACGTCGAGCTCGCCCTCCCGGAGCGCCCTGGAGAGCGCCGCGGCGAGCTCGGTGCGGACCTTGGCCTTGCTGCGCAGCTGGCTCGTGAACATCGCCGTGCGAGCGCGGCCAGCCTGCTTGGCGGCGTGGACCGCGGTGTCGGCCTGCGAGACGAGCTGCACGGCGGCGGCCGCCGGCGCCGACGCCCGGATCTCGTCGTCGCTGACGCTGACGCCGACGCTCACCGAGACGTCGAGCTCGAGCTGGCGGATCGTGAGCCGTCCGGTGAGAGCCCGGCGGATACGGTCGGCGAGATCCATCGCCACCGATGCGTCGTTGACCTTCCGGCACAGCACGACGAACTCGTCGCCGCCCAGCCGGGCGACGAGGTCGGACGGCCGCACGGCCGTGGCGAGGCGCTTGGCCGTCGAGGCCAGGAGGCGGTCGCCGATCTCGTGGCCGAGGGCGTCGTTGACGTCGCGGAGCCGGTCGACGTCGATCATCAGGATCGCGACCTCGCCGCCGTCCTCGTCGATGCGCTCGAGCGCATCGGCCGTGCGATCGAGCGCGGCGGAGCGGTTCAGCAGGCCGGTCGTGGGGTCGTGCTGCAGCAGGTGCGCCAGCTCGGTCGAGCGGTGGCGCTCGTCGGACACGTCGCGGCACAGCACGGCGATGAACCCGCCGTTGGGTGCCGTCGCCTCGTGGCGGACGAGCACGGTCGCGCTCCAGGTGGCGTGGGCGAGGTGTTCGTTCTCGAAGTCGATCTCGCCCTTCCAGACGCCGCCTTCGGGATCGCCCAGCAGCTGCTGCGGAACCTGTTCGAGCACGTTGCGAATCCGGTGGCGGCCGTCGTGCTGCGGGCCGGAAAGCCCCGGATCGGGGAACAGATGATCACCGGCGGCGTTGCTGTCGATGAGCGTGCCGTCGATGCCGACGACGATCATCGCGGCCTGATCGGCGTCCATCAGCAGCCTGATCTGGCGGAGCGGCTCGGTGTCGGGCGGCGACGGCGCCGAGGTGATCGACGACACCGGTGTGGTCGCTCGGGATCCACTCGTTTCCGGGGTCGCGGTGTCGTCCTGGGTCATGTCGCCTGGTTGCTCGGGGGGTCGTGGTCACTCCGAACCGGCGTATCGGCCCGACACGGAGCTCTGGGCGATAGCGATCGCGTTCAGCGTCGAGATCACTTCGCTTGCGGGAGCATCATCGGCAAGTTCCAGCTGCTGGTTGAGCGCGTGCACCGTCACGACGAACAGGTGTTCCTCGCCCGCAGGCGGGCACGGTCCGGTCCAACCCTGGACACCGGCCGAGTTGGGCCACACAAGCGCTCCGTCGGGAACTTCGCCGTCGGAGACGTTGCCGTCCGAAGGCGCGATGCCGTACACGATCCACTGGGCCTCGTTGCCGGCGTCGACGTCGGTGACCGTGATGGCCAACTCGACGGTGTCGGCGGGGATGTTGCTCCACGACATCGCGGGCGAGATGTCGTCGCCGTCGCACGTGTACTGCACCGGGAACGCCGCCCCGTTCGGCCACGACGTGAACAGCTCGAGCTGGCGCGGCGCCGGCGTGGGTGCCGCCGGCAGCGTCGATTCGGTGACGGGCGGATCGGGCAGGGGGAACACGGGATCCCTGAGGGTCTTGCCGTCGCCCGTGTCACAGCCGGCCAGGGCGACGACGAGGGCGATCGTCGGAAGGAGCAACGTGTGACCAGTGGCGGGGCGACGCATCGTGCGTGAGCGTAGCGATAGCGTGCTGCGGTGATGGCAGAGCCCCGCACGATCCTCACGGTGCACGCCCACCCCGACGACGAGGCGTCCAAGGGCGCCCCGACGCTGGCCAAGTACGGCGCGCAGGGCGTCCGGACGGTGCTGGTGTGCTGCACCGGCGGCGAGGAGGGCGACCTCCAGAACCCGACGCTCCGCGAGCCCGGCCAGCCGTTCCACGGCCTCGAGCCCGACGAGGAGCGAGAGCTGGTGGTCTCGATGCGCGCCGGCGAGCTGGCCAAGTCGGCCGAGGTGATCGGCTTCGACGAGGTGGTCATGCTCGGCTACCGCGACTCGGGCATGGCCGACTCCGAACCGAACGAGCATCCCGACTGCTTCCACCAGGCCGATCTCGACGAGGCGACCGGCCGGCTGGTCGAGGTGATCCGGCGCACGAAGCCGCAAGTGATCATCACCTACAGCGACGACCAGCAGGGCTACCCCCACCCCGACCATCTGCGGGTGCACGACATCTCCGTGCTGGCGTTCGATCGGGCGGGCGACCCCGAGTGGTACCCCGGGCTGGGCGACCCGTTCCAGCCGCTCAAGCTGTACTACACCACGTGGAGCCGCCGCCGACTCGTCGCGGTGCACGAGGGTCTCCTGCGCCATCGCGGCGAGTCGCCGTTCGACGAGAAGTGGTTCGAGCGGCCCGACAGCGATCACCGCATCACGACGCACATCAACGTGCACGACTTCATGTGGGCGCGCACCCAGTCGTTGCTCGCCCATGCCACGCAGGTCGACCCCACCGCGGCGTTCTGGTTCGGCCTCTCCGACGACGAGCTCGCGGACACGTATCCGTGGGAGGACTGGATCCTCGCCCGCTCGCTGGTCGGCGACATCCCGCCCGCCGGCGACCCCGCCGCGGCCGAGAGCGACCTCTTCGCCGGCATCGACGTACCGGCCCGGGCCGAGGTCTCATGAGCGCGTCGGTGCAGTACCGCGTGGTCGTCGCCAAGAAGGACGAGCGCGTCGACGGCCCCGACGATGCCGAGGTGGTGTTCAACGTCCCGCTCGCCGTCGCCGGCGAGGACGGGTTCGATGCGACCGTCGAGTTCATGCGCGGTCGCGTCAAGGCGGCCGGTCCGAGCCGCGACGTGCTGGCCCTGTTGAAGTCGGGCGAGGCGACGGCTGCGATCAGCCGGCTCGCATCGCAGCCCTGAGCTCGCGGTAGCCGATCAACGTCGCGCCGGCCTCGGCGATCAGGTGCGGGAGCGTCGCGTCGAGCGTGACGAACACGTGATCGTCGATCCAGTCGGCGGCGTTCGGCGTCATCGCGTGCACCTCGGGCGTGTCGATCGCCGGTTGCACGTGCACCTCGGTGACGCCCGGCTGCAGGGTCTGGAGCGTGCGGGTGACCCGCTCGCGTGACCCCGCGCGCCAGTCGTGGTCGAAGTGGTCGGGGAACACGACGCCCTCGTCGGCGGCGAGCTTGCGGAACGGGAAGCCGGCCTGCTCGGCGGAGACGGTGGAGGGCAGGCGGATCGGCAGGGTGAACTCGCACGCCAGCTCGAGGTAGATGTCGAAGAACTCGGGCCGCAGCGTGATCGCGGTCAGGTGGGGAGCGAGATGGGTGACGTCGATGCCCCAGGCTCCCGCCCTCGTCACCTGCGCCTTCAGCTCGCGGTAGACCTCGTCGGGGTCGGCGTGCTCCCACAGGTCGGTCAGGTTGCGCGGGAAGCCGCCCTCACCCGAGAGCAGCGACGGCGCGTGCGTCACGGGCCCCCACCGGTACACCTCGTGCTCGGCGTTGAGCGTGAGGTGCACGCCGATGTCGTCGGTCGGCTCGTACAGATCGGCGGCGTGACGCGCCCATGGTGCGGGCACCATGATCGAGGCGCAGGTGGCTTGCCCGTCGCGAATGGCCTGGTAGACGCCGACGTTGGCGGCATGGCACGAGCCGAGGTCGTCGCACGACAGGATGACCAGCTTGTCGTCGGCCGAGTAGCCGAGCCGTTCGGCGAGCTCGCTCACGCGCCCGACGCTATCCGCCTGACCGCTCCGACGAGCCGGTCGACGTCATCGACGGTGAGGTAGGCGGCGATGCCGGCGCGGACCGCGCCGGCGATGCCGTAGCTGGCCATCACCTCGAGCGCGTAGTAGTGGCCGTCCCACACCGCGATCCGATCGGCGGCGAGCGCGACCGCGACCTGTTCCGCGGTACGGCCGTCGACGTCGAAGGCGAGCGTCGGCGCGCGGTCGGCGAGGTCGTGGGGGCCGTGGACCGTGACGCGGTCGTCGGCGAGCAGGCCGCCCAGCAGCCGCTCGAAGAGCTGCCGCTCGTGGCAGCGGATCTCGTCGACACCGGTGTCGAGCAGGAACCGCGCTGCTGCGTCGATCGCCGCGATGCTCTCGTAGGCGGGCGTCCCGAGCATGAACCGTCCAGGACCGGTGTCGGGTGCGGGGCGCACCTTGTAGGCGTGGAGGCGATCGAGCAGCTCGGGCTCGATCCAGGTGATGCCGGCGTGTGGCCCGTACCACTTGTACGAGCTCGTGGAGAACACGTCGCACCCGATGGCGCCGATGTCGACGGGTGCATGCGGCGTGAGGTGGACGCCGTCGACGACCACGTTCGCGCCGGCTGCGTGCGCTGCGGCCGTGATGGCGGTGACGTCGGGCATCGTGCCGATCGCGTTGCTGGCGCCGGTGACGGCGACCCAGCGCGTGCGATCGCCGATCAGGCCGGTGACGCGATCGGTGGGGAGGCGCCCGGTCGTCGTGTCGAAGTCGGCGAGCCGAACGGTGGCCCCGGCATCCTCGGCCATGAGCATCCACGGCGAGATGTTCGAGTCGTGGTCGAGCCGGGTGCACACGATCTCGTCGCCGGGTACGAGGTCGTGGCCGATCGCGCGCGTGATCGAGAAGACGTTCGCCGTGGTCGACGGTCCGAACACGAAGCCGCCCGGATCGGCGTGCAGCAGCTCGCCCACCGTCTGCTGTGTTCGCTCGACGAGCTCGTCGCAGGCGTCGGCAGCCGGGAAGGCGCCATGACTGTTGGCGTTGTTGCCGCTGCGTTGCCATGCGGCGCTCGCTTCGATCGCCGAGTCGACCACCTGGGTGCCTGCCGGCCCGTCGAAGCGCGCCCACCCCTGGTGGTCGCCCTCGGTGATGCCGGGGAACCGATGCCGTACGTCGAACATCGGGTCACTGTGTCACATCAGTCCGACGCGACGATGACTGCGTCGCAGAGCCCGTCGATGTACCCGGCGATCAGTGCGAGCGATGCGTCGAGGTCGTGCGCCAACTCGACCACGAGCGGTCCGTCCCAGTGGCTGCGGCCGGTGACGTGCTCGGCGAGCCCATGCGTCTCGAGATCGACGGCGATCGTCTCGCGGGTCTGATCGACGTGGACCCACAGGTCGGTGCAGTCGTGCGGACCGATCGCGTCGGCGGGGTCGTCGTCGACGAAGAGGAGCGAGCTCGACGGCGAGCACCAGACGACGCTGTCACCCTCCTGTGGCGCGGCGGGCGTGATGCCGTGACGCTCGATCGTGGGACCGAGCGCAGCGATGACCCGCTCGGCGACCGGCTCGGAGGGCGCGCGGCGGCCCGGGGCGGACCGTCGGGGCCGGACCGCCTGCCATCCCCGTCGGCGCAGTCCGAGCCGCCGGCGGAACGAGCGCTCGTTCGACGTGTACCAGAGCGTCGTCGTCGAGCCGTCGTCGCGGTCCCACGTGCTGATCAGTCGCCACACGCGGCCAGCATGGCCGATCGGCGTGGGGCGTCACGATCGCGTTCTCGAGATCACGCCGGCGAACGACCCAGCGACGAGTGCAGCGATCACGCCGCCGACCAGATAGACGATGAGGACCTGCGCGCCGGCGTCGGTGCGTGTGGCCGCCAGCCACCCCGACAGGTGCGTGACGATCACCACACCGATGACGGCGCCCGTCGTCAGCCCGATGCGACGAGCCCGGCTCGCCATCGAGATCGCCGGGAGGAAGCAGGCGACGAACACGAGCCCGATCACGAGGTCGGCGACCGCGATCATGCCCAGGTTGCTGTCGCGGTGCTGGTCCCCGGCGGCGTCGACGAAGAAGCCGATCGGTACCACGACGACCGCGGCGACCATCAGCGCGACCGACACGCCCCGACGCATGTCACCATCGTCGGCCGGCGGCCGCCCGCAGACCAGAGGCCGAGGTCATCGACCCCGGGTCGCCGAGAGGAGGTACGGTCAGGTGATGGCGACACGTTCGACCGCCGAACGGATCCGCGACGTGCAAGGTCGCCTCGAAGGTGAGGCGAACGTCTGGATCGCGACCGCCTCGGCGGACGGTGTGCCCCACCTCGTGCCGCTGTCGCTCGCCTGGATCGGGGAGTGCGTCATCGTGGCCACGCCGATCGACACGCTCACCGCACGCCACGCACTCGAGCGAGGCCACGCCAGGGCGGCGCTCGAGAGCACGTCGGACGTCGTCGTCGTCGACGGCCACGTCGAGATCGCGGCGCTCGAGGACGCGGACGAGGCGGTCGTCAACGCGTTCGTCGACCGGGTCGGCTGGGATCCTCGCGACGAGCGGGGTTCGTGGTCGCTGCTGACCCTGACGCCGCGCCGCATCCAGGCATGGAACAGCCCGGCCGAGATCGCCGGGCGCACGATCATGCGCGCCGGCAGTTGGCTCGACGAGTGAGCAGCGTTCCGCCGCTCAGCCGTCGCACGCGGACCACAGGCCGACGTCGTCGGCCTCGGCCTGGCGGGCGGCGTGGACCATCAGGTCGGAGTACGTCACGTTCGGCGGGATCGTGAGCGGCTGGGCGTATCCCTGCCGGACGATCTCGTAGTTCACGAAGATGCCGTCGCCGGCGCGGTAGACGTAGCCGAGCATGCGCCCGTAGTCGTCGCGGCTGACGACGTCGCGCTCGAGGCGGATCGGTGTGCCGACGGGCAGCAGTGCGGTCGTGAACGCCGTCGCCTCGTTACCGAAGCACTCTCCTGGCGTGCCCGGCCGGGTCTCGCTGGCGTCGCGTGCGACCTCGGGCGTGTCGATGCCGGTGAGGCGCACCCGCTCCTCCCGTCCGTCGATCAGCACGTCGATCGTGTCGCCGTCGATCACGAACTCGACGGTGGCGTTGGCCTCCATCGGTGCCGGCACGGCCGTGGTGGGAGGGGGCGCGACGAACGGCGAGTCGTCGCCGCATGCGGCGACCGTCGCCGCGGCGAAGGCGAGGAACACGGGTGTGGCGCGACGTGGCACGGAGGACGTTCTACCCGCGACTCAGCAGATCTCGCTGCCGTCGGCGCGGTACGTGTGCCAGTGCCCCAGCGCGTCGCGGTGCACCGTGTCACCCTGTTGCTTGAGCGAGTTCGCCGATGTCGGCGAGTCACCGCTGCTGCGCATCCGATGCCGGCACTCGCCGTCGGACCAGCCGGGCTCGGCCCGCAGCTCGTCCGACATGGACGCATGCCCGTCGGACCGGTGCATCGTGCGCCGGTCGATCTCGTGCAACAGCGGCGCTTCTTCCGCCGCGAGATCACGCTGCTGCTGCTCGACCCGCCGCAGGCGGGCATCGAGCCCGTCGTCGCACGCCCCCGCCACACGTTGAGCGAACTCGTGGAACATGCCCCCAACTTGACGAGGGGGTGTCCCACTCCTCGTGGACTGTGCGTCGCGAGCCGGTCAGGGCGCCTCGCGGCGACCTCGTCCTCGAGGCCGGCGTTGCACTGCCCCGTGCGTCTCGGTTGCCGGAGCCGGAGCCACGTCGTTTCAGCTGACGCGGGTGTCGAGGATCCGCTGGTCGGCGATGTCGTCGAACGCGCCGTCCTCGAAGTAGCCCTGGACGTCGGCGACGATGTGGCTCGGCGCCAGCGTGAAGACGCACGCCTGGCCGTTGCCGTCGAACTCCACCGTCGTCAGGCCGTTGACCAGCGTGCCCGGCCGGTCGTAGTTGACGTTCGAGGTCGTGCCCGGTGTGGCGCCACACGGGAGCACCTGCAGGAAGCCCGGGCCGGACGGCGTGACGGCGACGAGCGACACGATCGCCGTGGCGTCGGGTCGCCCGGCCAGGATCGTCTTCGAGCGAGCGCCCGGCAGTCCGGTGTCGCGCGTGTCGAGGATGCGCTGGTCGGCGATGTCGTCGAAGGCGGTGTCGTCGACGTAGCCCTGGACGTCGGCGACGACGTGCGCGCTCGTGAGGTTGAAGACGCACGCTTCGCCGGCGGCGTCGAACCGCACGAACGACAGGCTCGCGACGGTGATCACGCCGGTGGCCCAGTTCAGGTTGGAGGTCGCCGGCTGTGTGGCGTCGCACGGCACGATCGAGAGGAAGCCGGGCGCGGTGGTCTGGGTCGCGACCAGGCTGACGATGGCGGTCGAGTCGGGCCGCCCACCGGTGATCCTCGTGACGGCGCGGTCGCCCGGCTTCGTGCTGTTCCTGGTGTCGAGCAGCCGCTGGTCGGGCACGTCGTCGATCGCTCCGGGCGCGAGGTATCCCTGGACGTCGGCGACTGCGTGGGTCGCCGGCAGGTTGAAGACGCACGTCGTGCCGGTGTCGTCGAAGTCGGCCAGCGCCAGCGCCGAGCGGGTCTGCCCGGGCCCGTCGACGTTCAGGTTGGACGTCGCGCCCGGCGCGATGTCGCAGTCGTGGAGCTGGAGGAACCCCGGTCCTGCGGTCTCGGTCGCCACCAGCGACACGAGCGCCGACCGGTCGGCCTCACCCGCGATCGGTGTGCTCGTCCGCGGTGGCAGCAGGTCGTACTCGTCGACGACCGCACCCGTGCGGTTGACGAGCGTGATGCCGTCGGTGGCATCGCGCACCGACTCCTCGAAGACACCGGCGACCAGCAGCCCGCCGTACCGGTTGCGGAGCGTCTCGACGTCTTCGTGCACGAAGACCGCGGCGCGGCCGGGGAGCAGCACGGTGCCTCCGGGCACCACGAAGTCGAGTGCGGGGATCTCGAACGAGCTGATGTCGACGGAGTCACCCGAGGTGTTGCGGACGATGACGTGCTCGGGGTCGTCGTAGCGGACGTTCTCGACCGACACGCCGGGGACCGCCGGCTGCGACGTGCGTGCCACGCGACCCTGCGAGGCGAGCGTGCCCAGCAACCTCGCATGTTGCGGCCGGACGAACGACTCGATGATGCGGGTTGCCTCGTCGGTCGGGTCGGCGGCCGCCCCGTACGTGCCCCAGATGGCGCGATCGGCGACGGCCTCGGGCCGCACCTGGGCCGCGAGCTCGAGGACGCGCTCGGTGACAGCGTCGGGTTCGAGCAGCTCCTCGGTGAGCGTTCGTACGCGGCGCTTCACCATGTCGGCGAGTTCGGGGTCGAAGAAGAACGTCTCGAAGAACGGGCCCCCCGGATGCTCGAACGCACCACCGACGTACACGCGGCTGTCGAACGCCCCGAGCGGGATCGACCAGCGCCGGCCGTAGGTGAAGTCGTAGTCGTTCTGTGCGATGCCGACACGCCCGTACTCGTTGAAGATCAAGCGATAGTTCTTCACGCCCCAGTCCTGGTTCTGGATGACCATGCTGGCGGCGAGGATGTTGACCACCGACGGCACGTCGACGTTGTCGTAGATCCAGTTCCGCTCGTTGACGCCGCGCAATGCGTTGACCGTGGCGATGAACTCGCGGAGCCGGTCGTCGCCGAGGTACTCGAAGGTCTCCTTGTCGTACCGCGCCCGCAAGCTCTCTTGCGAGCGGCCGGGGTCGCGGGGCGACAGCAGACCCCACAGGTTGTCGGGCCCGACCTCGTACACCTCGGAGTCGTCGAAGTCGTAGCGGTCGCGGTAGGTGCCGTCGGGCTGCTCGACGTAGGTGTAGAGGCCGAGCAGGGAACCGTTGCGCTCGAAGCGCACCGGGAACGCCTGCTGCGCGCCGCGTGCGTTCGCCGCGGTCATGAACTCCGACGCCAGCGTCTCACGGAGGAACGACTTGTCGACCCAGCCCGAGTGCATTCCCCACTCGTCGACGTCGTCCTCGAGCAGATCGTCGTCCTCGAGGTCGTAGCCCTGCGGCAGGATGATCTTGAACTTCTTCTTGGGAAACGTGCGCGAGCTCTGGCCCTTGACGCGGATACGAGCGTTGTCGAACACCTGGCCTTCGTAGGCGAAGACCATCGGATACCCGTTGTCGCCGCGCAGAGTGAGATCGTTGAACATCGTCTGGTAGTCCGCATCGGGCATGAAGATCTCGAAGACCGGCAGCTCGGTGGCGACGGTGCGGGCGACGGTCGTGCCGCGATAGTTCGAGCCGTCGCCCTGGCGCGGCCAGGTGCCGGTCCGGCCGCCGGTCGTCGCGCTGAGCCGGTACCTCACGAGCGAACCCGCCGGCTGCCCGGGGATCGTCGCCGACGCCTCCCCGCCGGCGACGGTCATGGCGATGCTCGACTCGACCCCGAAGCCCACTCGGTAGATGAGGGTGGCGCTCGTGGCGCCCTCGAGCTCGGCCGTGACGGTGATCGGCTGACCGGCACCGGGGAGCTCGGTGTGTTCGACGTCGGCGAAGACGGGCAACAGCCCGGGCGCCCGGCCGGCGTTCGGTGCACCCGGCGTCGGGGGGCCGGACACCCAGTTGCCGGGCGACTTGCTGTCGGACGCCGGATCCCGTCGTTGCAGCGACGGCCCTTCGCCGTCCGCGAGCCCGGGCCACTCCTCCTTGTCGTCGTACTCGACGAAGTCGACGACGGCGTTCGACGCGTCGAGCAGCGTGATGTCCTCGCCACCGTTCGACAGCCGCCCCGAGTACTGGTCACCGCTGCGGACGATGAAGCCGTTGGCGAGGATCGTCGTCCCGGCGGGGAAGCAGTACGAGATGCCGTCGATGCACCAACCGCTCAGGTCGACGGCGGCGCCGGTGGTGTTGAACAGCTCGATGAACTCGGCCGCAGGGTCGTCGTCCTCGGGGTGGTAGTGCAGCTCGTTGATGACGATCGCCGGCGTCGCAGCGGCCGCTGGGGAGGCAGGAGCAGCCACCAGGGGCGCCACGAGCGCGACGGAACCGACGAGAAGGAGAGGACCCCGCATGGGTCGATGGTAGTTCGGGAGCGTCCGGGCCGACGCAGGCGCCGACCGGGTGTGCGCAGCCGCTACCGCGGGGCCGGGGCGATCACGCCGCCGACAGGTTGATGATCGCCCGGAGGTTGTTGCCGACGACGACGCCCATCAGCACCAGGCTGAACGCCAACGCCCACGCCGCGTCGCGGCGGACCTTCCAGAGCGGCCGCTTGCGGAGCAGGAGGCTGCGGTTCAGCAACGCGAACTTGTGCCCGCGGTCGGCGGCCGCTGCGAGCCGCCACATCATCGCGACGCCGATCAGCACCTTCAGGACGCACGTCGCCGCGACCCCGATGTGCTCCATCGCCCAGACGGCGAGCGGGTTGCCCTCGCGGGCGCCGTTGTCGGCGAAGAACGTCAGCGCGATGTAGGTGGTGAGCCCGTCGAGCATCATCATCAGCGCGCCGACGAACCAGAACGGGCGGAGCAGCTGCCGGTGGGTCGGTTGCCGGTCGGCGCTCTCGATCGCGACCTCGGTCGCGATCAAGGTGGTGTTCGCGTTGTCGGCCGTGTGCGGCGCGCCCGGCACCGCGAGCGGGAGCCGCGGCGGTTCGGCCGCCAACAACCCGCCCGGTGGCGCATGTGGCGCTGTCTCAGCAGCGTCTGGTTGGGCCCCGCGTCGCTCGATGATGTCCGCCATGCCGCTCACGATCGCGGCCCCACGGGACCTCCGAAAGTCGGCGGGTGTCAAATCTTCGACGAGCTGACCAAAGATCGGATCAGATGCCGCGGAGCCGATCCGGCCGACCACCCTCGGTCACCAACGCGGGCGCCGTCTACCGTGTACCGATGCGCCGCGACGACCTCAGGGCGACGTTCGACAGCTCGGCTGCGGCGTACCATGGCGCGCGACCCAGGTATCCGGTCGAGCTCTTCGACGCACTCGACGAGTACGCGGGCGCGGCATCGGCAGCGGAGGTCCTCGAGATCGGGCCGGGGACGGGCATCGCGACGATCCCGCTCGCGGAGCGGGGCCACCGGGTGACGGCCATCGAGATCGGAGAGCGGCTCTCGGCGCGCGCTCGTGCGAACACCGCCGGTCTCGGCGGCGTGTCGATCGTGCACGGTTCGTTCGACGACTGGGAGCCATCTCGATGGGGGATGTTCGACCGGGTCGTCGCTGCCACCGCGTGGCACTGGCTCGACCCGGCCACCAAGTACGTGCGGGCGCACCGCCACCTCCGACCGCTCGGCACGTTGGCGTTCTGGTCAGCGCTCCATGTCGTTCCCGACGACGGCGACACCTTCTTCGCCGACATCCAACCCGTGTACGACGAGATCGGCGAGTCGCTCCCGGCCGACCACACCTTCCCCCGGCCCGGTGAGCTCGCCGACCACACCGACGAGATCGTCGCGAGCGGACTCTTCAACCAGGTGCACGTGCGTCACTTCGACTGGGCGATCAGCTACGACGCCGACGGCTACATCGCACTGTTGGAGACGTTCTCGGGGCACATCTCGATGGACCGGTGGAAGCGGGATCGTCTCTACGGCGAGATCAGGCAGCGCCTGGACCGGCGACCGGATCGCCGGCTACGTCGGCACTGGGGCGCAGCGCTCCACCTCGCGCGGCGCATGCCCTGACGTCGCGGCGGTGCTGCGATGGGCTCCCGGACGACTACATCCGCTCGATGATCGTGCCGGTGCCGAGCCCGCCGCCGCAGCACATCGAGACCAGCCCGTAGCGACCCTCGGTGCGCTCGAGCTCGTGGAGCGACTTCGTCATCAGGAAGGCTCCGGTTGCACCGAGCGGGTGGCCGAGGGCGATCGCGCCGCCGTTCGGGTTCGTCCTGTCGAGGTCGGCGCCGGTCTCCTTGGCCCATGCCAGCACGACCGAGGCGAACGCCTCGTTGATCTCGAACAGGTCGATGTCGTCGATCGTCATCGAGTTGCGGTCGAGCAGGCGTGCGGTCGCATCGATCGGGCCCGTCAGCATCAGCACCGGGTCGACGCCGACGAGGCACGTGTCGACGACTCTCGCCCGGGGCGTCAGCCCGAGCGCCGCCGCCTTCGCCTCGGTCATCATCAGCAGCGCTGCCGCACCGTCGGAGATCTGCGACGAGTTGCCGGCGGTGTGCACGCCGTCGTCGCGAGCCACCGGCTTCAGCGAGGCCAGCTTCTCGAGCGACGTCTCGCGCAGCCCCTCGTCGCGCTCGACGACGTGCGCCGAGTCGAGCAGTTCGCCGTCCTCGCCGAGATCGGGGGCCTCGATCGGGATCCACTGGCCGTCGAAGCGACCCTCTGCCCACGCGCGCGCAGCGCGCTCTTGCGAGGCGAGCCCGAAGCGGTCGGTGTCGTCGCGGGTGATGCCCCACTTCTCGGCGATCCGTTCGGCGCCCTCGAACTGCGACGTCATCTCGTACTGCGCGAAGTACGACTTCGGGATCGGCACGCCGAGGCCGAGCTTCTTCGACGAGTTCGCCCCGATCGGGATCCGGCTCATCAGCTCGACGCCGCACGCGACCGCCACGTCGACGACGCCCGATCCGATCAGCGACGTCGCCAGGTTGGTCGCCTGCTGACTCGACCCGCACTGCGTGTCGATCGTCGTCGCTGCGGTCTCCAGCGGCAGCCCGGCAGCGAGCCAGGCGGTGCGGGTGACGTTGAAGCTCTGCTCCCCGACCTGGCTGACGCACCCGCCGACCACCTGGTCGACCTCGGCCGGGTCGATGCCCGATCGCTCGATCAGCGACGACTGGACGCGGGAGAGCACCTCGGCCGGGTGCAGCGATGAGAGCCCGCCGCCCCGACGCCCGATCGGCGTCCGGACGGCATCGACGATGACCACCGAGTTCTCGCTCATGCGCCCAGCGTACGAACCGAGGTCGACCGACGTTCAGTCGGCATCGCCCGAGCCCGTGCGCGGCCTGGCCGAGCGCGTCGCATGATGGAGGTGGGCGAGGGTCGAAGCGGAGCGGAGATGCGAGCTCGGCCAGGCGAAGCCAGTCATCTCTCGCCGGTCGAACCGGTTCGTCGAGGCAGGGAGGCGAGGAGCGCGCCAGTTCTCTGCGAGAACTGGTTCGCAGCCGAGCTCCGGCAGGCGAGGGGTGCTAGCCCGAGCCCGCGCGCAGCCCGATCATTCAGCGAGGTCGCGCCGCAACCGCGCCGCCAGGTGATGCTGGAGCGGGTGGCCGACGGCGGCCATCCGGACGCGGTACTGCAGGGTGTCGCCCTCGATGCGGAAGGTCCGTTCGAGGCCGGTCACCGACTTCGCCGACGACGTGCCCAACACCGCGGTCGTGGCGAGCTCGATCACGATCGCGCCGTCGATCGTCAGCTCGATCGTGCCCTCCTCGACCTCGGTGATACCGGTCGGGTGGCTCAGCACGACCTCGACGCAGCCCGGCGCGGGGAAGCGCCAGTAGCCCGACTCGGCGTGCATCGGCTGGCCGGGAAGGGCCCCGGCACCGACGGCGCGGGTGCGCTGCGTGTAGGCGAGGAACGGCTTGCCGACGTGGGTGAACGTGATCGACTCGACGTACTCGAACGGCTCGATCGTCGGGTACTCGCCGCTCCCGCTGCCCGACCACGTGCCCAGCAGCCGTGCGACGTGGGCCAGTTCGGGATGCAGCTCGGCCATCGCTCGGGCCCGTCAGCCGGAGACCATCTGGAGGCGCAGCTCGTTGCGCTGGCCCGCCGTCCAGTCGGCCACGAACGTGAAGCGGTCGCCCCGGATGGTCGTGATGCGCCACTCGACCGGTTCACCGCCGAACGTGCCGAGGCGTTCGATCGAGAACACCGCCTCGCCGTCGTCGAGGTCGAGGCAGTCGCGTTCCTCGTCGGTCGGCATCGCCGGCACGATCCGTTCCCAACCCTCGTTGGGCCGCCGTCCGACCGCCGCCTCCAACTGGTTGTAGAGCGACGTGTGGGTGAAGTCGGCGTCGAGCAGCGGCGCGGCGACCGAGGCAGGGAGCCATGCCCGGTCCACGGCGAGTGGCTCGTCGCCGGCGTAGCGGACGCGATCGACGAGCACCAGCTCGTCGGCCGGCTCGAGGCCGAGACGGTCGGCGGCTTCGGCGTCGGTCGTGATCTCGAGGGCGCGGACGACACTGTGTTGCGGCACGCCGGATTCCTCGACCACCTGGAACAGGCTGTAGAGCGAGCCGAGCGAGCGCTCGAACGTGCTCCGGTCGACCGAGGTGCCGATGCCCCGCGAGCGTCGCACGATGCCGTCGGCGCCCAGTCGGCCGACGGCGTGCCGGGCCGTGTGACGGCTCACGCCGTACGTCTCGATCAGCTCACGGTCGGTCGGGAACCGCTCGTGGAACTCGCCGGCCTCCATGCGACGACGCAGCTCGTGCTCGAGCTGCTCCCAGAGCGGGAGCGAGCTGTCGCGATCGAGCGGTCGAGCGTCGGTCGAGTCCATGCCCGATCAGTTTGGCATCCGGTACGCACTCGGCTCAGGTTTCAGCGGCCGGGCGTACCACAGCGGTCGCCGCAACCCGCCCGGGCCCGGCGCCGGCCGCGTCCTCGCCAGCCAGTCGAGATAGGCCTCGCGCGACTTGGCGGTGTCCACCACCACGTCGCCGTACTCGTCGCCCGGCTCGGCAGGGGTGACCCGGACGCGCTGGTGCCAGCACTGCATGCCCGAGATCGGGTCGGGCTGCACGGCGAACGTCAGGTTCTGGTGCACGCCGGTGTCGTTCCACCAGATCCGTTGCGTGTCGGGGTCGGCGGACTCCCAGTTGCGCATGCCGTGCTCGCGGGTCAGCTTCCACGACGTGCCGTCGTGGGAGATCCGGGCCTTGCCTGCGCCCCACGAGCGCGCCTCGTCCTCCTCGATACGCCACCGGCCCATGTGGTGCGACGCGGCGACGACGCCGGGCCGGATGCCCTCGGTGCGCCACGACGAGATCACGAAGTGGCCGATCCGGGTCGTGATGCGGACGAGGCCCTCCTCCTCGATGCCGAGCCGCTCGGCGTCAGCCGGATGGATCCACAGCGGGTGACGGTGGCTGATCTCGTTGAGCCATTTCGAGTTCGCCGAGCGGGTGTGGATCAGCGTCGGGATGCGGAACGTCGGCAGGAGGATGCGCTCGTTCCCCGCCATGTCGAGGTCCTCCCAGTGGACGTGGGAAGGGATCCAGCCGGGCGTCGCGTACTCGGGCCAGCCCCAGTCCTTGAGGGTCGTCGAGAACAGCTCGAGCTTCTTCGAGGGCGTGAGGAAGCCTTCCTTCAGCTCGCCGTCGATCTCGATCGCCGGCGAGCCGTCGCCGAGCTTGGCGAGCGTCAGGTCGCCGAGCGTGTCGTCGGATCCGTCCCACGTGCCCGGCGTCCCGGGCTTGCGGAGGACACCCGAGTCGTCCTTCGTGCAGCCCTCGACCGCCGACGGGTCGACCGCTCGCTCGTACGGCTTGATCGTGTCGCCGGGCACGGCGTAGGCGCCACGCTCGCGCATGAACTCGAGCGGCGACTGGCCGGCCGCCGCCGCGTCGTCGGCCAGACCCGGGATGCCCTCGAACAGCTTCGAGTAGTACTCGTCGATGCCGACCGGCGTGCCGGGGTGCTCGTGGCTCTCGAAGAATTTGCGGACGCCGAGCGCGCCGTCGGGGTCGATCCGCCAGGACAGGTCGATCCAGAACTCGTTCTCCTCCCAGACCTCGCCCTTGTTGAACTCGTACGTGCGACGGTCGGGACCGATCTCGTCACCCTTGATCTCGGCGTACCGCCGCATCACCGGTTGGCGGAAGCCGACCCACCGGCCGGCATGGGTCTCGAAGCTGGCGAGGTCGTGGCGCTCGGACGCGACACCCATCGGGAGCACGTAGTCGGCGTACCAGGCGGTCTCGGACCACGTGGGGGTGAGCGCGACGTGGCACTCGACCTTCGACTCGTCGAGCAGTGCCTCCATCCACGTGAACCCGTCGGGGTTGGTCCAGATCGGGTTGTAGACGCGGCTGAAGTAGACGGCGAGCTTGCCCCGCCCCTCGTTGAGGAAGTGGGGGAGCAGGATCGACATCTCGTGGTAGGCGAGCGGGTACTCCTTCGGCCACGCGAGCTCGTTCCACTTGGTGATCGGCTGGCCGCCGAACGGGTGCGGCGGCGACATCTTGTTCCAGCCGTTGCCCGCCGTCCCGCCGACGGTGGCGACCGAGCCGGTGAGGACGTTGATGAAGAACAGGCAGCGCGCCACCTGCCAGCCGCCGAGGTTGCCGGCGCCGGCCGACCGCCAGTTGTGCGAGGCGAACTTGGTGGGGTGGGCGCCGATGATCTCGGCGATCTCGCGGATCGTGTCGGCCGCCACGCCGGTGACGTGCTCCGCGGTCTCGGGGGTGTACTCGGCGTACGCATCGAGCAGCGCTTGCTCGAGCGACTCGAACTCGCAGGGGAGGTCGGGCCGGGTCTCTCGCAGGTAGGTGTCCCAGTTGACCCAGCGCTCGACGAACTCGCGCTCCCAGGTGCCGTTCTCGATCAGGAGCCGGGCGATCGCGAGCAGCAGGAACGGTTCGGTGCCGGGCCACGTCGACAGCCAGTAGTCGGCCTTGGCGCCCGTGTTGGAGAGCCGGGTGTCGCAGCAGATGACGGTGGCGCCCTTGGCCTTGCCCTCCATGATCCGCTGGGCGTGCGGGTTGAAGTAGTGGCCGGTCTCGAGATGCGACGAGATGAGGAAGATCACCTCGGCGTTCGCGTAGTCGCTCGACGGGCGGTCGTGGCCCATCCACGACTGGTAGCCGATGCGGGCGTTCGACGAGCAGATGTTGGTGTGGCTGTTGTGGCCGTCGACGCCCCAGGCCTTGAGGACCCGCTCGGTGTAGCCGTCCTCGCCGGGGCGGCCGACGTGCCAGACGACCTCGTCGGTGCGGTCCTCTTCGAGGGCGTGACGGATGTTGGCGCCGATCTCGTCGAGCGCCTGATCCCAGCTGATCCGCTCCCACCGGCCGGAGCCACGCTCGCCGACCCGCTTCATCGGGTACAGGACGCGTTCGGGGTCGTCGACCTGGTTGAGGGTCGCCGGTCCCTTGGCGCAGTTGCGGCCCCGGCTCGCCGGGTGCTCGGGATTGCCCTCGAACTTGGCGATCTCGCCGGTCTCGTTGTCGATGAAGGCCGTCAACCCGCAGGCGGCCTCGCAGTTGAAGCACGTCGTGGGCACGATCGTGTAGTTGCGCTCGACCTTGTCGGGCCACGCCTTGGCGTCCAACTCGGTCCAGTCGTGCCACCTGTCGTGCGGCGGATGATTGGCGAGAGTCATGGAAGCTCCTTCACCTCACGTTGTGTCAGACACAAGCTGAAATCGCGGGTACGTGACTGGACGGACCGCGCCCGTTTCACGTTGTGTCTGACACAACGTGAGATCACGAGAGCGGTACCGACTGGCCGGCGCGGACGTAGGCGTCCTCGTAGGCGAACAGGCCGAACAGGGCGGCGGCGCCCGCGCATGCGGCCGGCCACGGGCTGGTGGTGTCTGCGGCGAGGGCGAACACGAGCAGCCCGGCCGGAACGAGCAGGCCGTTCAGTGCGCCGGCGAACCAGAACTGGGCGGCGTACTTGCCGCGGGTCATCTCGAGGGTGGCGAGCTCGACGTGACGACTGCCGGTCGACCACAGCTCGGTCGCGATCAGCAGCGCCAACCCGCCGATCGCGCCCAGGAAGGCGATGCGGATCGCCTGCTGCTCGGGGACGTCCATGAACAGGTCGAGGATCGAGTACGCCGAGGCGCCGGCGACGACCGCCTGCGCGAGCAGCGTGGGCAGCAGGAGCGGGGTCTGCCAGAGGTCGCGGCCCTCGCACTGACCGAACAGGAACGCCGTGTAGCCGGCGACGCCCGCCGCCAGGAGCGACACGGGCAGCGCGAGCACCTTCAGCGGGCCACCGGTGTCGGCGATGCCGAACAGGCCCCACAACCCGACGAGCGCCGCGAACGCGCCCAGGATCCATGCGCCGCGAACCAACCAGGACGTGGTGTTCGAGCGGGTCAGGATGTACAGGAACCGTGTCGGCTGCTTGAGGTCGGCGATGAGGAGCACGCCGGTCGCCGCCGTGAACACGCCGGCGAGCACGGCCGGGACGACGCCGACCGCCGCCTGCTCATCGGCGTGCCCCAGGACCACGAGCAGCGATGCGATCAGCATCAGGCCGGCGGCGATCGCCTTCGTGACCAGGTAACCCGAGACCTTCGACTTCCAGGTCATGTGGTGCGTCGTCGTGTAGGCGGTGCGGGCCACGACACCGGTCCCGGAGTGCTCGGCCATCGTCGGTGTGATCGTCGGATGATCCGGCGTCGTGTCGGCCCAGATCATGCCGTCGGCGTTGATCATCGTGCGGGTGGGGTCGAGCGACGCCTGATCGACGCCGCGGTAGAACACCTTCGGATTGGTGCCCTGCTCGGGTGCCCGGACCGCCGTCTTGTCCCGTGCCACGATCCGCGACACCTCGGAGTCGGGGTCGTCGAGATCGCCAGTGACGATCGCGTGGGTCGGACACACGGTCACGCAGGCCGGTTCGAGGCCGACCTCGACCCGGTGGTTGCAGAAGTTGCACTTGTGCGCCGTGTTCGTCTCGGGGTTGATGTAGATCGCGTCGTACGGACAGGCGTTCATGCACGCCTTGCAGCCGATGCAGTTGTCGTCCTGGAAGTCGACGACGCCGTTCGGCGCGCGGTGGAGCGCGCTGGTCGGACAGATCGTCATGCACGGCGCGTCGTCGCAGTGGTTGCAGCGCATCACCGAGAAGGCGCGTCCCGTGTTCGGGAACGCGCCGGTCTCGATGTACTTCAGCCAGGTCCGGTTGACGCCGAGAGGTACGTCGTGCTCGCTCTTGCATGCCACGGTGCAGGCGTGGCAGCCGATGCAACTGTCGCTCAGCAGAGCGAAGCCGAGTCGGGTCATGGACGCTCCCTCGTTGATGGCCCGGTTCGCGGGCACGGTCGCCGGGAGTCTGGCAGGTCGGTCACGCTGACTGCGTGGTCTCGATCCAGGCGCCGTAGCCCCCGATGATGTCGCTGACGTCGACGAACCCGCGCTGGCGCAGCATGCTGGCCGCCACCGACGAGCGGTAGCCGCCCGCGCAGTAGACGACCGTCGGGCGGGTGGCGTCGAGCTCGTCGACGCGGCCCGGCAGCTGGCTGACCGGGATCGTCACGGCGTCGGGGATGACGCCGTCCTCGACCTCGCCCGGGTTCCGGACGTCGACCACCTGGATGTCGTCGACCGACGCCGTGCGGGCGTTGAACTCGCCGGCGGTCAGCCTCGACGCGATGTCGACGTCGTCGCGGTGCTCGAACATCACCTTGTACGGCTGCTCGACGTAGCCGATCACCCGGTCGAAGCCGATGCGGGCCAGCCGGTTCTTCCCCTCGAGCTCGTGACCGGGTTCGGTGACGAGCACGATGTCGACGTCGGACGGGAGGACGGAGCCGGCGAACTCGGCGTAGCGGCCGTTGAGGCCGACGTTGATCGCCTCGGAGAGGTGGCCGCGTGCGAAGTCCTCGGGGTTGCGGCCGTCGACGAGCATGGCGCCGCGCTCGAGCGCTGCGAGCATCTCGTCGTAGGTCATCGCGGTCGGCATCGCCGACTCGTCGAGCAGCTCGCGCTCCTTGCGGTTGAGGACGGCGTCGTAGACGAAGTAGCCGGGCGCCGGCGGCTGGCCCTCGGTGACCAGTTCGACGAACGTGGCCTTGTCCTTCGCCTTGAGGGCGTAGTTGCTGGCCTTCTGGTCGCCGATCGTCGACCAGAGGTCGGTCGAGAGGTTCTTGCCGCAGGCCGAGCCGGCGCCGTGGGCCGGGTAGACCTTGGTGGCGTCGGGCAGCGTCATCAGCTTGCCGTGCAGCGAGTCGTACAGGCTGTCGGCGAGCTCGTCGCGCGTGAACCCGATCGAGGCGAGCAGGTCGGGCCGGCCGACGTCGCCGATGAACAACGTGTCACCGGTGAGCACGCCGTAGGGCGTCTCGTCGATCCCGTGCTCGAACACGACGATGCTCAACGACTCGGGGGTGTGGCCCGGCGTGTGGCGGAACTCGAGCGTGACGTCGCCGAGCGAGTAGCGCTCGCCGTCGGCGACGCCCATCGACTCGAACTCGGTCTCGGCGACCGACGAGTAGACGATCTTGGCGCCGGTGGCTGCTGCGAGCTCGAGATGGCCCGACAGGAAGTCGGCGTGGAAGTGCGTCTCGATGATCAGCTCGATCGTCAGGCCGGCGTCGGCTGCGTCGGCGAGGTACTCCGACACGTCGCGCTGCGGGTCGACGACGACGCCCCTGCCGGTCGTCTCGTCGCCGATCAGGTAGGACGCGTGCGAGAGGCAGTCCAAGTAGTACTGGTGAAAGATCATGAGCCCCCATTCCTTTCCGGGTTGAACTCTAGATGTACGGACAAAGTTCGGTCAATATCGCAGCGGAGGAAGCTCACGCCGCTTCGGCGGTCATCTCGTCGAGCACGCGGTCGAGGTTGCAGACCGGCCCGCGGTTGTAGTGCAGCTTCGAGAGCAGCTCGCCCATCGTGCACGTGTCGGTGAGCGCCGAGAAGGTCAGCCCGGCGCCGATCCCGCCGGCGACGAAGCGCAGCTTCGGGAACACGAGGCTCGCGAGGATCGACACCAGCACGATGCCGCCGGCAACGCCGCGCACCTGGCGCTCGAGCGACCACTTCTCCTGGCCGCGCACCACGTCGCCGCCGGCTGCGAGCCAGGCGCCCATGCCGCCCTCGAGCACGCGCAGGTTGGTCTTGCCCGCCTCGTGGAGCTTCGCGTGCGCGGTGGTCGCACGCCCACCCGACTGGCAGACGAGCACGACCGGGTGCTCGACGTCGGCGACGTGGCGCACCTGCTCGGCGAGCAGGTCGAGCGGCACGTTGAACGAACCCTCGATGTGGGCCGACTCGAACTCGGCGCCGGTGCGAACGTCGAGGACGCGGGTCTCGGGGTCCTCGCGCAGCAGGTGGCGGAGTTCGCTCGGGTGGATCGGCGTGCTGATGGTCATGGTGTCTCCTCGGGAGGTTGGGGTGTGGCTGGTGTCGGGTTGGTGGTGTGGGTGGTGTTCGGTTCGGCGGTGCGGTCGGGGATCGGTGACGAGCCGGCCGTCATGCGTGGCTGAGCTCGGTCGAGGTGTCGTGCGCCTCGTGTTCGTCGATGCCGGCGGTGCGCAGCGAGCGCGGTGAGACGCACGCGTCGATCGCGGCGACCGCCTCGTGTGCGGTTGCGTGGATGCGGCCACCGAGCCGGTCCCAGAGGTCGGTGCGGTGGAGGACGTCGCGGACCGGGCCCTTCACGTCGCACAGGTGCAGCGTCACCGGGCCCTCGTCGAGCTCGGTGACGATCTCGTCGAGTGCCTCGACGCCGGTCGCGTCGATGTCGTTGATGCCCGAGCAGTCGACGACCAGGGCATGCGGCGCCGTCTCGATCCGGGCGGCTTCGTCGATGCACAGCCGCTTCACGTGGTTGGCGTTGACGAACGACAGCGCTGCGTCGATCCGGATCACGCGGATGCCGTCGGTGGTCTCGACCTCGGGGAAGCGGTCGACGTTCCGGAAGCTGGTCGAGTTCGGGATGCGGCCGAGCTCGGCCGAGTGGGGCTTCGACATGCGGGCGAACACGACGAGCATCGACGCCACGACGGCCACGAGGATGCCGAGCTCGATGCCGAGCACGAGCGTCGCGGCGAACGCCACGCTGAGCCCGATCAGGTCGCTGCGCTTGACATGGGCGATGTGACGCATCTCCCTGACGTCGATCAGGTTGATCACGGCGACGATGATGATGGCGCCCAGCGCTGCCTGGGGGAGTGCGGTGAAGAGCGGCGTGAAGAACACGACCGTGGCCAGCACGAGCAGCGCCGTCACGATCGAGGCCAGCGGCGTACGGGCGCCGGCGGTGTCGTTGACGGCGGTGCGGCTGAACCCGCCGGTCACCGGGTAGCCGCCGAAGAGGCCGGAGGCGACGTTGGCCATGCCGAGGCCGACGAGCTCTTGGTTGGCGTCGAGCTCGTAGCGGTGGCGGCGCGCGTACACCTTGGCCACGGCGATCGACTCCATGAAGCCGACGAGCGTGATGACGAGCGCGGCGCTCATCAGCGAGCCGAGGTTGCCGCCGTCGATGTCGGGCAGGCCGAAGGCGGGGAGCGAGGACGGGATCTCACCGACCGTCTTCACCCCGCGGTCCTCGAGGTCGAACAGCTGCACCGCCAGGATCGAGACGACGACCAGCACCAGGGCGCTCGGAACCCGGCGCGCCCACCGCTTCATCCCGAGCAACAGCGCGATGCTGGCGAGCCCGAGTGCGAGCGTGGTGCCGTTCGTGCCGTCGATCGCCGACACGACCTCGCGCACCGTTTCGTAGAAGTGGTCCTGGCGGGGCACCGAGATGCCGAGCACGTGCTTGACCTGTGAGAACCCGATGATGATCGCCGCCGCAGCGGTGAAGCCGACGAGCACGGAGTGCGAGAGGAAGTTGACGACGAAGCCGAGGCGGCCGAACCCGAGCACGAGGTGGACGGCGCCGACCGCGAGGGCGAGCAGCGCCGCCGCCGTGACGTAGCCGGTGCTGCCCTGCTCGTAGAGCGGCGCGAGCGTCGAAGCCGTCATCAGCGAGACGATCGCCACCGGTCCGACCGCGAGCTGCCGCGAGGTGCCGAACACCGCGTAGACCAGCACCGGCACGATCGAGGCGTAGAGCCCGATCTCGGGCGGCAGGCCCGCGAGGAGCGCGTACGCCATCGCCTGGGGCACCAGCATCGCGCCGATCGTCAGGCCGGCAGCGAGGTCGCTGCGGAGGTCGCGGCGCTCGTAGCGCGGTGCCCACGTCGTGATCGGGGCGATTCGGTGGAGGAGTGCGGTCATGGTGTGTCAGTCAAGGTGGGGGTATTTGTACGGACATTTCATAATGTACGGACATTTTGGTCGCATGTCAACCCCTGGCCTTCGCGCCGTGCAGGCGTGGCTCGGATGCGCATGTCGGCCGGCGAGTAACGTCCGAGCCGTGACGAACACTGCCGATCTCGCCACCCGCTACCGACGTGTGCTCCCGTCGTTCCTCTCGCCGTACTACGCCGAGCCGATCTCGATCGACCGTGGTGAGGGCGGCTACGTCTGGGACCTCGAGGGCAATCGCTACCTCGACTTCTTCGGCGGCGTGCTGACCACGATGGTCGGCCACGACAACCCCGACGTGACGGCCGCAGTGCAGCGTCAGGTCGCGAAGGTGATGCACACCTCGACGCTGTACCTCAGCGAGCCGATGATCGAGTTCGCCGAGTTGGTCGCCGCCCAGTCGGGGATCCCCGATGCCCGCGTCTACCTGACGCCGTCGGGCACCGAGGCCAACGACGCGGCGATCCTGCTGGCCACGTCGTTCCGGAAGTCGAGCCAGGTCCTGGCGGTCCGCAACAGCTACCACGGCCGTTCGTTCCAGACCCAGGCGATCACGTCGCACTCGTCGTGGAAGTCGACCGCCCTCTCGGGCCTGACCGTGCAGTTCGTGCAGGGCGGCTATCGCCTCCGGTCGCCGTTCCGTGACCTCGACGACGAGGCGTACACCGACGCCTGCGTGAACGATCTCGTGCAGTTGCTCGACATGACGTCGGCGGGCGACGTCGCGTGCTTGATCGCCGAGCCGATCCAGGGTGTCGGTGGGTTCGCCACCGCGCCCGACGGCCTGTTCGGGAGGTTCCAGAAGGAGCTCGCCAATCGCGGGATCCTGTTCATCTCCGACGAGGTGCAGACCGGCTGGGGTCGTACCGGCGACCACTTCTGGGGCTACCAGGCACATGACATGGTGCCCGACATGCTGACGTTCGCGAAGGGCGTCGGCAACGGCATCACGCTCGCCGGCGTCGTCGCCCGCGCCGAGATCATGGACTCGATCCACGTGCTCAACTTCTCGACGTTCGGCGGCAACCCGCTGTCGGCGTCGGCCGGCAGTGCGACGCTCCGCTACGTGCTCGAGCACGACTGCCAGGCGAACGCCAAGGCGATGGGCGAGCGGTTCGAGGCTGCCATGCGGCCGGTCGCGGAAGGTGCGCCGTGGATCGCCGAGATGCGCGGCCGCGGGCTGATGTGGGCGTTCGAGGTGTGCGAGCCCGGGGGCATCGAACCCGACAAGGCCCGGACGAACGAGTTCCACGAGGCGTGCAAGCGTCACGGCCTCCTGGTGGGTAAGGGCGGTCTCTACGGCAACGTGATCCGGCTGGCGCCGATGCTGAACGTCACCACCGACGAGATCGACGAGGGCGTCGCTGCGCTCACGGCGGCGATCGCCGAGATCTGAACGGGCTCCACACGTGGCGCCGCTGATGTAGCGGCCGCCCTTCCGGAGTTGCGGCGCTCGCTCCGCTGTGCCCCTCGCCTCGTCGCCGTCGCGGGAGCGATCGATCCGGCGAGATGACCCGTTTCGCCTGCCGAGCACGATGCTCCGCTCCGCTTCGAAGCTGGCCTGCCTCCGCAGCGCGACGCGTTCGGCCGATCGTGGCGAACGTCGGGCGCCTGCGGTTGGCCTGTGAACCGGCGGGGATGACGATGCGATTGTCGGGTTCGGCGGTGCCGCGTCTGGCACGCTGGTGGTGTGGAGGGGATGCCGGGCTGGCGGGACTTCATGGCCGCGTTCGACGGCGAACGATCGCTGCCGAACGGGCGCGTCGAGAACGTCACCCTCTCGTCCTGGCAGCGCGTCCTCGACCTCGTCGACGAGGTCGCGGTCGCGAGCCGGTTCAAGGCGCACGGTACCGATCATCCGATGCCCGAGCGGGCGACCGAGCTCTTCGCGAGCGATCTGCTGTTGGGCACGCTGAACGTCCTGCTCGAGTTCGACATCCGGATCAACTTCTTCCCGCTCGACGAGACCTCGATCGACTTCGACATCGACAGCCGGCAACTCGTCAACCAGGGTTGCCTCGACGTCGTGGCCGGGTTCATCTGCCAGCTCGGTCAGGCGATCGGGCAGCCGGTGATCGTCTCCTCCGAGGCGGACGACGACGATGTGCTGGTCCGGTACGACCCCGGGGCCGATCGTTTCGAGCCGGGTGCTCGGACCCGAGTGCGGTCCTGACGCCGGGTCGCGGGTCGCCGCTCGACCGGGGTCCGCTGTTCGCCGAGCTCAGTGCTGGTCGGTCTGCCGGTCGTCGCGGTTGACCAGCGCGAACAGCCAGAGCATGGCGGGCACCGCGGTGACCACGGCCACGCCGAACACGATCAGCAGCCCGACCAGGGTCGATCGTGCGCCGGCCGCGTCGTCGATCGTCAACTCGTCGACGAGCAGGTCGGGATACTGCGCGACGCCCCAGCCGACGACGATCGACGCCACCGCTGCCACCGCCGTGACACGCGCCAGCGCCCAGCTCCGCCGGCGGAGGAGGACGAGCGATGCGAGACCGGCGACCGCGGAGGAGACGACGAAGCCGAGACCGGACGTGTGGAGCCCGTCGGCGAGCGTGTCGGCGTCGACCTCGATGGCGATGGCCGCCGCGAGCGCGGCCCCGCCGGTGACGACGCCCGACCAGACCGCCTTGCCCCCGATGTCGTCCGCCAGGGCGCGGCGGCCGCCTCGTTCGGCGTCCGCGGCCAGGAACGTCGCTGCGAGGAACGACACGGTCAGCACCGCGAGGACGCCGCCCACCCAGGAGGTCGGGCCGGTCCACGAGCGCCACAGGTCGCCGGTGCCCTCGGCGGGCACGCGGCCGCTGGCGACGGCACCCGCGATCATCCCGAGGAAGAACGGGGTGACGACCGACGACGTCGCGAAGACGATGCCGTGCAGGCGCGCCTCACGCACCGACCCCGAGAACTTGCGGAACGCGAACGCGCCGCCCCGCAGCACGATCCCGAGCCCGACGAGCATCCACGGGACGAACAGCGTCGTCATGATCGAGCCGAACGCGGTGGGGAACGCCGTCCACAGGAAGACCAGCACGTAGATCAGCCACACGTGGTTCGCCTCCCAGACCGGTCCGATCGATCGATCGATCTGGGAGCGGAGATGTGCGCCCCGGCGGGCGTCGCCGGCGAGCAGGTCCCAGACGCCGCTCCCGAAGTCGGCGCCGCCGAGGATGGCGTACGCGACGACGCCGAGGAACATCAGCATCGCGGCCACGTCGGCGAGGTTCACGACGGCCTGCCGACGAGATCGTCGGTCGGCGGACCCGTCGTGTCGACGTCATGGAGCGACCCACCCGGCCCGTACGGCGTCGGGAGGTCGGACGAGGGGTCGGCTCGCCATCGACGCGCCATGCCGAGGAGCACCCGCGCGCCGACGACGGCCATGCTCGTGTAGATCACGACCATCGCAGCCAGTGAGATCCAGATGCCGGAGTTCGACGTGACGGCGTCCTCGACCCGCATCACGCCGTAGACGATCCACGGCTGCCGGCCGACCTCGGTGGTCACCCAGCCCGCCTGCAGTGCGATCACGGCGACCGGGCCGGCGGCGACCGCGGCCCGCAGGAACCACGTCGACTCGAAGACGCCGTCCGCGCCGTAGCGGCGACGCCGCCAGCCGTACCACCCGCCGAGCGCGATCATCGCCGTGCCGGCCGCGATCATCGTCTGGAACGACCAGTGGACGATGTTGACCGGCGGTCGCTCGTCCTCGGGGATGTCCTCGAGGCCGACTATGACCGTGTCGAACGAGTTGCCGGCCAGCAAGGAGGCGATCGCCGGGATCTCGATCCCGCCGCGCACCTCGCCGTCGATGAGCACGCCGCCGATGACGACCGGCGCACGATCCTCGGTCTCGAGGGCCAGCTCCATCGCCGCGAGCTTCGACGGCTGCTGGGTGTCGAGCCGGGTGCCGGCCCAGTGGCCGATCGCCGGCTGCGCGAGCGCGGCGACCGCTGCGAAGACGAACGGCACCGTGAACCCGAGCCGATGCGAGCGGTCGCGGCGGCCTCGTAACATCCCGACCGCGTAGACGGCCGAGGTGAGGAAGCCGGCGACCACGAACGTCGCGACCCACATGTGGAGGAACTGCGGCCAGAGCGCGTCGTTGAAGATCGCCGCCAGCGGGTCGACGTCGGTCACCGTGCCGTCGGCGAGCATCGTGAAGCCGGCCGGCGCGTTCATCCATGCGTTGACGGCGAGGATGCAGAACGTGCCGAACAATCCGGAGAGCATGATCGGGATGAGCGTGCGGAGGTGCACCTCGGGTCGCAGGCGCCCCCAGCCGTAGAGGTAGATGCCGAGGAAGATCGCCTCGAGGAAGAACGCGATGCCCTCCATCGCGAACGGCAGGCCGATGACGTCGCCGAAGGTCGACATCATCCCCGGCCAGAGCAAGCCCATCTCGAAGCTCAGGATCGTCCCGGACACCGCGCCGATCGCGAACAGGACGGCCGACGCCTTGGCCCACTTCTTGGCGAGGGCGAGCGCCTCCTGGTCGCCGTTGCGCACGCCGCGCCGGTGGAGGACGTAGATCATCGCCGGCAGTGCGACACCGAAGCACGAGAGCACGATGTGGAAGCCCAGCGACAGGGCCATCTGATAGCGGGCCGCGACGAGTTCGTCGGCGGCGATCAGCACGGTCGGCATGTGTGCTCATCCTCTCGCGGACTGGGTGGTGCGTGACGGTCGAGCTCGACATCCGATATTGTACGGACAATAACGACGTCCACGAGTACGAAGGACCATGACATGGGCCACACCTCGACCGAAGCCAGCGCCCTCCGCCGGACCCCCCGTCGGGCTCGCGCGCCGATCGCTGCGCTCGCCGCCGTGCTGGTGCTCGCCGCATGCGGCGGCGACAGCGACGATGCGAGCGTTGCCGCCGCCGAGGGTTCGGCGACACCCGCCTACGGGTTGGTCACACCGGCACAAGCCGCCGCGCTCGCGGCCGATCCCGACATCACCGTGATCGACGTCCGCACGCCCGAGGAGTTCGGCGAGGGTCACGTCGAGGGCGCCACGATGATCGACTTCTACACCGACACCTTCGCCGACGAGATCGCCGCCCTCGATCGCGACGGCGAGTACCTGCTCTACTGCCGCTCGGGCAATCGCTCGGGGCAGACGGCTGCCCTCATGGAGCAGCTCGGCTTCGAGCAGGTCTACGATCTCGACGGCGGCGTGCGCGCCTGGGCCGCCGACGGCCGCACCCTGACCCCATAGGCCGGGCGCCGACCGGTGTGCTACGCATCCGGTCATGACCGACTTCCGGCCGCTCAACGCGCCACCGCCGGGCCACGACGGTGAACATCGATACGTGCACGTGATCGGGTCGACGGTCTTCATCGACGACCGACCCGGCGAGGACGACTGGCGGATCCACTTCATCGGCATGGTCGACGGGCATGCGTGGTGGGCGGTCGACGTCCCGGCCGACACGGATCCGAGCTACGGCGCAGCGATCGACCTGCGCAGGTTCTACGGCCGGGCGCCCGAGCACCAGTGGTTGGCGGCGGGCCGCGCGGTGCAGATCGTCGAATGGGCGCGCACCCATCGCTTCTGCGGGCGCTGCGGTGCCGAGACCGCGCTCGCCGAGGGTGAGCGGGCCATGCGGTGCCCGGGATGCGACCTGCTGTCGTTCCCGCGGCTCTCGCCGGCGATGATCACGCTCGTGACCCGCGGCGAGCCCGGGCCCGAGCAGGAGGCGTTGCTGGCGAGGGGCGTGCAGTGGGACATCCCGATGTACTCGTGCCTCGCAGGGTTCGTCGAGCCCGGCGAGTCGTTGGAGTCGGCCGTCGTCCGGGAGGTGCACGAGGAGGTCGGCATCACCGTGAGCGCTCCGTCGTACTTCGGGAGTCAGCCTTGGCCGTTCCCGAACAGCCTCATGATCGGATTTCGTGCGCGGTACGAGTCCGGCGAGATCGAGTGCGACCCGGCCGAGATCGCCGACGCCGGCTGGTTCCTGCCCGGCGAGCTCCCGATGGTGCCACCGGGGATCTCGATCGCCCGGCGGCTGATCGACGCATGGCTCGCCGAGTCGGTCGATCAGGTGAAGTAGCCGAACACGTCGGCGATGAGGTGGCCGAGGGCGACCGGGGTGTCGGCGTCGCCGTCGTCGACGCGGATCCGCGTGCGGCCGCGATCGACGGCCGAGATCACGGCGGCCGCCCGGATCTCGCCCGGGGTGGTCCAGTTCAATGCCGACGTCGGCGGCTCGGGCTGGTCGGCAGCCCACGCCCGCAGGAATCCGGGCCGGTCAGCGTGGACGACCGCCATGTTCCAGGCCACGGCCGTCGCCGAGTCGGGCACCGTGACGCCAGCGGCAGCCGAGGCGTCGATCACGACCTGCTCGAGGTCGCCGAGTGCGCCACCCGTCTGGCGCGAGTCGAACGCCCGGTTCGGCGAGACCGACCGGAACTTGCCGGCGCCCGACAGCGATGCGGCGTCGGTCGTGACGTAGCCGATGGCATCGACGACGACGTGGGTGCTCCCGGCACCGGCGACGAAGGTCGTGACGCTGATGCCCGGACCGCCGAGCGGGACGATGGCGGTGTTGGCGACCGTGCCGCCGGACGCCAGGTTGAGCGTCGACGTGGTGCCGATCACGTCGGGCCGATCGGTCGGGTAGGCCTGCACCCACCCGGGTCCGGTGGCCGCAGTGGCGGTGACCGTGACGACGAGGGCGTCGACCACGCCGGGATCGACGCCCGCCGGCATCGGAACGGCGCGGCTCGTCCCGGACAGGAGCGGTCCGACCGGAGCGTCGTCACGGGTGTCGAGCAGTCGCTGCGCGGCCGGCAGCCCGACGAACCGGCCGTCCCGAACCGAACCGGTCTGCTCCTCGAAGAAGCCGAGCAGGTCGACGACGATGTCGCCGGCAGCGATGGAGTAGATCGAGATCGTGCCGTCCGCACCGGCCGGCACGATCGCGAAGTTGGCGCGGGTCTGCCCGGCGCCGTCGATGTTCAGGTTCGAGTAGCTGCCGAGAGCCGCTTCCATCGTCGGCAGCACCTGCACGAAGCTCGGCCGGTCGGCTGCGACGCTCACGACGTTGACGGCGACCGCGGTCACGCCGTCGGCGGGCACGCCGTGGTGACCGGCGACGGGCAGCTCGAGGACGTCGCCACGGCCGACGGGACCGATCAGCGCAGCGGGCCCGACGGCGCTCTCCTCGCGCGTGTCGAGGATCCGGGTCGGCACGTCGAGCGATCGGAACGTCGACGGGAGGTCGTTGATCCCGGCCGGTGGGGCGGGGAGGCGGAACTCGCCGTGGCCGTACTCGTTGTCGGGCCCGCTCGCGCCGCGATCGACGGCGAGGTGGCGAACGAGGTCGGCGAGGGTGGCGCCGTCGGCGGCGAGCCCGGCACCGGCCAGCAGTGCGGCGCCGCCCGACACGACCGCCGCACCCGCACTCGAGCCGGCGAACACGCCCTGAAGCGAGTTGGTGACCGCCGCGGGCGCGGCGACATCGGGGATCACGCGGCCGTCGTTCGTCGGCCCGCGCGAGCTGTACGCCGCGACGGTGCCCGTCGCAGCCGGGTCGATCGCGCCGACGGCGACGACGCCGGGGTCGGACGAGTCGACGATCGGTACTGCGGCGCTGCCCGCGGCCTGCGTGAACTGCGCGATGCCCGAGCCGTAGTCGAGGATCTCGATGACGTCGCCGGCGATCGACCCGCCGAGCCACTCGAGTTCGAGGTACAGCGAGCGACCGGGGCCCGGACAGCGCGGCGTCGGCAGGAGCTCGATCGGTGAGGCACCGAGTTGCTGGGGGCGTCGGGACGAATCGACCAGGGTGCCGGCGGCCGGGTCACCGGTCGGGGCGTCCCACAGCAGCGCGTCGTAGTCGGTGCGTTGCGCGGCGGCGACGTCCCAGTCGTTGGACCATCGGATCCCGCCGAGTGCGACACAGCCGGAGAACCGCAGGTACGTGCCGGTGCCCGATGGGCCGAACGCCACGCGATTGCCGATCAGGCGCGCCTGGTGCCGGTAGTACTTGCCCTCGCCGTTGTTGCCGCCGGAGTTCACCCAGAGCATGCCGTGGGCCGTCGCCTCGGACGCGACCTCGTCGAGCGGCCCCCGCCCGTCGCCCGGTCCGTCGTAGCGGCTCCCGAGCGAGCGGTTGATCACGGTGACGCCGGCGTCGGCGAACCACTCGACGAGCGCCGAGTAGTCGCTGACGGTCGTCGCCTGGCCGATGTAGATCTCGGCGGCCGGAGCCATGTCGAGGATCGTCTCGACGACGGCGACGCCGTGGTCCTCGCCGCCGTTGTCGACGGCGTCGAAGAACTCGGCCGAGCAGTCGCTGCCGAGGTCGATGCACCGAGCGGTGACGCCGGCCACCGGCTTCGGTCCGTGCTCGTCCTCGTCCCAGAAGAGCTCGACGTCGAAGAAGTCGATCACGCCGATCTTGACGCCGTCGCCGTCGAAGCCCGCGGCGTGCCAGGCGTCGGCGTTCGTGATGGCGACGTGCTCGCCCACGGTGGGCCCGAACGCCGGCCTCCGGTCGACGACCGACTCGGGGCGGACATCCACCGGCACCGGCGTTCGCACCTCCGCGTCGAGAGTTGCAGCGAGCAGTGGGCGGCGAACGCTGGGGATCCGCGCCAGCACGGTGCCCGGGCCGGTGCCGACCACGATGCCGCCGGCGTCGCCGATCGCATCGATCGTCGGCCCCTGATCGCCCTCTACGACCACCTCCACGGTGACGCGTGCCGGCCAGCCGTCCGCCCTCGCCTCGGTTGCGCCGAGCAGCGTGGCTGCGCCAGCGACGGCCGCGGCCACGGTCGCCCCGAGCAGCCGCTGCCGGAGGTACAGGTGGTCGGGGGCGTGTGTGGTCATCCTCTGCGATTGTCGCACGCCCGGAGCGCGACCGGGCAACGACCGCGCCTGGCCGGCGGCCGGCGTCACGTGGCCGCTGACCCGGTCTCCTCGGTGGTGGCGTCCGCGTCGGTGTCGTCGGCCGGCAGCAGCAGGTCGGCGAACCAGTCGAGGATGATCTCGGCCCGCATGCGCCGGTGCACCGGCGATCCCGACCGCGACAGCTCGTGGTTCTCACTGGGGAACCGGTAGAAGGTCACGTCCCGCTTGAGCAGCTTGAGCGTGACCCACAGCTCCTCGGCTTGGTTGATCGGGCAGCGGAAGTCGTCCTCGCTGTGGATGATCAGCATCGGGACGTGGATGTCGTGCGCCATCGTGATCGGCGACATCCGGGTGTACTCGCCGGGGTCCTCGACGACGGTGGGGCCGTGCTCGGCGCGGAAGAACGTGGCGACGTCGGACGACCACTCCTCGGTGAGCAGGTTGTTCACCGCACGTTCCGAGCAGATGCCGACGAACCGGTCGCCGTAGCGGGCGGCGAGCGTCGTCGCCATGTACCCGCCGTAGCTGCCGCCCAGCATGCCGACCCGTTCGGGGTCGCAGAACGTGTATCGATCGAGTGTTGCGTCGAGGACGGCGATCACGTCGTCGACGTCGACGCTGCCCCAACCGGTTCCCGGCGCGGTCGGGTGCTTCGGACCCATGATCGCCTGGCCCCAGGCGGTGTGCCGGCCGCTGCCACCCCGCGGGTTCGACATCAGCACCACGAAGCCCGCTGCGGCCTGCATCTGGGCCTCGTCGAAGAAGTACTCGCCGTACTGCGTGAACGGGCCGCCGTGGACGTTGAGCAGCAGGGGGTACCGCTGGTCGGGATCGAAGTCGTCGGGTCGCATGATCCAGGCGTCGATGTCGTCGGAACCGTCGGTGCACGTCACCGTGAACTTCTCCCAACCGCGGTGGACGCCGGCGACGTGGGTGAGCTGCTCGTCGTCGCCGGCGCGGGTGATCCACAGCTCGCCACCGTGCGTGACGTCGGATCGGGTCGTGGCGATCACGTCGCCCGCGACGTCGTAGCCCTGGACCGTTGTCGGCCCGTCGGTGATCGGCTCGGGTGCCCGGCCGTCGACATGGAGCCGGTAGAGGTGGGTGTCGCCCCGGTCCTCGGCCACCGCCAGCAGCGTGTCGCTGGTCTCCCACACGGGCGCCTGGGGGCAGGCCATCGCGAAGAACGTGCGGTCGAGGCCCGTGCTGATCCAGCGGTGCTCACCGCCGTCGACGTCGACGAGGCCGATCTTGGCGTTCTGCGGATACTCCTGCGCGTTGTCGAGGCCCATGAACGCCACCTGCCGGCCATCGGGGGAGACGGCTGGGGCGACGTACTTCCCCGTCTGCTGGGTGAGTGCCCGGATCTCGCCGTCGAGGGGCACGACGTACAAGTCCTCGGCGGCGTCCTCGTCCCACGTCTCGTGCGCGGTACCGGACGCGACGACGCCGCTCGAGTCGGCGAGCCACGAGAATCCGCCGTACGCGAACTCGCCCTCGGTCAGGTTGCGCGGCTGCCCCGTGCCGTCGGCGGCCACGACGTACACGTGCTGCGGTCGGTCGAAGATCCAGTTCTCGCCGTTGAGGCGCGACAGGAACCGCTCGATCTTGCGGGGCGACTGCCACGTCGCGTCCTTCGCGTCGTAGCGCGAGTCGCGGGTGCGGCTGAGGAACCCGAGCCACCGCCCGTCGGGCGACCAGGCCAACTCGCCGAGGCCGTCGGGCATCGTGCACACGGTGCGAACCTCGCCAGGGCCGTGGACGGGCATGACGTGCAGTGTCGGCTTCTTCGAGTCGTCGTCGCGTCGGCTGGTGAACGCGAGCCACCGCCCATCGGGTGACCACGTGGGTTGCGAGTCCCTCGGCCCGGCCGTGACGGGTGCACCGTCGAGCCAGACCCTGGTGCGCGTCGTGTTCTCGTCGAGGTCGACGGTGGCCACGACGGCCGCGACGTGCCGGCCGTCGGGGCTGAGCTTCGGTTGGCCGACCGCCGAGCGGAGATGGATCAGATCGCGGGCGATCTCGGCGTGGCGTGAGGGGGTCTCGGTGTCCGGCACGCCGACACGGTATCCCAGCTCCCGCCGGCCCCCCGGTGCCGTTGGTGCCAGACTCTGCGTCATGGCCCGGCCCGTCATGTTGATCACCGGGGGGAGCCGCGGCATCGGTGCTGCGACGGCGCGGCTCGCGGCCGCGCGGGGCTACGACGTGGTGATCACGTTCGTCCGGAGCGCCGACGCCGCTGACGCGGTCGTCGCCGAGTGCGAGTCGACGGGCGCCCGCGCGCTGGCCGTTCGGGCCGACGTCGCCGACGAGGCCGACGTCGTCGCTGCCTTCGCGACGACCGTGGCCGAGGTGGGTCCGATCGCGGCGTTCGTCAACAACGCCGGGACGCTGCATCCCGCCATGCGGCTCGACGAGTTCGACGTGGAACGTCTGCGTGACGTGATGGCGGTCAACGTGATCGGTGCGATCGTGGCGCTCCGTGAGGCGGTCCGACACATGTCGACGCGCCACGGTGGTGCCGGTGGGGCGATCGTCAACGTGTCGTCGGCCGCCTCCTACCTCGGCAGCCCGAATGAGTACATCGACTACGCGGCGACGAAGGGCGCCCTCGACACCGTCACCATCGGGCTCGCGAAGGAGGTCGCCTCCGAAGGCGTCCGGGTCAATGCGGTGCGACCGGGCCTCATCTACACCGACATCCACGAGCTCTCGGGTATCGAGGACCGAGTCGAGAAGCTGTCCGTACACGTGCCGATGCAGCGGGGTGGTGACGCCGACGAGGTCGCCGAGGCGATCCTGTGGCTCGCCTCCGATGCCGCCAGCTACGTGACGGGCTCGTTCATCAACACCTCCGGCGGCCGCTGACACGTGGCGACGCTCGGTCAGGCGCAGTCGATCCGGCTTCGCGAGAGTGGCGTGCCGACGCCCATGTCGCCGGTCGACCGCGTCGCAGATCTGACACGTGGCGACGCCCGGTCAGGCGCAGCCGATCCGGCTTCGCTGGGTGTGATGCTGTGGCGTGCCGACGCCCATGTCGCCGGTCGACCGCGTCGCAATGTGGAGGCGGGTGAGCGCCGAAGCGAAGCGGAGGCGGCGAGCTCGGAGGTGCAGCCGATCCGGCTTCGCCGGTCGGCGAAGCCCGAAAGAGCTAGAACAGCTCGAGTTGCTCCCAGGTGACAGCGACCTCGCTCACGTCGCACCACACCAGCCGCCCGCGGCTGCCGGGCCGCCGAACCTGCACCCGCTCGGGGCGCTGCGACCGCGCTGCGCCGTCGGGGTCGTGCAGCGTGATGCTCCCGTCGGCCTCGATGCGGGCGACCTTGCCGACCAGCCAGCGGCCGCCCTCGTGGCGGCGGAACCGGATGGCTTCACCGAGTCGCAGGCCGACGGCCGCCAAGGTGCGTTCAACCATGCCGATCAGCCGGGTTGCTCATTCGGGCTGCCCGCTCGGTCGCATGTGTCACATGCTAGGTGCGCGCGCGAGCGGCGAAACGCCGATACGGTGATCGCCGATGACGGATCAGCTCCCCGCCCCGACGCTCGAATCGACCCTGATGGTGGACGATGCCGGCACACCCGGTGACGTGCTGGCCGAGGCCGTGGCGGTCATCGACGCTGCACTTGCCAAGATGATGCAGCGCGAGCTGGTCTCGACCGGTGAGGTCGCCGACCTGCTGCTCGACCTGCGCACGCTGCTCAGCGACGCCGACTAGACCTTCGCCAACCGCTTGAACGAGCGGTCGAGACAACGCGTCAGCAACTCGGGCTCGGCGACGGCCGCGGTGTCGATGTTGAGCGCCATGTCGAGGCTCCCCAGGTACGACATCAGCGTCAGGTTGAAGGCCACGCCGCCGAGCGGGCCGATCGGGTAGATCTCGAGCAACTGCGCCCCGGCGACGTAGCACGGCACCGGCGACCCCTTGACGTTCGACGTCGCGAAGTCGATCGTCTGAGCCTGCTGCCGGGCGAGACGGGTGATGAGCGACGTCGGCAGCGCCGACGTGACGGCGGCCAGCGTGTCGAGCCCGGCGCGCTTGTTGGCCTCGCGGGCGAGATCGGCGGCCTCCTGGATGGCGAGGAACCGTTCGTCGATCGGCATCTCGGCGGTCGGGACCAGAAAGCGGGCGAGCGAGAACGCGTTCGAGCCCGAGCTGGCGGTGCGGGTCGAGATCGCCATCGAGGCTCGGAGCGATTCGACCGGGCTGCCCATCTCGACGTGATAAGTGGAGGCGGCGTCGGCGGCAGCCGTGAGGAAGGCGGTGTTCAGGGTGCCGCCGAGTCGTTTGGCGGCGTCCTTGGTCTCGCGGAACGGCGCACGGGCCGGCTCGACGCGGCGCTGCAGGGACCGCGACGTCCACAGCGGTGATCGCGCCTGCTCGGTGTCGGAGAGCTGCGACATGATGCCGCGCATCGTGTTGGCGGCTGCGCTGGAGGCGTCGGGGATGCCGGCCGGGTCGGCCAGCAGGTCCCGGACCTGCTTCGCGATGCCGATCGGCAGGCGCAGTCCACCGGTGATGAGGTCGCGCAGTGCGTCGGTGCCGACGGGCTCGGGTTCGCCTGCAGTCGGCTGGTCGTCGGCCGCGAGCGGCGGAGGTTCGGGCGCGTCGCGTTCGAAGTCGAGGTACTGCAGCGACAACTCGACGCCGCGCTCGCCGTCGGTGATCGTGTGGTGCATCTTCTGGACGATCGCTGCCTTGCCGCCACGCATGCCCTCGACGACCAGGAACTGCCAGAGCGGACGGGTCCGGTCGAGCGGATCGGCGACGAACAGGGAAGCGATGTCGAGCACCTGCCGCAGCGAGCCCGGCTTCGGGCAGGCGATGCGACGAACGTGCATGTCGATGTCGAAGTCGGGATCGTCGACCCAGACCGGCGGGGACAGGTTGGCGGGGGCCGGCATCACCCGTTGGCGGAGCCGGGGGATCGCGACCGACGCCCGCTCGATCCGGCGGCGGAACGAGTCGAAGTCGGGTGCCCGATCGAGCACCGTGACGGTCGCGAACGTCGAGGAGAGGTGGGGGTCCTTCTCGAGCCGCCACATCAGGCCCTCGGCGTCGCTCATCGTCGGATCGAAGCGCAGATCGCTCATGCGGGCAGGCTACGGGCGCCGCTGCGAGATCAACCGACGCCGAACCGGCGCATCACACGCCGTGCGCCCGCCGCCAGCGCCACACCGACCAGGGCGCCGCCGACCACGTCGGAGGCGTGGTGGATGCGCACGTAGGGCCGGCTGACGGCGACCAGCGTGGCGAGCGATCCCCACAGCGGCAGCGAGCGGCGACCGTCCCACCCGACCAGGACCGTCGCCGCGAACGCGGCTGCGCTCGCGTGGCCGCTCGGGAACGAGGACGTCAGCGGGGTGCGGATGTCGAATCGCTCGTCGCCGGACTCGGTCGGTCGGGTGCGTCGGAACAGGCGCTTCAGGCCCTGGTTGACGATGAGGCTCTCGGTGCCGATGCCTGCGGCCATGGCGACGATCTGGTCGGGCCGCCCCACGATGATGCCGCGCAGCAGGCTGCAGCCGTGCCAGATGACGCTGAACTCGCCGGCGTGCGTGGCGGCCGTCATCAGCCGGTCGATCGTCGGTGTGCCGCGGATCAGTTCGAGTTGCGCATCGGCCCAGTCGTCGAACGCGCCGACGATCGATGTCATGCAGGCACGGCGCCGCCGAGCACGACAGGCGCCTCTGCGGCGGCGAGCGCCGGGTCACCGCCGAACTCGGGGCACCACCGCTGGTAGGCGCAGTGGTTGCAGAGCGCGCTCTGGCGGGGCCGGAAGTCGTCGCGCTCGCACGCGGTGGCAACGGCCTTCCAGACCGCACTCGTCCGCGTCGTCATGAACTTCGTGGACTGGGCCGACGGCGTCGCCGTGATCGTCTCGCCCGACTTGAGGTACATCAGCCGGATCGCAGCCGGCCGCCGGCCGAACACCGACTCGCACAGGAAGGCGTAGAAGTGCACGCCCGACAGGCTCTTGCGCTCCCAGTTGGGACTGGGAGCCCGGCCGGTCTTGTAGTCGGTGACGACGAGCTCGCCCTGCGGGTCGAGCTCGAGCCGATCGATGATGCCGCGGAGCGTGAGGTCGCCGACCGGCGCTTCGAGCTTGAGCTCGAGCCCGATGTCGCGCACGGTGGTCGGGTCTTCCATGCCGAGGTAGTTGGCGACGAGCTCGCGACACTCGTGGTCGAAGCGCTCGACCTCGTCGGGCGTCAGCGAGAGCTGCACGAAGTCGGGATGCTCGCGGTACTCGGCGATGGCCGCGTCGGCACAGCGATCGAGCGCTGCCGGCGTGCGCTCGGCGACGGGCCGGAGGAAGAACAGCTCGAGGGCCCGGTGCACGAGGGACCCTCGCGTGGTCGCGACGGTCGGTGGATCGGGCAGCTTCTCGATCGAGGAGAACCGGAAGGCCAGCGGGCACGACAGGAACGACTCGACCCGCGACGGCGAGAGGCTCGTCGGGACGGTCCACGTCGCTTCGGCTGCCACGTCGGTCATGATGCGACCAATCGTACGCGCGGGGTGTTGCATCGGTTCGTGACCGTCAGCCGCAGTACGGATGGGCCAGGATCCCCGACGCGGCGCTCGACAGCAACGAGACCACCGTGACAGCCGTCAGCGCCACCGCGGCGACCGCGAGGCAACCCGTCAGCCGACCCGCGCCGTGAGAACGGGCCACGTCGTACGACAAGCCGGCGGCATACACGCCGCCGAGGACCAGCGCGTACAACCCGATCCGGACGGGCACCTCCCACGCGTCGTCGGGGCACCACGCGGCGCCGACGACGTAGACGGGCAGCACGAGCCAGAACAACATCGCAGCGGTGGCTGCCACGGCGAGGCCGATGCGATGTCGCTGCCCACGTGCGAGCCATCGCGCAGTGAGCACGATCGGGGTGAAGGCGACCAGGCCCAGCACGAGCATGACGAGGAGCAGCAGGGACATGCGAGAGGAAGCCAGGACCCCTATCGGCCGGGACGGACGACGAGCGCAGCGACCTCGTCCGGGTGGCTGAACGGGCCGAGGTGCGTCATGTGGGGGAGGGAGACGTACCGCCCGTCCGGGAGGCGTTCGGCGATCCCGTCGGCGCGTGCAGATGGCTGGTCGTCCTCGACCACACCGGACGCGACGACCACCGGGATCTCGACCCCGGGCAGCAGCTCCCACACGCCGTTCTCGCGCGCCGCCACGAAGATGCCGGCCTCGAGCTCGGGCGTGCAACGGAGCTCGACGCAGGGATTGCCGATGTCGTCGGTGGTCGCCCGGAAGCCGTGCTCGACGTAGAGGCGGAGCACCTCGGGTGTCATGAGCGACAGCGGCGCCTTGCCGCGGAAGTTGTCGTGTGCGTCGTCGACGGACGCGAAACGTCGGCGGCGACGCAGCGCCGACTGCACGATCGGGACCGAATGGATGTCGATCCGCTGGTCGCCCGACGGGAACGCGATCGGCTCGAACAACACGAGCGACGTGAACAGCTCCGGCTCGCGGCACGCCGCCATGAGGAGCGCCGCGCCGCCCATCGAGTGGCCGACGCCGACGATGGGTTCACCGGTCCCGTCGCGCACATGGCGTGCCGCAGCGACGACGTCGTCACCGAACCGGGACCAATCGACCTGCCAATGCTCCGGAACCGTCGACTCGCCGTGGCCACGGACGTCGACGGCATGGCAGCGATACGCGGCCGACAGCTCCCGGGCGACGGGCACGTAGCAGTGAGCGTGGAAGCCGGTGGCGTGGGCGATCAGCAGTGGCGGCCCGGCGCCGCCGAAGTCGTGCAGCGCGAGCTGCACGCCGTCGCTCGACGGGAGCGAGATCACGCGGCGGTTTGCTTGCGCCGGCGGGCGCGGCGCCACTGCCACGTGAACAGCCGGTCGAGCACGACGCCCGCCAGGACCGAGATGCCGATCACCGTCCAGACCGGCCAGTCGCCGTCCATCCAGAGGAACTCGACCGGGGCCCGATCGCCGTTCTGGAAGAAGAAGACCGCCAGAGCGATCGTCACCAGCAGCAGCGCGATCAGCTTGAGGGACGGTGCGCCACCGCCACTCTCGGCTGGCTGTTCGAGGTCGAGCGCGTCGCGGTTCACGTCGTCAGCTTGGCAGAACGTCCGTCTACTGCAGGTACTTGAGGTACATCCCGATCTCCTCGGCCATCTGGCCGGGCACCTCGTACCCTTCGCGGTCGGTCACCGCATCCCAGTTGGCCGCCACCGACTCGGGGGACAGCTCGGGGTCGGTGAAGCCCGGACCCTCACCGATGAAGATCTCGGCGACCCGGCCGCCGGCGACCGAGAACACGCGGCCGGTCGGCTCGCAGCTCTCGTGAGCGAGGTAGGTGACGACCGGTGACACGAATCGGGGCTCGACCTTGTCGCCGAGCGGGCCGAGCAGGTCCTCGGTCATGCGCGTCTTCGCGACCGGGGCGATGACGTTGGCCTTGATGTTGTACTTCGCGCCCTCGACGGCGAGCACCCGGCTGAACCCGACCAGTGCCATCTTCGCCGCGCCGTAGTTCGCCTGGCCGAAGTTGCCGAAGATGCCGGCCCCCGACGCGGTCGAGACCACGCGGCCGTAGCTCTGGTCGCGCATGTGCGGCCAGGCCGCGCTCGTGACGTGGTAGGCGCCGTTGAGGTGGACGTCGAGCACCGGGCCCCACAGATCGGGCGTCATGTTGTGGAACGACTTGTCGCGCAGGATCCCGGCGTTGTTGACGACGATGTCGATCCGGCCGAACGCGTCGAGCGCGGTCTGGACGATCGCCGCCCCGCCCTCGGGCGTGGCCACCGAGTTCGTGTCGGCGGCCGCCTCGCCGCCGGCTGCCTTGATCTCGTCGACCACCCGCTCGGCCGCGCCCTTGTCGCTGCCGGTGCCGTCGACCGCCCCGCCGAGATCGTTGACCACGACGAGGGCACCACGCGACGCCATCAGCAGGGCGTGCTCGCGGCCGAGACCTCCGCCTGCACCGGTGATGATCGCCACCTTGCCGTCGAATCCGAGCGCATCTGTCATGGCCGGAACGGTACCGGCCGGTAACCGGCCGGGCCCAAATCGGCCCCGACGTGCGTCAGACCGAGGGGACCCGGACCGGCTGATCCGGTCCGGCGTGCAGCATCTCGTCGCCGATCCGGATCGGTACCGGGTCGCCGTCGAGCACCTCGACCGTGGCGCCGTCGCTGTCGAGCGACACCTTGAGGTCCGAGCCGTGCCGGCGGAGCCGGAATCGGATCGACGACCACGCCTTCGGGATCCGGGGCTGCAGCTTGATGTGATCGCCGCTGTCGACGAGGCCCGCGAACCCGTAGACGACCGTCGCCCAGACGCCGCCCGCGTTGGCCACGTGGACGCCGTCGGCCGTGTTGCCGTGCGTGTCGGCGATGTCGAGATAGACCGCCTGCTCGAAGTAGTCGAAGCCGATGTCGGGCCGGCCGACCTCGCTCGCCATGATCGACTGCATGCAGGCCGCCAGCGACGAATCGCCCGTCGTGATCGGGTCGTAGTAGTCGAAGTTGCGCCGTTTCGTCTCGAGGTCGAAGTGTTCGCCGCGCAGGATCATCGCCAGGACGACATCGGCCTGCTTGAGCACCTGGTGGCGGTAGATCACCAGCGGGTGGAAGTGCAGCATCAGCGGGTACTTGTCGGGTGGCGTGTTGGCGAAGTCCCACCGCTCGCGGTCGAGGAAGCTCTCGTCCTGCGGGTGGATGCCGAACTCCTCGTCGTACGGCAGGTACATCGCGTCGCACGCCCGGTGCCAGCCGGCGATCTCCTCCTCGCTCAGGCCGGTTCGGCGCACGAGCGCGTCGTAGGCTTCGGAGTTCCACTCGCGCAGGAACACCACCGATCGCGCTGCGAACCGCATCGTGAAGCGGGCCATCACGTTCGTGTAGAGGTTGTCGTTGACGACGGTGGTGTACTCGTCGGGTCCCGTGACGCCGTGGATGTGGAAGTGCTCGCCCCCGTTGTTGTCGTAGAAGCCCAGGTCCTCGTAGAGCCGGGCGGTCTCGACCAAGATCTCGGCGCCCTCGCCGGCGAGGAAGTCGGCGTCGCCCGTGGCGGTGAGGTAGCGCTCGAGGGCGTACGCGACCGCAGCGTTGATGTGGTACTGCGCCGTACCGGCTGCGTAGTACGCCGACGCCTCCTCGCCGTTGATCGTCCGCCACGGAAAGAGTGCGCCGAGCTGGCTGAGCTCGGCGGCGCGGGCGCGCGCGGCATCGAGCATGTGGTACCGGAAGCGGAGGAGCTTCCTCGCCGCCTCGGGATTCGTGTACGTGAGGAACGGCAGCACGTACACCTCGGTGTCCCAGAAGTAGTGGCCGTCGTAGCCGCCCCCGGTGAGCGCCTTCGCGCCGACGCCCTGCTCTTGGGTGCGCGCCGTGGCCTGGGCGAGCTGGAACAGGTTCCAGCGGATCGCCTGCTGACCCGCAGGGTCGCCGCCCACCTCGATGTCGGCGTGCTCCCAGAACCAGTCGAGCCAGGCGGCCTGCTGGCGCTGCAGCTCGCCGACACCGGTGACCTGCGCGCGGCGGATGCTGCGTCGGCACCGGTCGGCGAGCTCCTCGGCGGGGATGCCCCGCGACGAGTGGTACGACACGAACTTGGTGAGGCGGATGGTCTCGCCTGCATGGGCGTCGATCGTGAAGACCGACTTCGCGTGGTCGTGGTTGATCGAGGTCTCGACGGTGGACTCGCACGGCGTGTCGAGCTCGTGACGGTACGCGCAGGCCAGCGTCATCCCGCTCTCGGCGCAGCGGTAGCCGAGCGTGATCTCGCCGCCGGATCGGTCGTCGGCGTCGATGTGCCGTTGCAGCTTGGGCTCGAGCACCCGCTTGTCGAACTTGCGCGCCTGGCGCGGGTCGACCCCCTCGCCGAGCGCGGCGGCCGTGACGTGGTACTCGTCCTCGCCGTCCTGCCGGTTGAGCAGTTGGGACGAGATGACGATCGGTGCGCTGTCGTCGAGCAGCGTGACCTCGAACCTCAGCACCGCGATGTGCCGGTGCTCGAGGCTGATCATGCGCTCGGACCGGACGTGGACGAGCTTGCCGGCCGGCGTCCGCCAGGTGAGCTCGCGATGCGAGACCCCGGTGCGGAAGTCGATCGCCCGCTCGTAGTGGTCGAGGTCGGCCTCGCCGAGCGCCAGCGGCTCGTCGTCGACGTAGAGCTTCATCAGCTTGGCGTCGGGAACGTTGACCATCGTCTGGCCGGTCTTGGCGAACGCCACGGCCTCCTCGGCGTGTTGGATCGGCCAGGTCTCGTGGAAGCCGTTGAGGTAGGTGCCGTGGGTGTAGGCCTCGCGGCCCTCGCTCGGGTTGGCGCGCATCCCGATGTACCCGTTGCCGATCGCGAAGAGGCTCTCGGTCAGCCCGAGATCGTGGCGATCGGGCTCGCGCTCGACGAGCCGCCACGGCTCGATGGGGAAACGGTGCCGCGGGATCTGCGAGGCCGTGGCGCGGAGCTTCACGCCAGCGTCTCGTCGAGATCGGTCACGACGAGGTGTGCGCCGGCGGCGGTCAGCGCCTCGGCGTTGCCGCCGCGGTCGACCCCGAGCACCAGGGCGAAGCCGCCGGCGGCCCCGGCGGCAACACCCGACGTCGCATCTTCGACCACGACCGAATCCTGCGTGCCGACGCCGACGAGTGCCGCACCGAGCAGGAACATCGACGGTGCCGGCTTGCCAGTGAGCCCGAGGGTCGCGGCTGCGACGCCGTCGACGATGTGCTCGAACCGCCCACCGAGCCCGGCGGCGTCGAGGACCGACCGCGCGTTCTTCGACGACGACACGATCGCCTGGACGATGCCGAGCTCGTCGAGATGGTCGAGCACGCGGAGGCTGCCGGGGTACGGGTCGACACCGTCGCGCTCGAGGAGCTCGTTGAACACGACGTTCTTGCGGTTGCCCATCGCGCAGATGGTGTCGTCGCCGGGCGGATCGTCGGGGTCGCCCCACGGGAGCTCGACACCGCGCGACGCGAGGAACGCCTGGACGCCGTCGTACCGCGGCTTCCCGTCGACGTTGGCGAGGTAGTCCTCGGGGGTGAAGTCCCAGGGTGCGAACAGTTCGGACCAGGCGCGTTCGTGCACCGAGGCGGTCGGCGTGATCACACCGTCGAGGTCGAACAGGACGGCCCGGTAACGGCCCCAGTCGATAACTGCGTCGCTCATCGCACGGCAGCGTACTGCCGTGCGATCAGACCCCGCTCGGCGAGGAGCGATCCATCGCGATCGCCTTCATCGCCTTGTAGTCGAGCTTGCCGTTGACCGCCCGGCCCAACGACTCGACGACGTGGATCGCCTTCGGCGCCTTGTAGCGAGCGAGACGGGCTTTGACGTGGTCGATCAGGGCGCCGGTGACGACCGTGGCGCCGGGTTGCGGTTCGACGACCGCATGGATCGCCTCGCCGAAGCGGTCGTCGGGCACGCCGACCACGGCGGCGTCGGCGACGTCGGGGTGGAGCTTGAGGCACTCCTCGACCTCTTCGGGGTAGACCTTCTCGCCGCCGGTGTTGATGCACTGACTGCCGCGACCGAGCAGCTTGACCGTGCCGTCGGCGAGCACCTCGGCCCAGTCGCCGGGGATCGAATAGCGCTGCCCATCGATGACCTGGAAGGTGGCCGCCGACTTGTCGGGATCCTTGTAGTAGCCGATCGGCGTGTACCCGCGCAGGGCGACTCGCCCGAGCTCGCCCGTGCCCGGCGTGACGTCGCGGCCGTCGTCGGTCACGACGCGCGTGGTCGGGCTCAGCTCGAACTTCGCCGTCTCGGTGTCCGTGGCGGCCGTCGTGGTGTTGGTCGCCATGCCGATCGCCTCGCTCGAGCCCAGCGAGTCGACCATGATCAGCCGGTCGTTGTGCCGGAGGAGGCCGGCCTTGCTCTCCTTCGACCACATCACGCCCGAGGACACGATGACGCGCAGCGACGACACGTCCCAGCGATGCGGCTCGGCGTCGAGCGCGGCGAGGAGCGGCTTGGCGAACGCATCGCCGACGATCGAGATCGAGTTGATCCGCTGCTGCTCGATCGTGTCGAGCAGCTCGGCGGCGTCGAAGTGGCGACCGACGACCGTCGTGATCGAGCCGCCGACCATGAGAGTGCTGAGCGCGTTGAACAGGCCGGTGCCGTGCATGAGCGGTGCGCCGGGCATGCCGCGGGGGCCGGCGCGGTCGACCCGCCCGCCGATCGCCTCCAGGTCCTGCTCGGGCGGCATCCGGCGGCGGTTGTTCGTGTCGAGTGCGCCGAACACGTCGTCCTGGCGCCACATGACGCCCTTCGGCATGCCGGTGGTGCCGCCCGTGTAGAGCAGGAGCAGGTGGTCGCCGCTGCGACCCCACGGGCCGTGCGTGCGGCCGGGGTTCGACGTGGCCGCTGCCTCGTAGGGCGTCGCCCAGTCGGGGCACGGTCCGCTGGCGTCGTCGACCCAGAGCCACAGCCGGACCCGAGGGACCCGGGCGCGGATGTGCTCGATCGTCTCGACGAACTCGCCGTGGAAGACCACGGCCACGACGTCCGCGTTGTCCCACAGGTAGACCAGCTCGTCCTCGGCGTAGCGGTAGTTGGTGTTGACGACGGCCATCCCGGCCTTGAACGCGCCGAACACGCTCTCGAGGTACTCCGGCGCGTTGAACAGGTACTGGGCGACCTTGTTCTGCTCGGTGAGCCCGGCATCGAGGAGCGCGGCCGCGACGCCGTCGGCGCGCTGATCGAACTCGCGCCACGTGAACGAGCGGGTGCCCTGCTGCTGTGCGAGCGCGTCGGGGATGCGGTCGGCGATGCGCTCGAAGACGTCGGCGAGGTTCCATCCGCTGGCGGTCACGGGGTGTGACGGTACCTGCGGGCCCCCGTACGATCCGCGACCGGAGCGGCGTGACGGCGGCCGCTAGCGCGGCGGGCCGTCACGGAGCCGGTCGAAGGCTGCGAGCACCGGTGTGGCCTGGCCGACGGCGTCCCACTGCGTCTCGAGCCACCAGGTGGCGCCGGCATCGGCCCACGCGGCGGGCGAGTGCTCGGACCAGACACCCTCGATGATCACGTCGTAGTCGCGATCCGGGAGCTGCTCCTTGATGCCGTTCAGCTCTTCGAGGTTCGCCTGCCGTGCGGTGCCGTCGTCGAGGACTTGCGGGATGAGCCCGTCCCATTGCAGTGCCCTGCGCATCGACCGCTCGTAGCCCAGCGCGCCGACGCACCAGATCGGGACCCTCGGCACCTGGGTGGTGTGTCCGATCGCCGGGAACTCCGACGGCTTCACCTGGTAGTGCTTGCCGTCGTACTCGAACGGTTGCCCGTTCCACAGCCCGCAGGCGATCTCGAGGCACTCGTCCATCAGCTCGGCCCGCTCGCGCCGGTCGCACACCTCGCCGAAGGCCTCCATGCCCGAGTCGGGGGCGCCGAGACCGACCGAGAGGGTCACCCTGCCATCGCTCAGGCGGTCGACCGTGGCGACCTGGCTGGCGAGCTCCCACGGTCGTCGTCGTGACGGCGGCGTCAGCATGGTGCCGAGCCGGATCTTCGAGGTGCGCACGGCGGCGAGGCCGAGGCTGACCCAGCTGTCGACCCCCCAGACCGGCTCCCACACGAAGATGCCGTCCCAGCCATGATCCTCGGCGGCCACGGCCAGCTCGCCGACCTCGTCGGCGTCGGCCCACGGGATCACGAAGCCGAACCTCATGATCCGATCGTACGCCACCGCCGCAGATGAGGTCATCGGCCTACGATCCGGGGGATGGGAAGCCTCTCGGGTACTGCGATCGAGCGAGCCGCCGAGGTGGCACGGGCGAACGCCGACCTGGCCGAGCGAGAGCGGCGCCTCCCCGCCGAGACGGTTGCCGCACTCGCCGAGGCCGGGATGTTCACGCTGTGCCTGCCGACCGCGTACGACGGCCCCGGCACCGGCCCCTTGCGGATGATCGACGCGGTGCTCGAGGTCGCACGTGCCGACGGGTCGGCCGGCTGGTGCTCGGGGATCGCCTCCACGACCGCGTCGCTGGCGGCGTTCCTGGAACCCGATGTCGCCCGCAAGATCTTCACGTCGCCCGCCACTGCATCGGGTGGTGTCTTCGCGCCGAACGGTCACGGGGTACGCGTCGGCGACGGATACCGAGTCACCGGTCGCTGGCAGTGGGGCAGCGGCACGCAGCACTGCGAGTGGATCGTCGGCGGCGCGATGTGCGACGACGACACGCAGCGCGTGTGCTTCTTCCCGGCCGCCGACGTCGACTTCCACGACACGTGGCACACGTCGGGCATGCGGGGTACCGGTTCGCTCGACATCTCGGTCGACGACGTCCACGTGCCCGAGGACCACACCATCCAGCCCGGCGTCAGCGGCGTGCACGTCGACGAGCCGCTCGCGCACTTCCCGAACTTCACGCTGCTCGCGCTCGGCGTGGCCGCGACCGGCCTGGGTGTCGCACGCCGGGCGCTCGACGAGCTGGCCGAGCTCGCCGGCGCGAAGACGCCGCAGTTCTCGTCCCGGACGCTCGCGGCCAGCGGGTTCGCACAGTCCGAGTTCTCGCGCGCCGAGGCGCGCTGGCGATCCGCTCGCGCGTACCTCCGGGCCGAGGTCGGCGACGCGTGGGAGGCTGCCGTGGCCGGTGAGTCGGTGCCGGTCGAGGCGCGGGTGGCGATGCGGCTCGCAGCGGCGCACGCTGCGGCCGAGAGCGTCGCCGCGGTCGACGCGGCATGGACGCTCGCCGGCGGCACGGCGGTCTACGACACGAGCGTGCTCGGGCGGTGCCTGCGCGACGTGCACGTCGTGACCCAGCACATCATGGTCGCACCGAAGCTCAACGAGACGCTGGGCAAGTACCTGCTGGGGCAGGAGTTCAACGCCGCGATGATCTAGCGCGCGCCGCTCGCGCCGGCCCGCGCGGGCGCGAGCGCTTCGAGCGTGCGACGTGCCGACGGGAGGTCGGGGGCCGGCGGGACGATGCAGATCTCGCTGATGCCTGCAGCCGCGTACTCGCCGATGCGCCAGCGGACGGTCGCCTCGTCGCCGACCAGCGCGACGCGATCGATCAGGTCGTGCGGCATGCGGGCGAAGACCTCCTTCGGCCCCGGCTTGGACCGGGCGAACTCGACGAGCTCGCCGTACCCCGCGTCGACGAACATCTGGTCGTAGCCCGGCGCCGCCAGGTAGCCGACGAAGCCCCGCGAGAGCCACGCCCGTTCCTCCTCGGAGGGGTCGATCGCCGCGCAGAGCCAGACCGCCGTGTTCGGGTGCCGAGCGGCCAGCGGGGTCGCCGCTTCGGCCGTCACCATGTTGAGCACCATCCGGTCGGCATCGGCGGCGGCGGCGATCGCACGCGGCCCGAACGCTGCGACGGTGATCGACGGCGGCGGGCTCGGCGGCTGCGACAGCCGGAACCCGTTGACGCGCTCGCCGCTGAGGAGCGCGGTGAGGTCGGCGCGGGTTCGTCCGAGTGCCTCGGCGGCGCCGGCTCGGGTCCGGCCGTGCCAGCGGGCGACCGTCGAGCTCGACGTGCCCACGGCGATGTGTACCGGCCGTCCGGTCGCTGCGACCGTCTGCGCGGCGATGCCGATCTGGACCGCACTGCGGACGGTCACGGCGAGTGGACCCAGCACGAGTTCGATCCGCTCGGTGCGGGCGGCGATCGTCGCAGCCAGCGCCGGCGCGTCGGCCTTCGCCATCTCGGGCACCCAGAGCTGCCCGTAGCCGAGCCGGTCGGCCATGATCGCCGTCTCGACGTCGGCCTCGATCGGCCGGTCGAGCCACTGCCCGAGCACCACCGAGAGCCGCATTGCGAGCACGCTACGACGTGGGCGTCAGAACCTCGCGATGCGGGTGTCGGCGAGTCGTTCGGCGCCGTTGGTGGTGGGGAGCTCGAACGAGGCGGCGTCGCCAACGATGAGTTCGTCGAGGACGAGGTGGACGGGGCCGTGTTCGGAGTTGGTGAAGCAGACCT
>NZ_JASJCS010000002.1 GCF_030065885.1 Ilumatobacter sp. | reverse complement strand
AGAACGTGCCGGCGCCGACGTCAGGCGGCATCCGGCCCAAGCCGTCGAAGCGCAGCACCTCGGGCGCTGGCGCATGTCGTTGCCGTTGCGGCGCGTCTCCGACCAGGTTGGCGTCGCCGGCGCAGGCCGAGCGCATAGGGTGACCCTGATGCTCCCCAGCCAGCCGCGCGACCGTCGTCCCTCGCTGCTGGCCGGCTGGGGCCGAGCGGCACCGAGTGCGGCGCGTCTGGTCGACGTCGACGTCCACTCCCTCGCGGCTGCGATCAAGGAGCTCCCGTCCCGGGGTGGCATCGCACGTGGGCTCGGTCGCTCCTACGGTGACCCCGCCCAGAACGCCGGTGGTCACGTGATCCGGCTCGCGGGCTCGAACGACCAGATCCACGTCGACGAGTCGGCTGGCACGGTCACGGTCGGTGCCGGCGTCAGCATCGACGACCTGCTGGCCGTGATCATCCCGCGCGGCTGGTTCGTCCCGGTCACGCCCGGCACACGGTTCGTGACGATCGGTGGTGCGATCGCCAGCGACATCCACGGCAAGAACCACCATGCGGACGGTTCGTTCGGCGATCACGTGACGAGCATGCGGCTCATGCTCGCCGACACGACCGTGGTCGAGGTCGGGCCGAACCGCGACGCCGACCTGTTCTGGGCGACGGTCGGCGGGATGGGTCTGACCGGCATCATCGTCGATGCGACGTTCACGCTGATCCCGATCGAGACCAGTCTGATGTCGGTCGAGACGCGCCGGCTCGGCGATCTCGACGAGATCATGGCGCACATGGCCGAGACCGATGCCGGGGTGCGCTACTCGGTCGCCTGGCTGGATCTCCTCGCGCACGGTCGGCATCTCGGACGCGGTGTGCTCACCAACGCCGACCACGCGACCCGGTCCCAGCTGCACGGGCGGTCGTCGATCGACCCGCTCGCGTACGACAGCGGGCAGCTCGTCGCCGTGCCGCCACTCGTCCCACCCGGCGGTGTGATCAACCGGCTGTCGGTCACGGCGTTCAACGAACTGTGGTACCGGAAGGCGCCGCGGGTCCGCTCCGGCGAGCTGCAGTCGATCCCCGCGTACTTCCACCCGCTCGACCTCGTCGGTGACTGGAACCGGGTCTACGGCCGGCGCGGCTTCCTCCAGTACCAGTTCGTCGTGCCGTTCGAGGCCGAAGGCGTGCTGCGAACCGTCGTCGAGCGCCTGTCGGCGGCGGCGCTCCCGATCTTCCTGACCGTGCTCAAGCGCTTCGGGCCCGGCAACGGCGGACACCTCAGCTTCCCGACCGGCGGCTGGACCTTGGCGATCGACGTGCCGGTCCGCTGCGCCGGGCTCTCCCCGCTGCTCCACGGCCTCGATGCCATGGTCCTCGACGCCGGTGGCCGCCACTACCTTGCGAAGGACTTCCAGACCACTGCGGCGGCCATCCGCCGGGGCTACCCTCGCCTCGACGAATGGCTGGCCGTGCGAGCTCGCGTCGACCCGGCGGGGACGTGGGCGAGCGATCTCTCGCGTCGACTCGGCCTCGCCCCGCACTGAACACCGCAACGCATGCAGAACGCACTCCAGGAACCCCAGACGATCGTGCTGCTCGGCGGCACCAGCGAGATCGGGCGTGCGATCGTCGACGAACTGGCCTCCGAGGCGACCCGGACGATCGTGCTCGGCTGCCGGCGGCCCGAGGAGGCCCACGCCGAGCACTACGCCCGCGACGGGCGCGAGATCGTCGCCGAGCACTTCGATGCGGCAGCAACCGAGAACCACGAGTCGTTCATCCGCCGGATGGTCGCCGAGCACGGTGACCTCGACGTCGTCATCGTGGCGTTCGGCGTCCTCGGCGACCAGGCGGACTTCGACCATGATCCCACGGCGGCAGCCGCGGCGGTCCACGTCAACTACACGGGTGCGGTGACGGTCTCGCTCGCCGTCGCAGCGCAGATGCGCCGCCAGGGGCACGGCCAGCTGGTCGTGGTGTCGAGCGTCGCCGGTGAGCGAGCCCGCTCGTCGAACTACGTTTACGGATCCTCCAAGGCCGGTCTCGATGCCTTCGCACAGGGTCTCGGGGACGCGCTGCAGGGTTCCGGGGCCTCCGTCACGGTCATCCGTCCCGGGTTCGTGCACTCGCGGATGACGAGAGGCATGAAGTCGGCACCGTTCGCGACGACACCCCGTGTCGTCGGTGAGCTCGCGGCCGAGGGGATCCGCAAGGGCAGGCACACCGTGTGGACCCCCGGCGTGCTGCGCTACGTGTTCATGATCCTCCGCCACGTTCCGCGCCCGATCTTCCGACGGCTGCCGATCTGAACGGGCTTCGCCGCGATCGAGCGGGCTTCGCCGACCGGCGGAGCCGGATCAGCTGCGCCTGGCCGAGTTCGCTGTCTCCGCTGCGGCGCCCTGCGCCCGCGCGTCAGGGTTGGGTGGTCGGCGGGGCGTTCGGGTCGATGCCGCCGCCGCCGATGCCCGGTGCGCGGCCGGCGACGTCGGCAGGGTTGAACCCGCCACCTCCGTCGCAGCGCTCGAACAGCAGCACGAGGTTCGTCTCGTAGCTGCCGATCAGGCAGTGGTGGTCGGCCACGGCCTGGTTGTGCTCGGGCGACCGGAGCTCGGTCGAGGCGTTGGGCTCGGTCCAGCCACCCCAGGTGTTCGTGAGCACGACGAAGTCGGCCGACTCGATGTCCTCCGCCATGCCCGACCCTTCGGCGTCGGCGAGGCCCGGGTCCATCTCGATGAAGTAGGTCGCCGGTTCCAGCTCGCTGAACAACCAATAGACGTACGTGTCCGCGTAGACGGTGCGCCGCAGATCGCCGGGCCCGACGAAGAGCCGGTCGCCGTCCCGGGCCCGTGCATCGAGGTCGGGCATCATCTGCGCCATCGCCGCCGCCACGGCTGGATCACCGACCCAGAATCGGTGTGATCCTCGTTCGATCTCGTACGGCACCGGCAGGTTCCCGACGGCGACGCGGGCGTGCAGGAGGTACGGCCGGTAGGTGAAGAACGGGCAGACGACGAGCATCAGGGCGCCGATCACGAACGTCGCCGCCACGGCCGAGCGACCGGCCGACCACCACCTCCGGAGGGCGAGCGCGCCGACGACGACCAGGAGCGGCCAGGAGACGACCGACACCCAGGCCAGGTGTGTCGAGTCGGGGCGCTGCAGTGCCTGCGGCAGGATGCCGAGCCCGAACAACGCCGCCAGCATCAACACGTCGGCCGCCGATCCCGGCTCGGGTCGTGAGCGGCGACGATTGACCACGACGTACGCCGCGACGCCGACCGCGATGGCGATGACCGCCCAGAACCAGAGAAACAGCTGGTGGCTCGCGGCAGGCGCCGGCAGCCGCCACCACGGTGGCAGGCTCTCGGCGACCGCCTGCAGCGCACCGTCGACCCTGCCCCAGGTCGGAGGGCGGGGGAGCTCCCGCCCGGGCCTGAGCCGAACGACCGGATCGACGACCATCCCGTCGATCGCGGCGACCGGTCCGGCTCGAACCAGATGCACCCACATCGGCAGCAACCCGACGGCGGCGCCGCCCAGCAGTGCCCCGAGCTCGCGTCGGCGTCGCCACACGGCCCACCCGAGCGCCACTCCCAGCGCCAGTGCCAGGTCGGGCCGGAACCCGAGCGCGGCGCCGGCCAGTCCGCCGGCGATCCACCAATCGCCGAGCCCGCCGCCGGACCGTGCCCGGGCGGCGAACACCAGCGCCCACAGCCCGAGTGCGACGCCGCCGTGCCACGCGAGCGCCGACAAGCCGATCGGCGTGATGATCAGGAACGCTGCCACGACGGCCGCGCCGGTGGCCACGAGGTACCCGAACGCCCGGGTCAGCGCGTAGATCGCGACGATGATGCCCAGGTGCTGCAGCAGCCCGAACGTGCGCTGGCTCTCGAGCGAATCGCCGAAGATCCGGTACCAGAGCGCCAGCGTGTCGAGCGACGCCGGGCCGTAGAGGTGCAAGAAGTCGACGTTGGGCACCTTGCCCTGCTGCACCAGCGTCGGGAAGACGAGCATGAAGCCCTCCTCCATGGAGGCGCCGGTGCCCCGGTAGAGGCCGCGGAGTGGCACCGCGACGACGGCCAGGATCGTGGCGAGCGAGGCGATGCCGGGCAGCGACCGCCGATCGACGCCCCAGCGGAACGGAGCGCCCAGCACGAAGGCGTCGACCGGTTCGCTGGGCACCCGGTCACGGTAGCGATTCCGATCCGTCGACGCCGGGACTCGAATGCCTCGGCATCGAAACCGCGAACCCGTAGTCTCCAGCCAGCGCCCGCCGGTGGCTCCACTTCGATCTCCACGCCGATGCACGTCCGTCTCCCGCCACATCACGATCGATGGTTGCCGTGGGCGCCGGTCGGCGTGGCCAGCCTGCCGATCCTGGTCGCCGCGGTCCGGGCGGCGGCGACCGGTTGGGTGCCGATCGGCGACGACGCGTACTTCACGGTGCGCTCGCGCGACGTGCTGACCGACGACCACCCGCTGCTCGGCGCCTGGTCGTCCGGCTCGGTCGATCTCGACGAACCCGTCAACAACCTCGGCCCGCTGCAGTTCGACCTGCTGGCGCCGTTCACCAAGGTGTCGGCGATGGCGGGCACCGCTGTCGGCGTCGCGGCGGTGCAGATCGCCGCGATCGTGTGCATCGCGTGGCTCGTGTCGCGGCTCGCCGGCGCCCGCGCCGTGCTTCCGGCGATGATGGCCGTCGCGGTGCTGACGTTCACGATGGGATCAGAGCTGCTCATCACGCCGCGGCAGCACCAGTTCCTCGTGCTGCCGTTCCTCTGCCTCCTCGTCGCGTGCTGGGCCGCCGCAGCCGGTGACCGCTGGGCGCTCGTGCCCGCCGTGGTCGCCGGCAGTCTCGTCGCGCAGACCCACCTCAGCTACCCGATCCTCGTGTTCGCGCTCGGCCTCGTCGCGATCGCAGGACAGGTCGTCCATCGGCGGGCCGGCGCCACGCGGCGCCCGTGGTACGTCGCAACGGGCGTCGGAGTGGTGCTCTGGCTCCAGACCGCGATCGATCAGCTCGCCGGGTGGGGCAACTTCGGTGCGGTTCTGTTCTCACCCGGCGAGTCCGACCCGCCGGGCCTGGTCACCGGCACCCGCATCGTCGCCGCGGTGCTGACGTCGCCGCGACGGGCGATGCGTCCCGGCTGGCGGACCTTCGACCCCAATGGAGCGCTACCCGGCCCGCTGTCGGTCGTCGTCCTGCTGCTCGTGCTCGCCGTCTCGGCGATCGGCGTCGTCTGGGCGTACCGAGCTGGCCGGCGGCGCACGTGGACCGGGCTCTCGGTGCTGCTCGGCGCCGTGCTGGCCGGCGTGGTCGACGCCGCCCTGTTGCCGCAGACCGTGTTCGGTCTCGTCGCCGCGAACTACCGGTGGCTCTGGGCGATCGCCGCGTTCGCGCTGCTCGGCGCGGCCACGCTCGCCGAGCGGGCGGTACCGGCCGAGCGGCAGCGTTGGTTCGTCGGCGCGGCAGCAGTCGTGCTGAGCGTCGCCGTCGTGGCGAACCTGCCCCGGTCGGTCCAGTACGACGGCATCGAGGTGTACCACACACGGCAACGGGTGGTGACCGAGATGGTGGCGCAACTGCGCGACGTCGACGTCCCGAGCCCCGTCGTCGTCGACGAGAGCCAGCTGTACTTCGGCCACCCCTTCACCTACCCGACGCTGGTCGTGCTCCAGGAGCAGGGCGTCGACTTCCGATTCGACAACCCGGTCCAGGAACGTCGATTCGGCAGCGGGCGGCTCAGCGACGGCACCGAGCAGTTCCGGCTGACGCTCTGGCACGGCGAGCAGGCGAACGCGCTGCGCGGGGCCGACGACGTCGTGGTGTTCGTCGACGGGGACAACCTCGTCGCGATGACGCTGGTGGCCGGATGACCGGCGAGACGCTCGAGGCGTACACCGACGACCTGCTGGCGCGAGGGATCCGTCGCATCCACGTGCTCGCGTGGCGCGACCTCGACGACCGCGACGCCGGCGGCTCCGAGGTCCACGCCGACGAGTTCATGCGGCGATGGGCGTCGCTCGGATTGGAGGTCACCCATCGCACGTCCGCTGCGGTCGGGCTGCCGCCGACGGCGAGTCGCAACGGCTACCGGGTCGTCCGCAGGGGCAGCCGGTACTCGGTGTTCCCGCGTGCGATCACCGCCGAGCTGCTCGGTCGGATGGGGCCCTACGACGCCCTCGTCGAGATCTGGAACGGGGTTCCCTGGTTCTCGCCGGTGTGGTGTCGCCGGCCACGGATCACGGTGTTGCACCACGTGCACGGGCCGATGTGGAACCAGATCCTGCCGGGGCCGTTGGCGGCGGCTGGTCGTGCGCTCGAGTCCCGATTCGCGCCGCCGTTCTACCGGCGTGGACTCACCGTGACGCCGTCCGACGCGACCCGTGACGAGCTGCTCGAGCTCGGCTTCCGGCCGGACCGCGTGGTGGCGGTGCCGAACGGCGTCGATCCGTTCTTCTCGCCCGGTGGGGCCAAGACCCGTCATCCCTCGATCCTTGCGGTGGGCCGCCTCGCCCCTGTGAAGCGGTTCGAGCTGGTCATCGACGCTGCGCTGGTCGCGAGGCGGCGGGTGCCGGGGCTCGAGCTGACGATCGTCGGTGACGGCCCGCTCGAACCCCGGCTCGCGGCCCAGGTCGCCGACGCCGGCGCCACCGGCTGGATCCGGCTGGTCGGCCGTCTGCCGCGCGAGCAGCTCCTCGAGCACTACCGCTCGGCCTGGCTGGTGGTCAGCGGATCGCTCGCCGAGGGCTGGGGGTTGAGCCTCACCGAAGGGGCGGCGTGCGGCACGCCGGCGGTCGCGACCGACATCCGCGGACATCGCAGCAGCGTTCGCGCGGACGTCACGGGCGTGCTCGTCCCACCCGACCGGCTCGGCGACGCGATCGCCGACGTCGTGCTCGATGACGACCGTCGGGCGCGCCTGCGGTCGGCCGGCCTCGAGTGGGCGAGGAGCCTCACGTGGGAGGCGTCGGCCTTCGGCGTGACCAGGTGCCTGCACGACGAGGTCGTGCACGCGCAGCGGCCCGGGCGCTAGCGTCCCCCGCCTGTGCGTCCCGTCATCGTGCTCCCGACCTACAACGAGCGTGACAACATCCAGCCCTTCCTCGAGGCCGTCCGAGCCGTGCCGTGCGAGCTCGACGTCCTCGTCGTCGACGACAACAGCCCCGACGGCACCGCCGACCTGGCCCTGGCGGTCGGTGAGCGTCTCGGCGGCGTCGACGTGCTCCGGCGTGCGGCCAAGAACGGGCTCGGCAGCGCCTACAGGGCGGGCTTCGAGCACGTGCTCGACGCCGGGTACGACGTCATCGTGTCGATGGACGCCGACCTCTCGCACGACCCGGCCGTGCTCCCGTCGATGCTCCGCCTCCTCGAGGGTGGCGCCGACGCCGTGGTCGGTTCCCGCTACGTCACCGGTGGCGGTACGACCGACTGGCCGATCCGGCGACAGCTGCTCTCGAAGTGGGGGAACGCCTACACGCGCACGTTGCTGCGGCTCGAGGTCCGCGACTGCACGTCGGGCTTCCGGGCCTACCGGGCCGAGGCCCTCCGAGGGATCTCACCGTCGACCACCGGTGCCGAGGGGTATGCGTTCCTGACCGAGCTCGTCCGGCGGCTGACGCGCAAGGGGTACCGCATCGAGGAGACGCCGATCGTGTTCCGCGACAGAACCCACGGGACGTCGAAGATGTCGGGCCGCATCATCGTCGAGTCGATGTTGCTGGTGACGCGCTGGGGTCTCGCCGACCGGCTCCGTCGTCGCCGCTGATCGCGCTGGCCGGTGCTGATCCGGCCGGTTCAGAGCGAGGTGCCGGCCGGCGCCACGAACACCGCCACCGGCTCGCCGAGCAGCAGCATCTCGCTCAAATCGTCGATCACGTCCTGCGGCAGGTCGGGATCGAGCGACGCTGCGAAGAGGTTGCGGTCGATGAACGGCCGCAGGTCGTCGCGGCCGAGCTGCTCCAGGCGGTCGATCACACGGCGCTCGAGTGTGGCGAACCGCGCCCGTTCGGCCGCCGACCTGTCGTCGTACTCGACGATCTCGACGAACCCGGGCCGGGCGCGCCACTCGTCGATCCATGCGCCCGTCGCGAGATGCACCTCGGCGTCGGCCTCGCCGGGCCCGAGCACGCGGTGCGGTGTGGCCGGCACGCGCCACCGTTCGTCGACGCCGACGTCGAAACCGCGTCGCTCCAGCTCGTTCAGCAGCGCGAACCCCTGCGAGCCGGGGATGACCGACTCCTCCCACACGACGAGGTACCGACCGTCACGACCCGGAGCCGAGCCGATGCCCGACGTGAGCGCCTCGGCGACGTCGGGCATCACCACCCGCACGTCCTCGGAGAGCCCGACCTCGGGCACCTCGTGGTCGATGATCGCCAGCCCGGAGAGGAATGACACCGCCAGCACGGCGAACCCGAGCACGCGCAGCCGGATGCGAGCGAGGGCGACCTCGGAGCGCGGCGAGAGCAGCAGCCACCCCGTCCATGCGAGCGCGACGCAGACGAGCAGCACCGAGGTCGACATCCACAGGCTGAGGTAGAACCAGACCTTGCCGAAGATGCGGGAGATCGAGAACCAGCCGACCACGATCGACAACGCGGCGACCGCATGGAGCGCGACGAGCTCACGTTCGCGCCTGTGCACGGCGTAGCCGATCGCAACCAGCCAGGTGGCGAGCACGATGACACCCACCGCGCTGGTCGATCCGCTCTGGTCGGCGCGGTGGACGAAGGCGTCGTCGCGTCCGACGAGATCGACCGCGATCGAGACGAGGTCGAAGTGCTGCGACACCAGACGGAAGGCGGATCCGAGGCCGATCGCCTCGTCGGGCTGATCGGTGGCGAAGTGGCGGACGAGCTTGCTGACGTTGCCGTCGTCACGCGTGAGCTGTTCGTAGAGGGGAGGTGTCCAGAGCGCGACGCCGATGCCGAACGCCCACTGCAACGGTCGCACCGGCCCCGCCTCGCCGTACCGACGTTCGGTGACCAGCTGCCACAGGAGCGCGCCGAACCCGAGCACGTTGAGTGCGATCGCCAGCGAGAGGTAGGGCACGTGGGTCTGCGCCGCGATGCTCCCGCCGACGACGACGACGAGCAGCAACCACTCCTCGCCGATCAGGACGAGCCACGTCGCGATGAGCACCGCGGCCCAGATCAAGAGCGGGAAGTACGGGTTCCACGGGTGGGTGAGCACGTCGAGTCCGTACCCGCGGACGGCGACCGCCATGAGCAGAGCCGTCATCACCGCGCCGACGTGCCCGAACCGGCGAGCGCCCATCATCGCGACGCCGACCACGGCGGCGGTGTTGATGACGACGCTGCCGAGCTGCATACCCCAGGCCCGGGAACCCGAGAGCCAGTAGAACGGCGCGAGCAGGTAGAACGATGCGGGTCCGGGGTGGCTGCCCTGGTCGGGAAACGTGCCGATCCGGCCCGGCAGGCCCACGAGAGGTGTGTGGCGGCCGGCGACGTCGCGCAGCCGCAGCTCGGTCATCACCATGTCGAGCACCGGCACCCACGGCCGCCACAGCAACACGACGGCGGTGATGAGCAGCGGGAGCGAGGCGATGCCGCCGGTGAGCAGGCCCGGCCGGAGGCGGTGCGGCCGCTCCACAGCGGTCGAGGTTACCGAGCGGTTCACACCGGGTCGCGCTCCGATCCGGAGGCGCCCGGATCGTCGACAGGTGCTGCACGATCGGCCTGCTCCTGCTCGGTGACGACGCCGACCAGGAGCGCCACGAGCGCGAACATGCCGATGCCGTGGAGGTGTTCGAACTCGGCAGGCCAGCCGCCGTTCGGGAACGGAGCGTTCCGCCGTTCGATGACGGTGACCGCAGCGCCCAGGGTCACGACCGCGGCCAGCGCGACCAGCTCGCCGAGCCGCCGTCGTCGCGTCAAGGCGCCGGCCGCACCGGCGAGCGCGCCCCAGACACCCCACACCGGCCCGATCAGGACGACCGGCAGGATCACCCACGCCGCAACCGAGACGAGGCGGTTCCCGGTCGGGCCACCGAGGTCGTCGAGCGCCGGCACCGCGTCGCGGTGCGTTCGGACCGGCGCCGGGCGGAATCGGCTCCGAACGAGGAGGCCCAGCGCGAGCAGCGCGGACGCAGCGGAGACGGCGATCGCCGCGTCGAGCTGGCCCTGGGACGTCCACCGCGCGGTGACCGTCCGCGTCCCACGCCCCGGTTCGATCCACCAGCCGTTGAAGCCACCGTCGACCATCGTCGGGTCGCCGAGGTCGACGTCGCCGAGCCGTGCTCGCCATCGGGTCGAGTAGCCCTCGCCGAGCACGAGCCAGCAACCGTCGTCGCAGTTCGACACCTCGATCGATCGATCGAATCGACCTGCGTCGACCTGGGTGGCGTTCGGTGCTCGGTCTATGCCGGTCCGGCCCGCCGCCTCGCCGCGCAGCGTGACCCGGTCGACGACGAACGGTGCCGGCGCGGATCCTCCGTGGACGGTGTGTTCGCCGGCGTCGAGCCCGATCGCCCCGCTGCAGACCTCGGCCGTCAAGGCGCGTCCGTCCGACCAGCCCGGGTCCGATGCGACGAGCGAGGCCTCGACGACGACGTCGTCGATCGCGAGGAGTGGCGTGCACGGCACGTCGACGGGCGTCGCGCCGACGGGCGCGGACGGTTCGAGCCCCGGGATCTCGATCTCGGCGATCGCCGCGGGCAGTTCGACGCGGTCGCCGAAGCGGCGGTCGATCGTCGTCGCCGGCTCGATCTCGGTGATGGTGATGTCGAGGGGTCCGGCCGGCAGCGGGGGCTCGAGCACGAACGTCGCTGCCTCGGTGCCGCCCGCCGGCATGTCGAGGGTCCGCCGATCGTCACCGGCCGCGACGACGAGCTGCCGGAGGGCACTGAACTCGCCCACCGCGGGGTGGACCGTGAGCTGGGTCACCGGCTCGTCGACCACCTCGACGCTGAGCGTCGAGCCGACCGCCGAGTCGAACGCCGTGACCCAGGCGGTGTCGAGGGCACCGTCGACCGCGGACACGCCCGCGCTCCGAATGGAGCCTGTCAGACGGCTCGTGGCGACCGCCGGCCAGCCGAACAGTCGTGCCAGGGACTCGTCGGAGGCGCGCGGGTCGATCCTGACCGTCACGTCGGCCTGGAACGATCGTGCGTCGCCGAGCTCGAACGCGCGGATCAGGTCGGGCTCGGGGTCGTCGCGCCACCGATCCATCGGGTCGGCCCGGAGGCGGGTCAGGACGAGTGTCAGGTCGACGTCGCCGCCGAGACGGGCGAGTGCGTCGTGTGGTGGCCGGATCACCTCGACCGTGGGTGCCACGCCGTGGAGCATCTCCGCGAAGCCGACGGCGGCCACGGCGCCGGCGGTCCCGGGTGAGCCGCCGCCCACGGCGTCGATCACGACGTCGACGTCACGGGTGTCCGGCGGCAGCTCGACGGTCTGCCCGGGGGCCACGACCGAGCGGTCGTCGAGCGACGCCGTCGTCGTCGTCTCCGAGCCGTCGGCGTCCCGCGCGATCACGGTCACGGCGGTGATGCGACGGGGAGCGTCCGGCTGGAGGAGTCGGAGATGCCTTGGCGCTTCGGGTTGCTCGAACGTCAGCCGGATGAACTCGCCGATCGGGTCGCCGTGCTCGCCGACGAGCCACGAGGTGGTCGAATCCCCGTCGATCGCCATCACGGGCCGGTGTTCGGGCAGGTACGCGAACGGCTCGCCGTACGACGATGCGGACGCGCGGACCGGCCCCTCCTGTTGCGAGACGGTCTGCGACGCTGCCGTCTCGTCGGTGAACACGGGGAGGCGCTGGTCGGACGGCACCTCGCGCAGCACGTCGCTGCCACGGCCTGCCGATTCGGTGAAGCCGTGGGTGTCCTGCGAGCCGCGCCAGTGCCGGGCGCGGTCGCGATTCGTGTCGGTGACGACGAGGTGGCCGGCTTCGGCCAGGGCGGCGTCGAGCTCGCTCTCGTCGATCGACGCGCTGTACCTCACGGCCGCGTCGTCCGTCAGCACGCCGGATGCCGCCGCGTCGACCAGGCCCGCACCGCTCCCGGACACGATCACGCTCGACGGCCTCGCTCTGACGACGGCGCCGGGTTGCTCGACCCGGTGGAGGATCACCGGCGCCAGGGGCGTGCCGACCCGTTGGTCGGCGAGCGAGCGCTCGTCGGTCATCGCGACATCGGGCCGATTGACGGTCGCGTCGCCGAACGGCGTCGCACGCTCGAGGCCGGGCGCAGCGGCGAGTGCGTCCGCCACGACCGCGGGGCGGGCCGTTCGGAAGCGGTCGAACGCAGCGTCGCCGGTGACCCAGACCGTGTCGGCGCCGAGCAGCCGCGCGACCGGCGCGATCGACTCGGCCTCGAGGGTGTTGTCCTGGATGCGGTCGTCGAGGGCGTAGAGCAGGTCCATCGCCCCCGGGGACCCGAGCGGGAGCAGGTCGCGCGTGATCAGCGGCTTCTCGGTGAGACCCGGCAGCGGCTGGTCGACCGTGTAGCCCCACCGGAACGCACCGAACTCGGCGCCGGGCACTTGCAGGACGCGGCCGGCGGATCCGCTGGCATCGAGCTCGGCTGCGGCGTCGAGCCACGCGTCGGGCGGGTGCTCCTCGCGCTCGAGCGCTGGATCGACCCATGCGCCGGTCCACAGGCCCGGTACGTTGACGAGCGCCAGCGCGCCGATCGCCGCGGCTGCCAGCCGGTCGGCGGCGACGCCTCGCAGCTCGAGCCGGCGCACAGCGGTGACCAGCGCTCCGGCCGCGAGGGCGAGGCCCAGCATCATCACCGGGATGGCGCGCGTGCTGCTCCGCAGCGCCAGGGCGAGGCCGGCGTCGTCGCTGCCGGCCAGCACGCGCATGAGTGGGGATCGATCGTCGACGGGGTGGACGCCCACCGCCAGCATCGCACCGGTCACGACGAGCAGTCCGGCGAACCTCCGATGCGGCCAGCGGACGAACACCAGCGCAATCAGGCAGCAGATCGGAAGGGCGAAGCTGACGACGATCGCCGGCGTCGAGGTCAGGTATCGCAACGACTCGGTCGTCGTCGCTGCAGCCGGGTCGCGGACGTAGAACAGCCAGTACCCGAGGCTGCGCCAGACCTCGGTCGACGTTGCGGTCAGCGACACGTCGGCGAGCGACTCGGAGTAGGGGAGCACGTCGACCCCGTCGCGGCCCTGGACGATCAGCATGACGACCCACCAGGCCGACACGCCCAGTGACAGCAGGCCGGTCCGCGTGGCGACGACGATCGCGTCGCGCCACGGCAGGGCACGACGCCACGTCTCGTGCAGCAGCCAGAGCACCGGGGCCGGCACGATCATCGCCAGGGCGGTGGCGTTGACCGCGCCCACGGTCAGCACGACCAGCGCGATGAGGGCAGGGTCCGCCCAGGATCGTCGACGGCTCGCCCGGACGGTGAGGGCGACGATCCAACCGAGGCCGGCCCACGGGAGCAGCATGACCGACGTACGCGACACGTAGGGCAGCACGTAGAGCGAGAGCTGGTACACCACGGCCGCAGTCGCCGCGGCGACCGGCGACAGCTCGAGGATCCGGCTGCACCACCGAACGCCGAGACCGGCTGCGAGCATCAGCGAACCGATCCACAGACGATGTGCGATCCAATCGGGCACACCGATCGTCTCGAAGAACCAGAACCACGGTCCGGCGGGCCAGAGGTAGCTGATGTGCTGGTGGGGGACCCAGCCCGCGAACTGGCGGGCGTCGAAGGTCGATGCCGCATCGCCGAGGAACCGACCAGGGTCGAGGTAGAGGTAGAGCTTGCTGTCGGCCGGCATCTTGCCCGGCGCAGCCGTGAGTGCCGGCAGATACGCCAGAGTCGCCAGGAGGGCGACGACGCCGGTCGTCGGACGCCGCAGCGTCGTCACGACCTTGCTGCTCACGGGATCGCGCCGAAGACGCCGTACAGCCCGGTGAGTGCGGTCAAGCCGGTCCCGCATGCCGCCATCGTCAGCGGCCACACGGTCTCGTCGGTCCGTCGCCGGTCCTCGTACCAGCGCGCCGCCCCGATTAGGAGGGGGAACGCCGTGAAGAGGAACCGGGGCCGGGCGGTGACGGTGGCCGGTGCGACCATCAGCGCGACGACGGCCCACGAGAACAGCGTGAGCGTCCACGGCAGGCGAGCCCGCCAGGACAGCACGAGGAGGGTGACGGTGGCGACCACGGTCACCGCGGTGATGGTGTCCGTCGGTGACGTCAACGGCTGGGTCACCGCCTCGGCGGTGTTGCGGAGTGCCGTCCAGCCGAAGCTGGCGCCCTCGTCCCAGGCCTCGCGCTGGACGCGGAACCAGGCGCCGGTCTCGCCGGTGTGCTGACCGAGCCACACCTGGAACGTGATGAACCCGATCGGCGCAAGGAGGACCGACGACACCGAGCTCCAATCACGCTCCTCGCGCACGGCGATGAAGGCGGCGACAGCGCAGGCGACCACGAGCGCGAGGCCGTTGGGACGCGTGGCCGTCGCGAGCGCCGCGAAGACACCTGCCGCCACCCACTCGCGGTCGAGCAGCATCAGCAGGCATGCTGCCGACAGCATGATCATCAGCGCCTCGCTGTACGCGAACGACAGCACGAAGCTGCCGGGGAACAGCGCGGCGAGCGTGACGCTGGTGCGGCTCACCCGCTCGCCGTAGACGCGGTACGCGATCATCCCGATCAGCACGACCGCAATGAAGCCGAGGATCGCGTTCATGGTCAGCACGGCGAACGAGTCGCCCCCCGGAAGGACGCGGTCGAACCCCCTGCCGAGCAGCGGGAACAGCGGGAAGAACGCCGCCCTCGCCTCGTCGACGTGGTAGGTCACGTCGGGTGGAATGGTCTCGGGGTAGCCGTTGCGGACGATGTCCATGTACCAGAGGCCGTCCCACGAGGTGAGCACGTCGAGCATCGGCCGCAGCGCGTTGCCCTCGTTCGCGGCCCGGACCGTCGTCTCGTGCGGGTCGGCGAGCGGCAGCTGTCGCTCGTCGGCGAGGTTGGCATCGACGCGCAGCTCGGTCGCGACCACGGCCGCTCCTGCCAGCACGCAGAACCGCGAGAGCACGTAGACCGGCAGGGCGTGGCGGGCGAGCCGCCACCACATCGAGTCCCGGAGCTCAGCCATGCCGCTGCCCTCGCGCCGGCGGGAGGAAGCGGCTCACCCGCTTGAGCGCACCCAGCGCGCCCTGCCGGGCGGTGCGCCGGTGCCGGCTGGCGTGTGACGGCGTCGCGGCGTCCCGATGCTCGACGAACCAGTCGTAGCTCTGCGCGAACATGGCGGGCGTGGTCCACCGCGGGGTCCAGCCGAGTCGCTCCTCGGCGTGGGTCGTGTCGAACCACATCGAGCGGGCGTACATCAGCCAGTGGTACGGGGCGAACGGCGTCAATCCGAGTCGGGCGGTGAGCTGCATGGCCGCCGCAGCGGGTCGCGCCGGCAGCGAGCGGACCGTGGCGCCGGTGCCGGCATGCCGGCACACCGCGTCGATGGCGTCGAACATGGTGCCGACGTCGGGCGCGCCGATGTTGAGGATGTCGGGCCCGGCCGACGTCGAGGCGCGGACGCACGCGTCGGCGAGGTCCTCGGCGTGCACGAACTGGTATCGGTTCCTGCCATCGCCGAGCACCACCGGGTCGGCCCCATCGGCGATCCAGTCGAACAAGATGCCGAAGATACCGAGCCGGCCGTGGCCGAGGACGGTCCGGGGTCGCACGATCGTCACGTCGAGGCCGCGTGCCACCGCCTCGAGGCAGACCCATTCCGCAGCGAGCTTGGCGTGGCCATAGGCCTCCTGTGGTCTGGGCACGGTGGTCGGCAGCACGGGGTTCGACTCCGGGACGCCGAAGACGGCGCTGGAGGACGTGTGGACGACCTTGGACACCGCAGCCGACCGGGCAGCCCCGAGCAGCACGTCGGTCCCGTCGACGTTGACCGAGCGCAGCAGGCGTTCGTCGCGTGCGAGGGGCACCTGGGCGACGTTGTGGAACACGACGTCGCGGTCGGCGACCGCCTCGGCGACCACGGACGGGTCGCGGATGTCACCGGCGACGAACTCGACGTCGCCCGGCCGGTCCGAGGCATCGACGAGATCGAGCACCCGTACGTCGTGACCGTCTGCGTGGAGGCGTCGGACGAGCAACGAGCCGAAGTACCCGCTCCCGCCGGTGACCAGGCTCCGGGTCATCGCAGCAGGCCCTCCCGGACGCACCACCGCACGCTGCGCCTCATCCCTTGGTACAGGTCGATCTCGGGCTCGTACCCGAGCTCGCGGCGGGCGGCCGAGATGTCGACGGCGATCGAGTGCCGCATCTCGCCGAGCACGTGCAGCTGCTGCTGATAGCGGCCCAGACGCTGGATGGCCCGATCGGCGGACTCTGCCGCCCGCGCGGCGAGCTCGGGCAGGCGCAGCCGGTTGGGACGCACGTCGAACCCCTCGTCGGCGAGCGCTCGTCCGACGGTCTCGACGATCTCGATGACCTGGTAGGGCCGGGCGTCGGCGATCCACCACGCACTCCCAGCGGCGTGCGGCGACAGCTCGGCTCGCAGGACGCCCTGGACGAGATTGTCGACGTACACCATCGAGCGAGCTTGGTCGCCCGCCCCGATCACGGGGAAATTCCCGCCGCGCACCATCGCGAAGAACGTCGTCTGCCGTGGCGGCTGGTACGGGCCGTAGAACCACGGCGGGCGCACGATCACCGCATCCAGACCGTCGGCGACGGCCTCGAGGACCGCCAGCTCGGCCTCCATCTTCGAGCGGCCGTAGCCCAGGTAGGGGTCGTACGGCTCGTCGTTGCGGAAGTGATCGCCCGGATGCGGGTTGGTGCCGAACGGGCTGTTCGACGACACGTGCACGACCCTCCGGACGCCGGCTCGAGATGCCGCATCGAGCACCGCGCGGGTGCCGCCGACGTTGACGTCGAAGAGCTCGCGAACCGTACGCGGATGGATCAGCCCGGCGGTGTGGATGACGTCCACGTCACCGGCGAGGCCGTCGAACAGGTTCGCGAGCGACGCCGGGTCGGTCACGTCACCGACCACCGGCTGGATGTGCGACGCCAGCTCAGCCAGCTCGTTCGCCTCACCGGGCGTGCGCACGAGGGCGGTGATGTGGGTCGATCGATGCCACGGCCCCTGCTCGTCGGCGAGTGCGTGGAGCAGGGCCCGGCCGAGCCATCCGCTCGCTCCCGTGACGACGGTCGCATCGGGCACCGGCCGATGCGCGGGTGCCGTCACGCCCGCTCCTCGACGAATCGGCGTGCATTGCGCATCGCCACGGCCATCACCGAGCCCTGGGGGTTCACGCCCGGTGCGTCGGGGAGCAAAGACGCGTCGTTGACGTAGACGTTGGCAGTGTCGTGGATCCGGCCGTGGCTGTCGGCGGCGGCCCTCGATCGGTCGGAGCCCATCGGCACCGTCGAGCAGAGGTGGACGGTCATGACGCTGGCGGTGCCTGCTGCGAAGCGCCCGGTCAGATCTGCCAGGTCCGAGCGGGTCCTGACGACCGGAGCGCCGCGGAACGAGGGGAACACGGCCTCGGCACCGGCCTCGAGCATGACCAGCGCGAGGCGGGCGAGTCCCTTGCCGAGGAGCGCTCGGTCGCGGCGGGTCAGCCGGTAGGTGACTACCGGGTCGCGCAGACCCGGCAGCGCCGTGACCCGTCCGCGACCCTCGCTGGTGATCGCGGCGTAGTACACGGCCATCCGGCGCCAGTCGGTGACGGCCCCGCGCATGAGGTCCCAGTGATCGGTCAAGGCGAGGGCCACGAGCCCGGGGTGGCTCGCCGAACCGCCGAAGCTGAGGTCGGGGGCGAACTCGTTGACCTGGTGAACCGGCACGTGGTCGGGCACGTTGACGTCGTCGTCGAAGCGGGCGGCGAGCTTCACCGTCGGGTGGACGGCCAGCGAACGTCCGACGAGGCCACGATGGCCGGAGCGCTGCAACAGCGCCGGCGTCTGGATCGCGCCGGCGCAGAGGATGACGTCGCGGAAGTCGACCGTGGCCGGGGTGCCGTCCGGTCGGGTCAACTCGGCCCGGAACGCACGGTCCCCGTCGTGGATCAGCCGGTCGACGCGATGCTCGCACAACATCCGTGCGCCCGCCGCGAACGCCCTCGGCAGGAACGTCCGGGTCATGCTCTCCCGTCGTCCGGCGACGGCGTCGGTGCTCGTCGGGTACGTCATCCATCGGGGGATCTCCTCGTGCTGCCACCCCAGTGCCGCCGCACCGCGACGGAGCCGGTCGCCTGCGGGGGAGTGGCGGCCCGGTACACGGCCGACCGAGAGCGCCGCCTCGATCTCGTCGCATGCTGCGTAGAACTCCTCGTCCGAGAAGTCGACGACGCCGTGCGTCCGGCGCCAGCGTTCGAGGGTGGCCTCGACGGGCCGGCGGTACAAACCGCTGTTGATCTCGGTGCCGCCGCCCGCGCAGCGGCCCTCGGTGTAGGCGATCGACGGCCGGCCGAGCGCCACCGTGAGGCCGCCCGACCGATACTGGCGGTCCATCTGCTCGAGCGAGAACGGCACCACCGACCCCTGCTCGATCCAGGGGCCTTCCTCGATGACGAGCACGTCGATGCCCGCCTCGGCGAGCAACGCCGCCGTCGTGGCCCCGCCCGCACCCGACCCGACGACGAGCACCTCGCAGTCGTGGTGCGGCGCCGCATCGACCAGGCCGGTCACGGCGACGCCTCGGTCGTCGACCGCTGCCCGTCCGGGTCGCTGTCGGGCCAGGTCTCCCACACGAACGCGAACCCGAGCGAGCGGACCATCCGTGCGAGCTCACCGATCAGCGGGAGCGTGGTCGAGCGGAAGAAGTCGTCGACCCGGCGCGGGTCGACGAGCCGATGGAGGGAGGCGAGCAGGATCGAGAGCCCGATCACGCCGAGTCGCAGGGGTGAGGGGAGCTGCGTCGCTCGGTGGGAGACGAACTGCACGGTCTGGGCGCGGTCGGGCTCGCTGAGCCCTGGCAGCTCGGCGAGGAGGAGTGCATCGGCGAACCGCCCGAACGGACCGTCGGGCGTCAACGCGGCGAGGAACACGGCAGGCTCCTGGCTCTCACCACCGCGACATCGGCAGGATCCGCTGGCGTGGTCCGAATGCCGGCGCCTTGCCGGCCGTGCTGATCAGCGCCCACAGGACGCGGCCCCGCTGGCCCCGGTACGGCTCGAGCAGCTCGAGCATGCGGTCGTCGTCGGCGCGCGGTTCGCCTGCGAGCGCCCAGGCGACGGTGTTCGGGAAGTGGTAGTCGCCCACCGGGAGGGCGTCCGGGTCGCCGAGGCACGGTCCGAGCACCGATCCGATCGTCCAGACGCCGACACCCTGCAGCAGCCCGAGCTTGTCGGCCGCCGTCTCGCTTCCGGCGGCGGTCCACTCCCACAGCTTGTCTGCGTGGCGAGCGACCTCGGTCAGCGGTCGTGCACGCTTCGTCTCGATGCCGAGCGGGTGGAACCACCACGCCGGGCGACGGTGCAGCGACGCCGGAGACGGGGGGAGCAGCAGGTCTCCGACGACGTCGCTCGGACCCGGCGCGGGTTCGCCGAGCTCGCGGCACAACCGCTGCCACTGCCGGATCGCCTCACCGGCCGTGATCCGCTGGGCGATGATCGTCGGTAGCAACTGGTGATACAGGTCGTGCGAGGCGCCGATCCGGGTCCCCCGCCGCACGCGGAGCGCACGCTCGACGGCAGGGTGCGCGTCGGGGAACGCGATCGCCTCGTCGGCGGCGCCGGTGAGCGCGTCGACGGACGCGAGCAGCCAGCCGCCACCGGGCCCCCATGCATCGGCCGTCAGGCCGGCGTCGGTGACCGGTGCCGGGTCGTCGGCCCAGCGCAGGCGCAGCGTGCCGGGACCATCAGGGGTCAGCGTCGCCCGGAGGAAGGAGTTCCCGTCGAGCCGCGTGGTCGGGTCGCCGAAGCCGTTGCGGTAGATGCTCAGGGTCGCGCGCAGCGACCTCGGCGCATCGATCGCGACCCACGCGGTCGTGGCGGTGCTGGCCCGGGGCATCGAGGCGACGGTATCAGCGAGCGGTCGTCGCTGCGGAGGACCCGGTGCCACCGATCTCGACCCGCGTCTCGATCGGATGATGGCAGGCGACGAAGTGGTCGTCGCCGATCGCTCGCATCACCGGCTCGGTGGTCATGCACAGCTCGTCGGTGTTGGGGCAGCGAGGGTGGAAGCGGCAGCCCGACGGGGGATCGACCGGCGACGGCGGTTCGCCGGTGATCGAGGTACCGGCGACGTGCGTCTCGGGATCGGGCACCGGGATCGAGTCGATCAGCACGTTGGTGTAGGGATGCGCGGGATGTGAGTACAGGGCATCGCTCGATGCGACCTCGCACAGCTTGCCGAGGTACATCACGGCGACCCTGTCGCTGATGTTCTTGACGACGGCGAGGTCGTGGGCGATGAAGATCAACGTGAGGCCGTATTCGGCCTTGAGGTCCTCGAGCAGGTTGAGTACCTGTGCCTGCACGCTGACGTCGAGTGCCGAGACGGGCTCGTCACAGATGATCAACGACGGATCGAGCACCAGCGATCGGGCGATCGAGATCCGCTGGCACTGGCCCCCCGAGAACTGGTGCGGGCGGCTCTCGGCCGCTCGCGCGGGGTCGATGCCGACGTGCTCGAGCACGTCGTCGACGAGCGCAGCGCGTTCCTCGGCGGTGCCGCGTTGCCAGATGTCGAGCGGATCGCGCACACTGTCGCGGACGGTGCGACGCGGGTTGAGCGACGAGATCGGGTCCTGGAAGATCATCTGGATGCGTGTGCGTGCCTCGCGCAGCGCCCCATGGTCGAGGGCCGTGAGGTCGGTGCCCTCGAAGACGACCGACCCTGATGTCGGCTCGGTGATCTGCATGATCGCCCGGCCCGTGGTCGACTTGCCGCAGCCCGACTCGCCGACGATGCCCAGCGTCTCGCCCTCGAGCACGTCGAAGCTGATGCCGGCGACGGCACTCACGGTCGCGTGGCGACCGATCGGGAACTCGACGACGAGGTCGGCGACCCGCAGCACGGCATCGCCGTCGCGAAGGTGGGCGTCTCCGCCGCCGGCCATCAGTCTCCGCCTCCGGAGACGGAGACGGCCGTCATGATCTCGGCGTCGCGTTCTTCGAACTCGGGCGATCCGACCGGGTACCAGCACGCGTAGACGTGGTCGTTGCGGCCCGCCACCGTGGTGAGCGGCGGCTCCTCCTCACGGCATCGATCTCGTGCGTAGGCACAGCGGGGCGCGAACCGGCACCCCGCCGGCGGGTTGACGAGATCGGGCGGGCGGCCTGGGATCGTCAGCAGCCTGGTGTGGCTGGCGTGGTCGAGCTTGGGGATGCTCCGCATCAGCGACTTCGTGTACGGCATCTTCATGTTGGCGAAGAGCTCTCGCGTCGGCGCCTTCTCGACCAACCGCCCGCCGTACATCACCGCGATCTCGTCGGTGTGGCCGGCGACCACGCCCAGATCGTGGGTCACGAGGATCACCGACATGTTCCGGTCGCGGCGCTGCTCGCCGATCAGGTCGAGGATCTGGGCCTGCACGGTCACGTCGAGCGCCGTCGTCGGCTCGTCGGCGAACAGGAGCGTCGGGCCGCAGGCGAGCGCGATGGCGATCATGACGCGCTGGCGCATACCGCCCGAGAGCTCGTGCGGGAACTGGTCGAGGCGCTTCTCGGGTTCGGGGATGCGGACGTCGCGCAGCAGCCGCTCGGCGGTCTCGGTGGCGTTGACCTTGTCCATGCCGAGGTGGATCTGGAGCGGTTCGGCGATCTGCTTGCCGAGCTTCATGAGCGGGTTGAGCGAGACCATCGGGTTCTGGAAGACCATCGACATCTCGCGGCCCCACAGGTGTCGCATCTGCTTGGCGTCGAGCCCGAGCACCTCCTGGCCGGCGAAGCGCACCGAGCCGGACAGCACCGCCGTCGAGGGCAGCAGGCCCATGATCGTCCGGCTCAGCACCGTCTTCCCCGAGCCCGACTCGCCGACGATCCCGAGCGCCTTCCCGCGCTCGAGCGTGAACGTCACCCCGTCGACCGCCCGGACCAGGCCGCGCTCGGTGCGGAAGTGCGTCCGGAGGTCGTCGACCTGCAACAGGACGCCTTCGGTGACGCGCCCCTCGGTCTGGACGTGGACGTTCACAGCGAGATCTCCCGGACGTCGAAGTAGGCGCGGAGCTTGTCGCCCGCGTAGTTCAGCGCGAGCACGGTGAGGAAGAGGATGAAGATCGGCGAGAGCGAGATCCAGGGGGCGTTCTCGAGGTCGCGCGAACCCGAGCCGAGCAGGATCAGATTGCCCCACGTCTCCTCCTTCTCGACCGAGAGGCCGAGAAATGCCAGCCCGCCCTCGGCGACGATCGCCACGGCCATGCCGAGCAACGCCAGCGCGCCCATCGGGATCACGACGTTGGGGAGCAGTTCCCGGACGATGATCCGCGAGTGGGACGCGCCGAGCGTGCGTGAGGCGATGACGAACTCGCGCTCGGCGTACTGGATCGTCGTGGCCCGGGCCAGGCGGCCGACAGGTGCGATTGCGAGGAATCCCAGGGTGAGCGAGATCGTGACCAGGCCGCGGTCGAGCAGCGACGTGATGAGGATCGCCAGCACGAGCGCAGGGAAGGACAGGAGCACGACGAAGACGAACGAGACGACGCGGTCCCACCAGCCCCGGAAGTAGCCCGCGAGTGTGCCCAACGTGCCCCCGATGACCATCCCGAACGCGATCGCGACGAAGCCGACGACGAGCGACACGCGGGCACCGAAGATCGTTCGCGAGAACACGTCGCGGGCGTCCTGGTCGGTGCCGAACCAGTGGGTGGTGGACGGCGAGTACGGCGGCCGGCCGAAGTCGGGGTTGACGAGGTTGGCATCGGGGTCCTTGAGCGGCAGCCACGGGGCCAGCAACGCGGCGAGCACGATGGTGACGAGCCAGCCGACGCAGAGCCAGAACGCCCAGCCGAGCGTCCGCCTGACGCCCCCCTCGTCGGGCGCCGCATCCTGCTCGAGCGAGCCGGAGAGGTCGGCCGAGAACTGGCCGGACTCGCTCACCGGCGCACCCTCGGGTCGATCAGCGAGTAGAGCACGTCGACGATGACGTTCACCGCGACGAACGCGACGGCGATGATCATCACGATGGCCAGCACCACCGGGAAGTCCTCGGTCACGACCGCCTCGACGACGGCCGAACCCAGGCCCGGCACGCGGAAGATCGTCTCGACGATGAGCGATCCACCGATCAGTGCACCGGTGTTGATGCCGAAGACGGTGACGAACGAGAACAGCGACGGCCGCAGCGCGTGTTTGAACAGGATGTTGCGCCGCGAGACACCCTTGCTCCGCGCCATGAGGATGAAGTCCTCCTGGAGGGTGGTGATCAGGTCGGTCCGCAGCAGCCGCTGGTACACGGCCGCCGCCGGCAACGCGATCGTCAGGGCGGGCAGGAACATCTGCCAGACGCGAGAGAGGAACGGATCCGCGGCGTTGAACGTCTGCGGAAACCAGCCGAGCCTGATCGCCAGGAGGTACTTGAGCACGACGCCGAGCGCGAAGTTGGGGAGCGCGATGATCAGGAACGTCGAGAACGTGGAGGCACGATCGACGACCGTGTTGGCCTTGGAGGCCGACCACAGCGACCACGGGATGGCGATGACCGTGGCGAGCAGCTGCGCCATGATCAGCAACATGGCCGAGCGTGGCAGCCGCTCTTTGATCAGGTCGGTGACCGGCGGCTCGCCGGTCTTGCTGAACTGCGGGCCCATGTCGCCGGTGACGAAGTCGCCGAGCCATCGCACGTACCGTTCGGGTAGCGGCCGGTCGAGGTAGAAGCGCTCCTCCGCCTCGGCGACGTCGGCCAGCTGTTCGGGTTCGGGTCCGTTGAGCACGGCGCTGCCCGGGCTGACACCGTCGGCGATCGAGACCAGGCCCGATTCGACCGCGACGCTCTCGAGCGGCGCCACGGTGTCGGCACGGCGGGGGAGCGTGTCACCCTCCGCGACGAGCACCGACTCGCCGGCCGACAGCTCGTCGGGTCCGTCGAGCAGGACGAGGCCGACCGTCGGGTTGTCACGCGCCGCCTGGTAGGCGTAGCCGTCGATCTGAGCGGTGCCCTGCACGTCCTTGGCCCGCGCGACCGGGCCCAGGATGTTGAACAGCGGGTCGCCCAGCGTGTTCATCGCCCCGAACGTCAGCACGCTGACCGCGAAGAGCAGGAGGAGCGCCGTGCCGAGGCGCTGGACCCAGTAGTTCATGGGGCCTCGGCTCGACGCGTCGGCCTGCGGGCGGGACCCACCGGTTCAGCTCATCCAGACCGAACTGAACCACGTGCGACCGTTGGTGGCACAGGCGAGCGATGTGCCGTCGGGCGCCGTGCGATCGCAGACGCCGCGCACGTCCTCGTCGAACGTGTTCGACCACATCGTGTGGTTGAACAGGACGTAGAGGTAGTCGTCGTTGACCTTCTGGACGAGCTCTTGCAGCAGGGGCACGCGATCGGCGTCGTCCGGCGTGGCCATCACGTCGAGGATGAGGGCGTCGCGATCCTCGTCGCAGAACCGGGGCCAGTTGAGCGAGATGCCGCCGATCGTGCGGCACAGCAGCCACACGTTGTCGTTCGTCGGGTTGGCCGAGCCGAACTGGCGCCACGTGACCACGTTGTACTGACCGAAGGCGGTCTGGCTGATGTGCTCGTCCTGGAGCAGCTCGTTGAACGTGACGTTGAAGGCGACGCTCCACCCCTCGTCGAGCAGGTCGGCGATGCGGGTCTGGACGACCGAGGGACCCGACCACTGCAGCTCGATGTTGATCTTGCCGTCGGTGCAGGTCGGTGTGCCGAGCAGGTCGTTCGACTCGGATCCGCGCTCGGCGCAGTACTCCGCGGCGAGGGCGACGGCACCGTCGGGGTCGTCGTGCACCTGCGTCACGTCGGGGTTGTAGAACGGGCTCTCGGGGATGAACATCTGCTCGGCCGGCCGGTTGACGCCCAGGCCGATCAGGTCGTTGTACAGGTCGACCGGCGTGGCCCGGGCGAGGGCTTCGCGGGCGCGAATGTCGTCGAAGGGAGGAGCCGCCGAGTTCATCATCGCGAACGACTCCTCGGACGCGTCGATCTCGACCCGCTGCAGCGACTCGTCGTCGCGCAGATCGAGGATCGATGCCTGGTTGGTCGTGTGCAGCGCGTCGAGCTCGTCGCCGAACAGCAGCTCGTTGCGGGCGTCGGGGTCGGGGACCGGGAAGAACTCGACGGCGTCGAGATAGACGTCGCCGCCCCACCAGCTCTCGTTGCGGACGAACCGGGTGACCGAGTCCTCGCTGCGGCTGTCGAACATGAACGGCCCGGTGCCGACCGGCGCCTGGTTGAGCGAGCCGTCCTCCGCCGCGGCGGTCAGCCACGCCGGCGAGGCCACCATGCCGAGCTGCGCGGTCTGGGCCGTCGGGAACTTGGCGTCGGGCTCGAGCAGGTTGAACTGCACGGTCAGGTCGTCGACGACCGTCGTCGCTCCCTCCTCGGGGAAGAACGGCTTGACGGCGAGGCCGACCAGCGGGTGCGCCCGCTGCGCCTCGAAGTTCACGACGACCGCATCGGCGTCGAGCGGCGTGCCGTCATGGAACGTGACGCCCTCGCGGAGCTTCATCGTCCACGAGGTGAAGTCCTCGTTCGGCGTGTACGACTCGGCGAGGTACGGCACCCACTGGCCGTCAGGCGTGAGGGCGGCGAGCGTGTCGAACACCGCGTTGCCCATCATGAGGCCCGACACCGCGAGGCTCGACTCGGCCGGGTTGAGGCCGTTGACGTCGGCTTCGAGGCCGTAGCGGAGCGTGCCGCCGAACACCGGATCGTCGGTCTCGGGCGGCAGCGTCTCCTCGGTCGGCGTGCCGTCGGACGGGTCCTCGTCGGTGGTGGCGGCGTCGTCGCCGGTGTCGCCGCCGTCGCCGCTCTCGGTGGTGTCACCGGTGTCGCCGTCGACCTCGTCGCCACCGCCCTCGTCCTCGGCGGCCTGATCGGTGTCGTCGTCGGATTCGGCGACGCTGTCGTCATCGTCGCCGCCGCAGCCGGCGGCGATCAGGCCGAAGAGCACCGGAATGGCGAGCCGTCGCATGGTTCGACGCGTGTGGGCTCGGCGTTGGGCAGTCATGTCGGAAGGGTCCCCCTTGGCAGGTGCGGCGACGGTCGCCGGTCAATTTGTGACGGACGTTACATGATGCTCGCGCGGAGCGTTGACTCATCCTCACGGTCTGTCGTCAGACTGTCACACCCGCGAGTACGGTCCCGATCATGGGAAACACGAGCACCGACCCCGTCGTCAAGCGCTGCCTCGCTCGGCACGACGTCGACCTCGACGACCACGATCCTCGCGAGACGTTCGGCTGGGAGAAGGATGCCGCGAGGGGAGCGTTCGAGGACGAGATCGCGATCGTCTCCGACCTGCAGAAGCGGCTCTTCGCCGAGGAGCGGACGGCGCTGCTCGTCGTGCTGCAGGCGATGGACGCCGGCGGCAAGGACGGCACGATCCGGTCGGTGCTCACCGGTGTCAACCCGGCGGGCGTCGACGTGAACTCCTTCGGGGTGCCGTCCGACGAGGAGCGCAAGCACGACTACCTCTGGCGCGTGCACGCCCATGCGCCCGAGAGGGGTCTGATCGGCATCTTCAACCGCAGCCACTACGAGGACGTGCTCGTCGTGCGCGTGAAGGGGCTCGTACCGCAGAAGGTCTGGAAGAAGCGGTACAGCCACATCCGCGACTTCGAGCGCATGCTCGGCGACGAAGGCACCCACATCGTCAAGATCTTCCTGAACGTCTCGAGCGCCGAGCAGCGCGAACGGCTGCAGGACCGGGTCGACGACCCCGACGAGCGCTGGAAGTTCAGGCTCGGCGACCTCGACGACCGTGCCCTGTGGGAGGACTACATGAAGGCGTTCCGGGACGCCATGCGGGAGACGACGACCGACGACGCGCCGTGGTACGTCGTGCCCGCCGACCGGAAGTGGGTGCGGAACCTGGTGGTGGCGAAGATCCTGCATCACCACCTCGAAGCGATCGACCCCCGGTACCCGCCTGCGGAGGAGGGGCTCGAGGGCGTCGTCGTGCCGTGATCGGTGGTGCCGGGGCACGGCACGGCCTCTTCTCCCGGTCGACGGTGCGCGGGTAGCGTGCACGCCCATGTCCGAAGAGCGCGAGATCTTGACCTGGGACCTGTTCGGCGAAGCGTCGCGAGCGCTCGCGCAGATGATCGCCGACGACGACTACGAACCCGACATGATCCTCTCGATCGCCCGCGGTGGTCTGTTGATCGGCGGTGCCATGGGCTACGCGCTCTCGGTCAAGAACACCTACACGATGAACGTCGAGTTCTACACCGGCGTGCACGAACGGCTCGAGGTGCCGCGCATCCTGCCGCCGGCACCCGACTTCGTCGACCTGCACGAAGCCAAGATCCTCATCGTCGACGACGTCGCGGACACCGGGCACACGCTCAAGAGCGTCGAGCAGTTCTGCGAGGGCAAGGTCGGCGAGGTCCGCACCGCGGTGATCTACGAGAAGTCGCACTCGGTGGTGAAGTGCGACTACGTCTGGAAGCGGACCGACCTGTGGATCAACTTCCCGTGGAGTGACAAGCCGCCGGTCGCCAAGCGCGACTGGAGCGTCGCCGATGCCTGATGGCGGGCTCGTCGTCCGCTGCGGGTCGAGGATCTAGAGGCCTGCGGCGCTGAGCTGTTCGCGGAGGCGCCTCGGCGGGACCATGCCGATCAGGCGGTCGTTCTCCCACACCGTGACGACCGGGCGTGCCGGGTTGAGACGGGGGAGCACGGTCGACAGGTCCTCGTCGGGCGAGGCCTTCGCGGTTCGGTCGAACGGCACCATCATCTGGGTGAGCATGACCCAGGGGCGCTCGTCGGCCGGGATCGACCAGAGCTCGTCTTCGAGCACGAGACCCTGCGGCCTGCCGCGTTCGTCGGTGACGGCGACGCCGCCCGCCAGGCCGAGGCGCGTGCGCTGCCACAGCATCGAATCGGCGTCCATGTCGGTGCCGGCCTCGGCGACACCGAACCAGGTCAGGTCACGCACCTTGATGCCGTCGAAGCGGCGGGCGATGCCGGCAGCCGTGATCTCGACGCGGGCGTTGACGGCGATGAAGGCACCGGTGATCATCAGCCAGATGCCCGACTGCTCGCGGAGGATCAGGCCCATGCCGAGCGCGGCGATCATCCAGCCGAGGACCATGCCGGCCCGTCCGGCCTCTTGTGCCGCCCGGTGACGGTCGCCGTGGCGGGCCCAGCGGACCGCCTTCAGGATGCGGCCACCGTCGAGGGGCGCGCCGGGCAGGAGGTTGAACACGGCCAGGAGTGCGTTGATGAGGCCGAGCCAGCCGAGCATCGCGCCGATCTCGCCGCCGGCGCCGTCGAGCAGCCACCAGGCGCCGAGCGCGAGGACCGAGACGGCCACGCTTCCGAGCGGGCCGGCGGCGGCGATCCACCCCTCGGCCTTGGCGGTCGGCGACTCGCGGCTGAGGCGGGCGACCCCGCCGAGCGCCCAGAGCTGGATCGACTCGGTGTCGACGCCGAATCGGCGAGCGGTCAACGCATGTGCGAACTCGTGGACGAGGATCGACGCGAGGAACGCCACGAGGCCGAGCGCTCCGGCGAACCAGCCGATGGCCTGCGCCAGGCTGGCGCCGAGGAGCACGGCGATCAGCCCCACGCTCCAGTGGATGTTGACGTCGATGCCGAGGATCTTGCCGAGCTTCAGTGAGCCGGTGTTCATGATGGGGTGGGTCTTTCTGGCACCGAACGGCCGGTGCCGTCATGAAGTTCAACCCCCGCTCACCAGCCGCTATTCCGGGGCCGTCGCCCGTGGCTACTGTCTCGGCTCGTGACCGACATCCCGGAGCTCCGCATCGACGCCGACCGCCTGGTCGCGCGGATCGAGGCGCTCGGCGAGATCGGAGCCGTGCTGGGCCCGAACGGCGAACGCGGTTCGTCGCGGCTGGCGCTCACCGACGACGACCGGCAGGGGCGCGACCTGGTGGTCACCTGGATGCGCGACCTCGGCCTGCGCGTCGAGATCGATCGGATCGGCAACGTGTTCGCGACTCGCGAGGGGAGCGATCCCACGCTCGCCCCCGTGATGACGGGATCGCACATCGACACCGTCGCCACCGGGGGCAGGTTCGACGGCAACCTCGGCGTGATCGCCGGCCTCGAGGTGATCGAGACGCTCATCACGCACGACGTCACCACCGAACGTGGGGTGACCGTGGCGTTCTTCACCGACGAGGAAGGCGCCCGCTTCCCGCCGGACATGCTCGGCAGCCTGGTGTACGTCGGCGGTCTCGGGGTCGAGGACGCGCTCGACGTGCGAGCCGTCGACGACGGCGCACGGCTCGGGGACGAGCTCGAGCGCATCGGCTACGCAGGCCCGCGCCCGGCGCCGGCGGCGGCGTTCCCGCACTGCTTCGTCGAGCTCCACATCGAGCAGGGCCCGATCCTCGAGGACGCCGGCGTCACGATCGGCGTCGTCACCGGCGTGCAGGGGATCTCCTGGACCGAGCTCATGATCTCGGGCCGCTCGGCACACGCCGGGACCACGCCGATGCGGCTGCGGCGCGACCCGATGCTGGTCGCAGCGCAGATCACGTCGTTCGTGCGCGATCTCACCGGCGAGCTGGGTGCGGACCAGGTCGGCACGGTCGGCCGGCTGGACGCCCATCCGAACCTGGTCAACGTCGTGCCGGCGTCGGTCACGCTGACCGTCGATCTCCGCAACACCGACGAGGAGGCGCTCCAGCTCGCCGAGGAACGGACCCGGGAGTTCGTCGCAGCCGCAGCCGGCGACGAAGTCGTCGAGGTCTCGCAGCGGAGCCTCGCTCGCTTCGCGCCGGTGGAGTTCGATCCGTCGATGGTCGACGCCGTCGAGCGCGTGGCACGGAGATTGGGCCACTCGACGCAGCGGCTGCCGAGTGGTGCAGGACACGACGCGCAGATGCTCGCCCGGGTCTGTCCCACGGCGATGATCTTCACGCCGAGCGTCGAGGGTCTGAGCCACAACATCGCCGAGCTGACGCACCCCGCCGACCTCGCGGCCGGCGCCGACGTCCTGCTGCACGTCCTGCTCGAACGCGCCGGCGCGTGAGCCGACTCGGCACAACGGGTGAGCCCCCCGATCCGGGCTCCACTACCGTCCGGGTCCGGAGGTGGGCATGACGGACGCGACGGTGCTGGTGGTGGGTGGTGGGCACAACGGCCTGATCTGCGGCGCCTATCTCGCGAGGGCCGGCGTCGACACCGTCCTGGTCGAGGCCCGCCCCGACGTCGGCGGTTGCGCATCGACTGTTCACGACCTCGACGCACGGTTCAACATCTGCAACTGCGACCACACGATGGTGCGCGGCATGCCGATCATCGACGAGCTCGATCTCACGGCGTACGGCCTGCGCTACCTCGAGTCCGAGGTGAGCGCCGTCCACCAGTTCCACGACGGGACCGAACCGTGGCTGTTCTTCCACGACGTCGAGCGCCACCTCGACGCGCTGCACCAGACCCATCCATCGCAGGTCGCCGGGTACCGCCGCTACCTCGACGACGCGCTGCCGGTCGCCCGCCTCGCGCTCGAGATGGCGAGGACGACGCCCTCGACGGGGCGGATGCTGCGTCGGGTGGCCGCCCACCGTGCCGCCGGCGCGGCACGCCTGCTCGATTGGAGCCGGCGCAGCGTCATCGACGTCATGGCGGAGTACTTCGACGACTGGCACCTCCCACTCCCCGGCATCAGTACCGGGCCGACGGTCTGGGGCGCGCCGCCAACCGCGCCCGGCACCGGCACCGCCGCGGCGCTGTACGCGACGCGCCACCTCCTCAAGACCGGGCGACCGGCCGGCGGGAGCGGCGCCCTCACCGATGCGACGCGTGCGAGCTTCGAGGCGGCGGGCGGGCGTGTCCGCTGCGACAGCCGCGTGTCGGCGCTCATGGTCAGCGACGGGGCCGTCCTCGGCGTGCAGCTCGAGAGTGGGGAACGTCTGACCGCCGACGTCGTCGTCGCCGCCTGCGACCCGCATCGGGTGTTCGTCGACTGGATCGACGACCCGCCACCAGCCGCGCGGCGACTGGTCGACGACTGGCGGGCGCGGCCCGTGCAGGACGGCTACGAGTCGAAGATCGACGCGGTGCTCACCCGGTTGCCGCGGTTCGCGGTGGCCGATCGACTCGACGCCGTTGCCCCGGGCGCCGACCTGCTCGCCCCGACGAGCGTCATCTCGCCCTCGCTGGAGCAGCTGGCCGAGGCCCACGAGCTGCGCGCTGCCGGTCGCGTCGCGCCGGCTCCGACGATGCTCGTCAACGTGCCGACCGTGCTCGACGCCGACATGCAGGTTCGCGAGGGGGAGCACGTGCTGTCGCTCGAAGTGCTGTTCACGCCGTATGCGCTCGAAGGCGGTTGGGCCGGGTCGAGCGAGCCCGAGCGCTGGCTCGCAGTGCTCGACACGTTCTACGAGCCCGGCACGCTGGAGATCGACCGGTGGCGGGCGATGACGCCCGATCGATACGAACGGGAGTTCTCGATGCACCGTGGTCACACGCCGTCCTTCGCGGCGGCACCGCTCGTGACGCTGCTCGGGCGCCAGCGCGAGACGACGCGGCACCGCACACCCATCGACGGCCTCTACCTGTCGGGTGCCGGCACCTTCCCCGGGGCCGGCGTCTTCGGAGCGCCGGGCCGCAACGCAGCCGACGCGGTGCTCGCTGACCTCCGGCGGTCCGGTCGGCCGGGCTCGTCCATCCGTCGACCGGGGAGGAGGGCGTCCTGATGCGGATGACGCTGAGCGCATCGGTGCAGGCCCGGTGGGGCCACCGCGTCGACGGCTTGATCCACACGCACGCCTGGACCGTGTCCGCCACCCTCGCCGGGGACCCCGGCGGCGACAAGGTGTACCCGGCCGACGACCTCGAGCATCTCCTGCTCCGGACCGTCGAACCGTGGCGCCACCACTACCTCACGAGCGAGGACGTGGGGGAGTGGAAGGGCTACACGCCGCTGTTGTGGGACCGCGAGCCGACCGTCGAAGAGATCGTCCGCCGGCTGTGGGACGCCCTCGTCGTCGAGCTCCCGACGCTGCACTCGGTCTCGCTCGAGGAGGCCAGCGAGTTCGACCGGTGCCGCATCGTCGAGCTGACCCGCGACTGAGTTGATCGGGCTTCGCCGTCCGGCCGAGCCGGATCGGCTCCACCTCCCGAGCTCACCGTCTCCGCAGCGGCGCCTCGGCCCCGCCGCTTCGACGCTCGCCCGAGTACACCCGCGACTGAGTTGATCTTGCTTCGCCGTCCGGCCGAGCCGGATCGGCCGAGTCGATACGCGAGCGGTTCAGTCGGCGGGCTGCTCGAGCGTGTGTGCGAGGGGGATCGTCGACAGGTCGGTCTCGGGGCCGACGATGTAGTTGCCGGCGATCACCGACTGCACGGCACGGGACTCGTCGAACTCCACCCCGGCCGGGTCGAGTCCGTCGGCCACACGTCGAACCTGCTCCTTGAACTGGCGGCGGACCATCGACACGCCGCGGTCGCTCGACGACAGTCGCTCCTCGGAGTGCAGCGTGATCGCGCCCTGTCCCACCTGCGCCTCGTAGTCGCCGGGGTAGCGCTGGTGCTCGTCGTCGGTCAGGTCGAACCAACTCTTGCCGTCGCCGTACACCGGAAGGCCCTGCGGCGGGCGGCCCCTCGGCTTGCGCACCATCGCGTACACCCGCGTGTTGGTGTCGTCGATCGGCAGGGCCCACGAGAGGTTGTTGGTCGTGCCGAGCACCGTCAGCGTCGGGGTCGGGATCACACGCATCGTCGGCATGCGGACTTCGGTGATGCGGTGCAGCGTCGTGCCGTCGGGGAGCTCGCGGTCCTGTGTCGCCGTGACCCCGATGTCGTTGCGCTGCCAGTCGATCTGCGGCCAGATCTCGAGCCTCGGGTCGAACTGCGGCCCGCTGATCGCGTTGTGCAGGATGAACACGTGATACGGGTCCATCGCGTTCTCGTGCGTCTGGAACCAGTTGCACGGCGCATCGGAGGGGCCGCCGAACGCGAAGTGATCGACGATCACGATCTCCTCCGTGTCGGGGTCGAGGCCCTCGAAGATGTCGTAGCGGGGGAACACCGGCTGCTTGTCGGCCGGCCCGAGGTAGGCGAAGACCAACCCGTGGTACTCGACGACCGGATACCAGGGCTGGCGGTACGAGTCACGGTTGCGGCCGCGGTCGGGTTCGCACGGCTGATCGAGACAGCGGCCGTCCTCGGCGAACAGCCAACCGTGGTACGGGCAGCGGATCCCTTCCGCTTCGACCTTGCCGTAGTACAGCGTCGTGCCGCGATGACAGCACCGCGGCGTGACCAGGCCGGGCGCGCCGTCGAGGGTGCGGAACAGGACGAGATCCTCGCCGAGCACCCGGACCTCCCGGGGCACCGCCGTGGCCTCACTCGACCGTGCAAACGGGTGCCAGTACCGCCGCAGCAGCTCGCCCGACGGGGTGCCGGCGCCGACCTCGACGAGCTCGCTGTCCCAGGACCCGGTGGCTCGCCCGTACGCCCGGCCGTCCCCGCTCGAGTTGCCCATCGGTGCAGTCTCCCAAATCGGCGATCGACCACATCACGCGGACCGGGGACCGGCGCGTGAGCGCCGGCCCCCGGTGCGGCACGGGATCGTGGTCAGGTCGCCGTCAGAATCCGATGCTGTCGTCGATGAACTCGTTGGTGATCAGGTCGTCGACGCCGAGGTCGTCGGGGATGTCGAGGCCGGCGTCGCGGACCTGGTCGATGACGGTCTGGACGCGGGCTTCTTCCATGTTGCCGACCGTCGAGTCGGGACCGTTGCCGACCAGGCCGAGCTCGGTCTGCTTGGCGATCGAGAAGTCGGCCAGCTCGGGGCTGTACACCCAGAAGTCGGCGTACTGCTCGACCGCGTCGACGATGATCGCGTTCGCCCGATCAGGCGACGCCGAGTAATCGACCACGGCCTGCTGCATGATCGGCACCACCTGCTCCAGACAGGGCCGCAGCGTCTCGAGGTCGGCGGGACGCACCCCGATCGTCTGTGAGTACACCTGGAACCCGGCATCGTGCAGGGTCTGGAACGCAACCGGCTTACCCCACTCCTCGAACTCGAACTCGTAGGTGTACACCTCCGCTGACGCGAAGCCCTGCTGGGCGATCGCGCCGCCCTCTGAGATGAACCGCGCCGGCGAACCGTCATAGGACGGATCGATCTGATCCTCCGACCAGATCCCCTGGGCGACGAACACGTCCGCGAACGTGCCACCCGCGAACAAGTTGATCGTCACCCCGGCCTCACCGAGATCCGCGATCGTCTCGACATCGGGGTACGTCTCGGGATCCCACATGATGATCTGCGGGTTCTGCTCCAACGGCGCCAACACCGACAACAACGGCGTCTCCTCGAACCGCAGGATCTGCCCATCGGTCGTCGCATAGCCGAGATGGATCGAATCATCGGTCGCCATGTACGACGCCACCGGCGCGAACCCGATCGCCGGACCACCCGTGCGGACCTCGAAATCGATCCCCAGATCCTGACCACCCAACACCATCGAACCCGACACGATCTTGTTGTCCGTATCGACCGTGTAATCGTCACCGATCAACTCGTACAGCATCCCGTGCTCAGCCTCGGGGAACCAATCCGTCTGCACCACCAACGGACTCGGACACACACCCGACAGATCAACACCCACCGCCGACTCACCACCACCATCACCGGCGTCCGCGTCGGCGTCTGCGTCGGTGCCGTCGGTGGTGTCGCCGTCCGCTCCGTCGTCGGCGTCGGTGGTCTCGGCTTCGGTCGTGTCGGTCGCGTCGTCGTCATCGTCGCCACATGCGGCGGCGATGACACCGAAGGCCAGCACGGTTGCAACGATCCGTGATCGTCTGTTCCTCTTCATGACCCCTCCCCAGGGTTCGTTCGATGCAGTGGGTGGTTGAGAATGTCGTGGCTCACGCGCCGGCCGCGTCGTACCACTTGCCGATCACACGGTTCTGGATCCAGCCGAAGAGCAGGAAGACGGCCACACCGAGCACCGAGGACATGATCACCGAGGCCAGCAGCTGCTCGCCGTCGAGGTTGTTGGCGTAGCGGCGGAGCAGCTGGCCGATGCCCACGTCGCCGCGGCCGAAGAAGAAGTCGCCGACGATCGCACCGATCACCGACAGGCCGGCCGAGATGCGGAGGCCGGCGAAGATGGCCGGCAGTGCGGCGGGGAACATGAGCTTGCGCAGCCGTGTGAGCCGCGACGCGCGGTGGAGGGTGAACAGGTCGTGCATGCCCCGCTCGGCCGACTGCAGCCCGAACAGCGTGTTCACGATGATCGGGAAGAGCGAGATGATGATGCACACCACGACGCGTGAGCGTTGCCCCGTGCCCCACCAGAAGCTGATCAGCGGCACGATCGCGAGGATCGGGATCGCTTGGAGCGTCACCATGTACGGGAAGATCGCCCGCTCGAACAGCTTCGACTGGCTCATGATGATCGCAAGCGAGAACCCGATCGCGATCGAGATGGTGAGGCCGATGACGGCGACCCTGGTGCTCGACCACAGGCCCTGGAGGATCTCGGAGAAGTTGTCCCAGTCGAGGAACCCGACCTCGAGCACGAGATGCGGCGGCTCGAGCAGGAAGCGGCGGGTGTCGTCGAGCATGACATACGAGACGAAGTACCAGCCCGCCAGCACCAGGATGCCGAGCACGACGGGCGGCAGGACGTTGAGCGCGATCGTCTTCGCGCGGCTGGGCCCGGCGGGGACGACGGGCACGTCGTCGAGCGACACGTTGGTGGGCGTCGCGCCGGTGCCGGCCTGCTGATCGGTGACCGTCATGCGTGGGATCCTCGCAGCTCGTGGGAGATCTCGCCGCTCAGCCGGGCGAAGTCGGCGTCGAACCGCAGCTCGGGCGATCGCGGGTACTCGAACGGCACCTCGAACTCGGCCACGATCCGGCCGGGCCGTGCCGACATCACCAGCACCCGGGTGCTCATGAACACCGCCTCGCTGATGCTGTGGGTGATGAACAGGCCGGCGAACCCCTCGCTCTGGAAGAGCTGCTGCGTCTCCTCGTTCAGGTGCTCTCGGGTGATCTCGTCCACCGCGCCGAACGGCTCGTCGAACAGGAACACCGGGGGGCTGAGCGTCAGCGTGCGGGCGAGCGATGCCCGCATCTTCATGCCGCCCGAGAGCGACTTCGGGTAGTGGTTCTCGAACCCCGACAGCCCGACGAGCTGGATCGCCTCGTGCGCCTTCCGTCGGCGCTCGTCCTTGGGGACGTCGTGGAGCTCGCCGAACAGCTCGACGTTGCCGAGCACGGTGCGCCAGTGGAGCAGCGTCGCGTCCTGGAACACGTAGCCGATCCGTTGTCGATCGACCTCGACGGTGCCGGAGGTCGGCTCGAGGAGACCCGAGGCGATCTTCAGCAGCGTCGACTTGCCGCAGCCGGAGGGGCCGACGATGGTGACGAACTCGCCCTTGCTGACGTCGAACGAGACGTCGCGCACGGCCTCGGTGCCGTCGGGGAAGACCATCCCGATGCCCTGGAACGACAGGGACTCGGTGCCCACGGCGCTGGTCACCGACACCGATCCCGACCCGTTCGCTCGCCCCTGTACCGCATCGCAGATGCACCGTAGCCCGCGCGATCCGGCGCCTCACCACGAAGCCCCGTCGCGGCGCGACGGTTCACGGGCCGTTCACACAACCGGAACATGCTCGCTCCAGCTCGGGATCCATCGGTCGTGGCCGCCCACCTCGACCGCGTGCGAACGGAGACCAGATCGCGCGTCCCAATCGTGGAGCGCGAACGCAGGCGGCGCATCGGTGTAGGCGACCGGCCCGTCGTCGAGCCCGAGGTGGAGCTGGGCCGCCGTCGCCGGCCAGCAACTCGCCACGGTGCCGCCGAATCGGGTGTGGATCGTCCGGTGCAGATGGCCGCACACGACCGCTTCGACGTGTGGGTGGCGCTGCACGACCGCCGCCTCCTCGGCGGATCCGGTCAGCCCGTACGCATCCATCCGTTCGAGGCCCGTGCGGAACGGCGGGTGGTGCTGGGCGATGATCGTCGGGTGGTCAGGTCGATCGGCGAGCGTGTCGTCGAGCCATGACAGCTGGTCGTCGCTGAGCATGCCCCGGTGCTCGCCCGGAATCGTGGTGTCGAGGACCACGATGCGCAGCGGGTGCTCGTCCACGGTGAAGTCGATCGGGTCCGCCGGGGTGCCGGCGGGAAGCACGTCGGGATGGCGAGCGCGCAGCTCGGATCGATCGTCGTGGTTGCCCATCACCGGCACCGCCGGCGGGTGCAGCCGGCCGAGGATCGTGTCCAGCCGGTCGTACTGGCTGCTCGTGCCGTCGTTCACGAGGTCACCGGTCAGCAGCACGAGATCGACCGCTGGGCGGAACGCGTTCACCACATCGACGACGTGCGTCAACCGATCGGCCGAGTCGACGCGATCCGCCATGAGCGCACCCTCGTCGACGATGTGGCAGTCGGTGATCTGTGCGATCCGCATCCCGGTCACAGTAGGAGATCCGTCCGGGAGGGTGGCACGGTGCCTCCGACTAGCGTCGCAGGCCATGGTGGTCGAGTTCCTCACGTTCAGCGTGCCGCCCGAGAGCCGCGACGAGTGGCTCCGCGTCGAGGAGCACCACTGGACCCGCTTCCTCGAACGCCAACCCGGGTTTGTGCGGAAGGAAGTGTGGTGCTGCCTCGACGATGTCCATCGTGTGCAGGCCGTCATCTGGTGGGAGTCGATGGAGGCCTGGAAGTCGATCCCACAGCACGAGCTCGACGAGGTGGCCAGGGCGATGGGGCCGTTCGAACGGATCGCGAGCTGCACGGCGTTCGAGCGGGTGCGCATCACCGAGCACGACAGGAGCGACTGACGACGTCGAGTCGACCGCGCATCGGGCGCCTTCTACAGTAGCGAGATGCGCACTGGGGTGTTCCTCTTCGGCGGTGTCGAGATGCCCGATGCGGGTGCCGGCCCGCCGGCGCCGACCGACCGCCGCTACGACCAGCACGAGGTGTGGCGGGCGACCGAGCAGATCCTCGACGTCGGCGTGCTCGCAGATCGCCTCGGGTTCGACTCGTTCTGGCTGACCGAGCACCACTTCCAGTACGAGGGCTACGAGGTGATCCCGAACGGCCTGCTGATCGGCGCGATCCTCGCCGAACGCACCGAGCGGCTTCGCATCGGCATGGCGTTCAACATCGTGCCGCAGTGGCACCCACTCAAGCTGGCCGAGGACTTCGCGACCCTCCACAACATCTCCGGCGGGCGGGGCATCCTCGGTGTGGGGCGAGGGACCGTGCCGCGCGAGGCCGAATCCCTCGGCACGAAGATCGGCAGCTTCGACAACCCCGACCAGGTCGCAGCCGACGAGCTGAACCGGAAGATGTTCGACGAGGCGATGGAGGTCATCACCCGGGCGCTGGACAACGAGTCGTTCTCGTTCCACGGCGAGGTGTTCGACTTCCCGCCGCCCGGCATCCCCGATCGTGGCGGCTTCGTCGAGACGCTCTCGTTGGTGCCGCGCCCGCTGTACCCGTACGAGATCTGGCAGGCGATCACGTCCCCGCCGACGCTCGAGCAGGTACCGGTGTCGGGATGGGGCGGTGTGTTCTGGAACAACCACCACTCGTTCGTGAAGATGCGATGGGAGCGCTTCGCCGAGATCTACGCCGACAAGCACGGGCGCGAGCTCGAGCGAGGGGAGAAGCGGATGCTGGTGCTGTGCACGTGCGTCGAGGACACGCGCGAGCAGGCGATCGAGTCGGTGCGCAACGGTCACGACGAGTTCTGGAAGTTCCTCGGCCCCTACGGCTGGAGCAAGGGCTACATGGGCGACGACGGCAAGCCGGCCAAGCCGGGCCTGATCCCGACGCTCGACGACTCGATGGACCGCCAGCGCACGTGGGTGGTCGGGTCTCCCGACGACGTTGCCGAGACCATCGCCTGGTACCGCGACGAGCTCGGCATCGAGAACCTGGCGCTGTTCCCTGCCATGCCCGGCGACCCCTACCGCAAGGTCGAGACGCAGCTCCACCGCCTCGCCGAGGAAGTCCTCCCGCAACTGGCCTGACCTCCACACCGGCCGCGTGCCATGGTGGCGCCATGCGCGACCCGCTCGAAGGGGTGACCACCGGTGGTCTGATCACGACCGGCACGGCGCGGTCGAACGTGCCGCCGGCGTTCGAGCCGGTCCTGGCGGCGGCAACGGACTGGGTGCTCGGGCGGTGCCCGTCAGCGATGCTCTACCTCTACGGATCGGTCGCGACCGGACAAGCCATCCTCCGGACCTCGGACGTCGATCTGCTGGCGATCGACCTCGGTGCCGACCTCGCCCGTGAGCTCTCCGACGGGCTGACGGTCCGGTTCGAATCGGTGTGCAGGTCGGTCGAGGTCGGCGCTGCCGAAGCGAGCGACCTCACAGGTGATGGCGACGAGGCGTACGGCTTCCGTGTTTTCCTCCGCCACTACTGCGTGCCGCTCGTCGGCGAGACGACGCATGCGGCGACGCCCGGCTATCCAGGCGACAGACGGGCGGCGCGGGGGTTCAACGGCGACATCGAACAGCACCTGGGCCGCTGGAGGGCGCGCCATCGGGCCGGCGACGACGCCGCGGTGCTCGGCACGCGGATCGCACGCAAGACCTTGCTGGCCGTGGCCGGCCTGGTGAGCGTGCACGACGGTACGTGGACGACCGATCGGGATCGAGCTGCGGTGCGGTGGGGCGAGATCGACCCGAACCTCGACGATGAGCTTCGAACGCTGGGCAGGTGGGCGCGGCGCGAGGAGCTGACCGACCGGGCCGACGTCGCCTGGGCGCTCGACGCCGTCGTGCCGCCGCTGGTGGACCGCTTCGAGCGCGAGATCGGACTCTGGCGATGACCGGCACCGGGTGCAGCGAGCACCTCGACCGCTGACCCCGAAGCGGCTCGGTGTTCAGCGGTCGCGTTCGATGTCCAACGCGAGGACGATGAACTGGGTGAACTGGCCGGCGTTGAAGTTGTTGTCGCTGACGATCACCAGCGTGTGACGGCCGTCGTCCAACTGCGGACCGAACGTCATGCCCTCGATGTTGTCGATCGGGATGCCGAGATCGTCGAAGGCGAACACCTCACGTTGCGAGACCGGTGTCAGCGGGATCGGTGCGCCACCGTCGTAGAGCGCGTCGACGCCGAGCACGTCGGTCGCTCCCGCCGTCGAGATCTCGTTGATCACCACGACGTTCCCGGTGCCGCCGCCCAGGATCCCGCCGACGGAGAACGAGCGCTCCATCACCAGCATCGTGCCGGCGTCGTCGATCGGGAGCACCTCGACGATCCCGTTGACGCCGAAGATGGTGGACGGTTCGGCCCACGGCCCGACCTCGTACACGTACTCGGTAACCGGCTCACGACCGCGGAGGTCGTAGACGAGGACCCGCGCCAGGCTCCCGTTGGTGAACGTCGACGCCGGGCCGTCCTGGAAGAGCGCACCCTCACCCGCCGTGACGAGCTCGCGCCGGTTCGGCGTGGGGTTCAGGCTCTCGAACGAGAGGTTGAACCTGACCCCGCGGTCGACGCCATTCGAGAAGTAGTAGTCGGGGATCGGCAACTCGGCCGTGACCTTGCCGCGACGGTTGTAGCGGCGGACGAACGGGTCGATGATCGGATCGGCGAGCGAGTTGCCCTCCGACGACAGGTAGAGCTGTCCGCCGCGGGCGAGTGCGAAGCCCTCGGGGTCGACACCGCCCGGGGCGAACGGCACCTTCCCCCGATCGAAGAGCTGCGTGACGTCCTCGAACTCGAGCTCCAGACCGGCGTCAGGGGTGCCACCGTCGCTGCTGTCGTCGTCGCTGCTGTCGTCGTCACTGCTCGCGTCGTCGCTGCGATCGTCGCCGCGACTGCTACTCACGTCGTCGATGTCCAGCTCGACGGTGTAGTAGCGGACCGGATCGCCGGTGGGGCGGTTGCCCTGGTCGTCGGAGACGACGTAGTAGACGTCACGGCCCCGGTCGTAGGTGATGCTGGACAGACCACCGATCTCGGTGCCGTCGAACAGCGTGCCGGTGGGCACCACCACCTCGCCGAGGAACTCGACGCCGACGACGGTCCGTGCCTCGGCGTGGTGTCCGCCGGATGCCGCCGACGACGGTGAGACGAGCGGAACCCCCACCGCCAGCGAAGCGCTGACCGCGACGAGAACTCGAGTACGTGGGCGCATGGTCGTCCCCTCTCAGGTACGGAGTGTCGCCGCCCAACGTACTCCAGTCGCAGGTAGCGGCACCGAAGAGCGGACTCACGAGCACCGCTGCGCCACCTCGAGGAACTCGTCGCCACCCTCCTCGAAGTCGAGGAGGTTCGCCAGGCCCGTCGAGACCCGCTCGATGAAGCCCCACTCCCAGACGGCTTGCTCGTCGGCACCGCATCGTTCGGCGAGCTCGTTCGCACGTGCCCGCGTCAGTGCGACGGTGTCGCCCTGCAGCAGTGGCTCGTTGTACTCGCGCATCGGGACACCGAGGTCGTGGGCACGATCGGAGATGAGACCCTCGGGGTCCACGAGCTTGTACCCGTGCTCGTCCGCCTGCAGTGTGTTCCAACCGTGGGCGTCACCGTGGACGAGCACGGCATCCGACCGCTCGAACGCGTCGATCCGTGACTGGCAGAGGTCGAGCGCACGGTCGACCACGATGCGCGGGCACGGGCGGCCGAGCTCGTCCCAGGCCGAGGTGATGAACTCACCGAGCGCCCTCGCCTGATCGGCGCCGGTCGGCAGGGGAGCGTCCGACGCGACCGGCCGCCAGAACTCGCGCAGCGTGTCGGCAACGGTGGTCAGGATGTCGGGGACCCCGAAGCCGAGCCGGTCGAGGTTCGGGCCGAGCCGTTCGAGGAGCAGCGCGCGCGGCTCGACGTCGTGGCGCAACAGCCGAGGGCAGCCCCTCCCGTCGGCCACCTGGTGGACGTAGACGGCTCGATCGAACGTGTCGAACGCGGCGTCGTCGAACGGCATCGCGACCTTGAGCACGCACGCCGTGTCGTCCGAGGCGTTCGCCGCGACGACCAGCGACGCCGTGCCTCCCTCGTACACGTCGCCGATCCGGAGGTCCCAGCGTTCGGCCACCGCTCGCACGATCTCGGGCAGCTCGGCGAGCCAGGTCGTCCCGAGGTCGCCCATCGAGGCCGCTCGCTGGCGTACGAGGTCGGGGACGACGACCGGGTCCACGTGCAGCTGATCAGCGGCCGAAGTCGAACGTCTTGATCTCTGCGAGCTGCTCGCAGAGGTGAGCGACGTTCGCCTCGAAGAGCTCCTGACCGAGCTCGGCGGTGGCACCGGTCGGGTCGCCGATGTAGCCCTCGGGATCGAAGTCGTTCGACAGCCAACCGAACATCACCGAGCCACCGAACTTCACGAAGCGGTTCTGCGCCAGCGCCTCGGGCACCTTGCGTTCGACCGCCGACAGGTCGACCTGATCGGGGCGCAGGTGCATGAACACCGACGTCTCGTGGAGGCCGCCGTGGATCCCCATGCCGAGCTCGGACTCGGTCGACGTGCCGCCGTACGCGGGCGGAACCGACGGGTGGACGAGGAACGTCTTGAAGCCGAACTCCAGCCGGAGCTCGCGGAGCGCCGTGTTGAGCAAGGTCGTGTTGCCACCGTGGCCGTTGAGGAGCACGAGCCGCTCGGCGCCGGTAGTCGCGAGGCACCGGCCGAGGTCGCGGAGCACGGCCAGCAGCGTCTCGGCCCTCAGCCAGAGCGTGCCGGCAGCCCAGGCGTGCTCGTTCGACTTGCTGACCGACAGTGTCGGCAGCTGCCAGACGTCGAGCTCGTCGCCGACCCGCTCGACGACGGCGGTCGCAGTCTCGTGGGCGATCACGTGGTCGACGGACATCGGCAGGTGCGGCCCGTGCTGCTCGACGGCACCGACGGGCAGCAGCAGGATCGACTCGGGGCCGATCACCTCGGCGACCTGCGGCCCGGTGAGATCCTCGTAGCGACGCGACATGCAGCGATCGTAGGTGGAGTCAGCGGCCGAGCACGCGGCCGATCCGCTCGAAGAAGCGCGCAAACGTGCCGACCGCTTGCTGGGACGTCGGCCGCTCGGCGCGGTGCGCCTCCACGCACGCCGAGTGGAACCGGCGGCCGCCCACGGTCACGACCGTGTCGTCGTACGCGATCTCGTGTCGGCACGCCGAACACACCAGCGACCGCATCTCCGCCACGCGCCGAGCGTACGCCTCGGCGAAGGCGCCTGCGCTCTCGGGGTGTGCCTACGCTGCTGTCGATGTCGACGATCCGGAACGCCCGCCTCACAGACGGTCGCAGGGTCGACATTCGCATCGAGGCCGGCCGTATCGCCGAGATCGTCGACCATCGACCGGTCGAACCTGCGGCATCCGGCGGCGCAGCCGGTTCGGAGGCGGTCGACGTCGATGGTTGGCTGCTGCTCCCGGCGATGGTCGAACCGCACGCCCACCTCGACAAGGCCCTGACCGCCGAACGGGTGCCGAATCCGACCGGTGACCTGCCGGGTGCGATCGACGCGTGGATCGCAGCCGCACAGACCGGCATGTTCACGCACGACGACATGGTGATGCGGATCCGGGCGGCCCTCGAGAAGCTGCTGGTCAGCGGCGTCACGGCGGTCCGCAGCCACGTCAACACGGGGGCGACGGCCGGCATCGCGCACCTCGTCGCCGCGCAGGAGGCGGTCGAGCCGTTCGCCGGGTTGGTGGACGTGCAGCTCGTGGCGCTCACGAACTCGCCGATCGTGGGCCCGGGCTCGGAGGCCAACGCCTCGGCGATGACCGCCGCCATCGAAGCGGGCGTCGACCTCGTCGGCGGGTGCCCTGCGCTCGAGCCGGCCGGCGCCGCATCGATCGCCGACGCGCTGGCGCGGGCCGACGCCGCCGGCATCGGGGTCGACCTGCACGTCGACGAGACGCTCGACATCACGTCGCTGACCCTGCGCGAGCTCGCCCGCCAGGTCACCGACTCCGGCTTCGGCGGCCGCGTCGCGGCGAGCCACTGCGTCAGCCTCGGCATGCAGCCGCCCGAGGTGCAGGCCGAGGTGGCCCGCGAGGTGGCCGGCGCCGGCATCGCCGTCATCCCGCTCCCGCAGACGAACCTCTTCCTCCAGGGGCGCGATCACCCCGTGGCCCCGCCCCGTGGGCTGACTGCGCTGCACGCGCTCGGTGACGCCGGCGTGCTGCTGGCAGCGGGCGCCGACAACGTGCAGGACCCGTTCAACCTGGTCGGCCGGTCGGACCCGCTGGAGACGGCGGCGCTGATGGTGATGGCCGGTCACGTGCTGCCCGACGAGGCCTACGACATGGTCAGCAACAACGGGCGCCGAGCGCTCGGTCTCGACCCCGTGCGCTTCGAGCGCGGCGACCCGGCCGACTTCGTCGCGATCGATGCGCCGTCCATCCGAGGCGCCATCGCCGACGCACCGGCGAACCGCAAGACGTTCAGGGGCGGGCGCCTGGTCGCCGAGTCATCGACGTCGGCGACCGTTCACACACAGGCTTCGTCGGGATAGCGGAACCAGCGCAGGTGCTCGAAGTCCTCGGTGGTGCCGGGCACTCCGATCGGCTCGGGCACCGAGGTGGTCAACTCGCCGATCAGCGCCTTCGCCTGGTCGAGGTACTCGCTCAGTCCGCCGGCCGGCAGCGGGTGCGGGCGGCGCTGGTAGTGCATCGAACCAGCCAGGTAGTCCACGTCGTGGAGCGAGAGAGGTGGCTCGCCGAGGCCGTCCCGGTGGCGCCACAACCCGGTGTCGGGCTCGAACCGGTAGTAGGGGAGCAGCGCACGTCCCTCGTCGGCCACCAGGGCGACGGCGCCGACGATGTAGTCGAAGGTCTCGTCGTCGATGAAGTAGTTGAAGTTGACGCGGACCCAGCCCGGCTTGATCCCCTCGCAGCCGCGGTTGACCTCGCGCTCGAACTCGTGTGAGCGATCGATGTCGATGCCGAGGAGGCGGTGACCGTACGGGCCGGCACACGAGCAGCCGCCGCGTGACTGGATGCCGAAGAGGTCGTTGAGCACGGCGACCACGAAGTTGTGGTGCAGGAAGCGGGCGGCGCCCGCCTCGGTCGGGTGATCGCGCACCACGAACGAGACGATCGAGAGCCGGTCGGCCTCGCGGCTGCCGAGGATCGACAGGTTGTCGTGTCGGCTCCACGCATCGATCGCCCGTCGCACGAACCGCTCCTCGCGACGCACGATCGTGTCGATGCCCACGGCCTCCTTGAGCTGGAAGATCAGCCCGGCGCGGATCGACCCGACGATGTCGGGCGTGCCGCCCTCCTCACGGTGCTCGACCTCGGGTAGGTAGTCGTGCTCGGTGGGGTTGACGTAGGCCACCGTGCCGCCACCCGGGACGTCGGGCACACGGTTTCGGAACAGATCACGGCGGGCGACCAGGAGTCCGGGCGTGCCAGGCCCGCCGATCATCTTGTGCGGCGACACGAAGATCGCGTCGAGGTAGCCGTCGCCGTCGGCCGGTGACCCCATCCCGATGCCCACGTACGGCGCGGCCGCGGCGTAGTCCCAGAGCGCGATGGCGCCGTACCGGTGCAGCAGGCTCGAGACGGCGCGGACGTCGGTCATGATGCCGGTGACGTTCGAGGCCGCCGAGAACGAGCCGATCAGCTGCGGCCGGTCGCGGTGCCGTTCGAGCTCGGCCTCGAGGTGCATCAGGTCGACGTGGCCGTCCTCGTCCTCGTCGATCGTCACGACGTCGGCGATCGACTCACGCCACGGCAGCTCGTTCGAGTGGTGCTCGAACGGTCCGATGAAGACGACCGGTCGTTCGTCGGGCGGGATGTGCGACGTGAGGTGGTGCCGATCCTCGAGCACCGAGGGCACGCGCAGCCCGAGGACGCCGACCATCTTCGCGATGGCCGCCGTCGAGCCACTGCCGCAGAAGATCACCGCATGCTCGTCACCCGCACCGACGCATCGCCCGATGATCTCGCGTGCGTCCTCCCGGAACCGGCTGGTCTGCAGCCCGGTGCCCGACGACTCGGTGTGGGTGTTGGCGTAGAGCGGCAGGACGACGTCGCAGATGTAGTCCTCGATGAACGACAGCGACCGGCCCGAGGCCGTGTAGTCGGCGTACACGACGGGCCGCGGCCCGAACGGCCCGGTCACCATCTCGTCGCGCCCGATCACCGACGACCGGATCAGGTCGATCAATCCCTCGCCAGCCACGTACAGCAGCGTACCGATCGGCGCTCCTCGGGCCGGGCTCGGTCGCGGCCGCAAGTCCCGGCGGTCGTGTGTTCCGCGCCCAGGTCGGTTCGATGCCACGGTGGCGCACGACCGGACGGGCCGGTTGCCGGCGTCTCCGATGCCATAGTCTCCGATGCCATGGCGCAGCGGATGGCCCTGTACCTGCAGGACAAGCATCCGATCGCGTACGAGATCGAGATGGCGAAGTACGCCGAGTCGCGGGGCTTCTCCGAGATCTGGCAGGCCGACACCCGTCTCGCTCGCGACTGCGTCGTGCTGATGTCGGCACTGCTGACCGAGACGAGCCAGCTGCGGATCGGGTCGGGCGTGCTGCCGATCTGGACCCGCAACCCTGCCGTGATCGCCGCCACGTGGAGCACGATGTGGGAGCTCGGTGGGCTCACCGAGGCCGGCGAGAGCCGCGTGATGTGCGGGATCGGCGCCTGGTGGGAACCGATCGCATCGAGGGTCGGCGCCGACCGTCGCACGCCGCTGCGGGCGATGCGAGAGCACGTCGAGGCCCTGCGGGCGCTGTTCACGATGGAGGAGGTCAGCTACGACGGCGAGTTCGTCCGCCTCGATCGGGTCCGCCTCGACGTCGCCTACGGCGACACGGGCCCACGCGACATCCCGATCTACATCGGTGCGACGGGGCCGAAGATGCTCGAGCTGACCGGCGAGATCTGCGACGGCGTCGTGCTCAACTACGTCGTCTCGGTCGACTACATCCGCGACGCCGTCACCAAGGTCGAGGCCGGCGCCAGCCGGGGTGGCAAGAAGATCGACGACGTCGACCGGCCCGAACTGCTCGTGTGCTCGCTGAGCGACGACGACCCGGCCGAAGCGGTGATGACCGGCAAGTCGCTGGTCGCCTACTACCTGGGCACCGAGCCGCACATCATGGAGGCGAGCGGCGCCGATCCGGAGCTGGTGGATCGGGTGCAGGCGGTCGTCGGTTGGCCGGCCACCGAGGCGGACTACCGCAAGGCCGCCCATCTCATCCCCGACGACCTCGTCCGCTCGCTGATGGCGGTCGGCACCTCCGACGAATGCCGTCGCAAGGTCGCCGAGTACGTCGAGGCCGGGGTGACATGCCCGGTCCTCTACCCGATGATGGACGACATCAAGCCGGTCATCGACGCGTTCGCGCACTGGGAGCCGTCGTGAGCGGCGCGTCATGATGGTTCCATGAACGACGCCGCCACAACCCTGGTCACCGGTGGGGCCGTCGTCACGGTCGACGACGAGTTCACCATCCACGACCCTGGCTGGGTGGCGATCGACGGCCGCCGCATCGCCGCAGTCGGCGCCGGTGAGCCTCCGCCCGAGCTCGCCGCCACCGCCGGCGAGGTGGTCGACGCCACCGGCTGCGCGGTCATGCCCGGCATGGTCAACGCCCACACGCACCTGTTCCAGACGTTCTTCCGCGGGCTCGGCGACGACAAGCCGCTGCTCGACTGGCTGCGCGACTACATCTGGCCGGGCGCCCAGCACTTCGACCCCGAGATCGCCTACCACGCGGCGAAGGTCGGCATCGTCGAGAACCTGCGCGGTGGTGCGACGACGGTCATCGATCACCAGTACGTGCACACCGGCGAGCGGGCCGGTGAGATCGACGATGCCGTGTGCCGGGCCGCCGACGAGCTCGGCGTGCGCTTCCTGCTCGCGCACGGCTGGGCCGACAGCCGCTATCCCGATGCGATGATCGAGTCGGCAGACGTCGCGATCGAGCGGGCCGGCGAGATGCACGCCAAGTGGGACGGTCACGACGACGGCCGGATGCGGGTCGAGATGGCGCCGCTGATCCCGTGGGGCTGCTCCGACGATGCCATGCGGGCGACGGTGGCCGCCTCGAGATCGTGGGGGAGGGGGACGCACATCCACTGTGCCGAGACCAAGGCCGAGGTCGACATGAGCCTCGAGGATCGTGGGTTGCGTCACATCCCGTGGCTGTACGGGCTCGGCGTGCTCGGCCCCGACATGCAGCTCGCCCACAGCATCTGGCTCGACGACGACGAGCTCGACGTCATCGCCGAGACCGGCTCGATCGTCGTGCACTGCCCGGTGTCGAACATGTACCTCGCTTCCGGCGTCGCACGCATCGTCGAGATGCGCGAGCGGGGGATCACGATCGCGCTCGCGAGCGACGGCCCGGGCTCGAACAACCGCCAGGACATGTTCGAGGTGCTCAAGTCGACGGTGCTGCTGCAGAAGGTGCACCGGCTCGACGCGATGGCACTTCAGCCCGAGGACGCGCTGCACATGGCCTGCCGCGGTGGGGCGGCGGCGTTCGGGACCCCGGACGACCTCGGGTCGATCGAACCCGGGCGACGGGCCGACCTGCTCGTGGTCGAGCTGACGTCCCCGTTCGTCGCTCCGGTACACCGCGTGCCGAGCGCTCTCGTGTTCAACGCCATGCCGCACGACGTCCGCCACGTCGTAGTCGACGGACGCTTCCGGCTGCGCGACGGCGTGGTGCCCGGCATCGACGACGCCGTGCTCGCCGACGAGGGGCGCCAGCACGCGCGGGCGTTGTTCGGGCGGGCGGGTCTCCCGCTGCCCCGCTGAGCAGCGAGCGTCGCACTCAGATCCTCCGGCCGGTCTGCAGATCGAAGAAGTAGAGGCGCGACGTGTCGGGCTGCAGCCGCAGCGGCGCCCACATCCCGATCGAGTCGTGCGAGTCGGTGATCAACCGCACCGTGGCGTGGTTGGGGATCCCCTCGCCGGGTTCGGCATCGTCCTCGACCTCGACACGCGATCCGCGCTGGTGCACCGCGACGGCCTCGATGGTGCCGTGGACCAGTTGGTCGGGGCCGAGGGTCTCGGTGAACGTGACGCTCGCCACGATCGGCCCGTCAGGAGCGCGCTCGAGGTCTTCGGGCCGGATGCCGACCGCCACCTCGCGGCCGACCGAGTCGTGCAGCCACGGGTGGCGGTCGAGCACTGAACGGTCGAGCGGGATGTCGAACGATGCGAACCGGAGCTCGAGGGCGTCGTCGGTGCTGCCGTCACCTCGCTCGACCGAGGCGAGGTAGACGTTCATCATCGGCGAGCCGATGAACTGGGCGACGAACAGGTCGACCGGTTCGGTGTAGATGTCCATCGGCAGGCCGCGTTGCACGATGACGCCGTCGCGCATCACCGCGATGCGATCGCCCATCGCCATCGCCTCGACCTGGTCGTGCGTGACGTACATGGTCGTGGCGCCGAGGCGGTGCTGGATCTTGAGGATCTCGAAGCGGGCCTCGGTGCGCAGCTTGGCATCGAGGTTCGACATCGGCTCGTCCATCAGCAGCAGACGCGGGCCGCGGATGATCGCCCGTCCCATCGCGACGCGCTGCTGTTGGCCGCCAGACAGCCGTCGCGGCTTCTCGTCGAGCACGTCGACGAGGTCGAGCGTGCGGGCGACCTCGGCGACGCGCTCGTCGATCTTGGCCTTGGGGACGTGGTGCACCCGCAGCGAGAAGCCGATGTTCTCCGCCACGGTCATGTGCGGGTAGAGCGCGTGCTGCTGGAAGGCCATCGCGACGTCGCGGTCCTGGGGCGTCTCGTCGTTGACACGCTCGCCGTCGATCAGGATGTCGCCGGCGGTCGCCTCTTCGAGCCCCGCGACCATGCGCAGCACGCTGGTCTTGCCGCAGCCCGAGGGGCCGACGAGCACGAAGAACTCGCCGTCGTCGATCGCGAGGTCGAGGTCGGACACGGCAACGTGGCCACCCGGGTAGACCTTCGAGACTCGTTTCAGCTCCAGTATCGACATCGATCTCCACTCGGCTCGTTGCGGTTCATGGTGGCAGACCGCTCGCGACCGGCACCAGGGCCGACCGGCCCGCGTGGACGGGAGCCCACTCTGCCGTCGCCGACGGCCTGGTGTAGCGTCGATCGCGAGACAAGCATCGTCCGCTCGACCGCCTGGCGGGCGAGCCCGATCTGAAACCGGAGTGCTTCGCGTGCCGTTGGTCGCTGCATATCACCGGCCCGACACCCTCGACGAGGCGTTGTCACTGCTGGCCGAATCGAATCGGATCCCGCTCGCGGGCGGCACGGTCGTCAACGCCGATCGGGCGCGGCCGCTCGTCGAGGTCGTCGATCTGCAGGCGCTCGGTCTGGCCGGCGTCGACGACGCCGGTGGCCGGCTCCGGATCGGGGCGATGACCACGCTCGACGCGCTCGCCGACGACCCCGTCACACCCGACCTGGTCGCCCGCACCGCTCGGGCCGAGCTGCCCTCGACGCTGCGCACGCTGGCCACTGTGGGTGGAACCGTCGCCGAGGGCGACGCCGACAGCACGTTGCTCGCGGCGCTGCTCGTGCACGACGCCGAGGCCCACCTGGCCGGCGCCGAGGACGTGCCGCTCGCGGTCGTGCTCGCGGTCGGCGTGCCGCCCGGTGCTCTCGTCACGGGCGTCTCGATCGACGCGAGCGGGCAGGGCAGCCTGGCCGTGACGGGCCGAACCCCGGCCGACACGCCGATCGTGGCGGCCGTCGGACGGCGCGCAGCCGACGGCATCCACCTCGCGCTCACCGGTGTCGCCGGCCGACCGGTGCTGGTCGACGCCGCGCAGCCGACCGCCGACCTCAGCCCCGACGGCGACTTCCGCGGGAGCTCGGTGTACCGGCTCGAGCTCGCCCGCGTACTGGCGGCCCGCGTCGTGGAGGAGCTCGGCTGATGGATGTCACGTTCGAGCTCAACGGAACCTCGACCACCGTGGCGTGCGAGCCGTGGGAGTCGCTGCGCACCGTGCTGCGGCGCCTGGGCATGTTCAGCGTGAAGTACGGGTCGCCGTCCGGCGAGACCGGCGCTGCCGCCGTCCTCCTCGACGGCCGGCTGGCCAGCAGCGACGTCGTCCTCGCCGCCCAGGCCGGCGGTCACCGGGTGACGACCGTCGAGGCGCTGAACACCGAGCGCGACCTGCACCCCGTGCAGGCGGCGTTCACGGCCGTCGGCGCGTTCCAGTCGGGCTATTCGGCGGGCGCGATGGTCCTCGGCACCATCGCCCTGCTCGAACGCGATCCCGATCCGTCCGAGCCCGTGATCCGCGACATGCTCTCGGGCATCCTCGACCGCGAGACGGCGTACGTGAAGCCCGTCGAGGCGGTGCAACGGGCTGCCGCGACGCTCCGCGGCGAGGCGCCGCCGCCGTTTGCGCCCGAGATCGTGCCGCCACTCACCGACGGCACGCACGCCGCGCCCTACGACCCCGACGACCACCCGCCGGTCGCGAGCCGCGCCGTTCCCCGGCTGATCCCGTCGAGGGACGTTCCCGACATGGCAGTGGTGGGGAAGCCCGAGGTCAAGGTCGACGCCGTCAAGCTCGCCAAGGGCAACCCGGCGTTCACCGACGACATCGACCTGCGGGGGATGCTCGTCGCCAGGCTGCTCACCAGCCCGCACGCTCATGCCCGCATCCTCGACATCGACGACTCGAAGGCACTCGCCCTCCCGGGCGTCCATGCGGTGCTGTCCTACAAGAACGTCGCACGCGTGAAGTACGCATCGGGCGGCCAGAGCTGGCCGAACCCGCACCCTCACGACCAGGTCAGCTTCGACACCAAGGTCCGCTACGTCGGCGACCGGGTCGCAGTCGTGGCCGCCGAGACCGAGGAGATCGCCGAGGAAGCCGTCGCCCTCATCGACGTGCTCTACGAGGTGTTGCCGGCCGTCTACGACGAACGTGATGCGATGCTGCCCGAGGCGCCGGTCATCCACGACGAAGACGACACCGAGGAGATCTTCGACGCCTCGCGCAACGTCGTCCATCAGATCGCCGCGCAGCGCGGCGACGTCGATGCGGCCCTTGCAGGCGCCGACCACGTCTTCGAGCAGACGTTCCGCGTGCATCAGGTGCAGCAGTGCCCGATCGAGCCGCACATCTCGATCGCCTGGATCGACGAGGACGAGCGGATCGTCATCCGCACCGCTACGCAGGTGCCGTTCCACACGCGGCGCATGGTCGCCCCGCTGCTGGGCCGCGACGTCAAGGACATCCGGGTCATCAAGCCGCGCATCGGCGGCGGCTTCGGAGCCAAGCAGGAGATGTTGATCGAGGACATCGTCGGGCACCTGACGATCGCGACGCGCCGTCCGTGCCGGCTCGAGCTCACCCGCGAGGAGGAGTTCGTGTCGAGCCGCACGCGGCATCCGCAGACGCTGACGTACCGGACCGGCGTCTCCGCCGACGGCACGATCGTCGCGCAGGACCTGCACATCATCGGCAACACCGGCCCCTACGGCACGCACGGCTACACCGTGCAGACCGTCTCGGGCATGCGGGGTCTGAGCCAGTACAACAGCCCCAACAAGCGCTTCCACTGCGACGTCGTGTACACGAACATCCCGGTTCCCGGCGCCTATCGCGGCTACGGCGCCCCGCAGGCCGAGTTCGCGCTCGAAGCTCATCTCGAAGACGTCGCCCGCGAGCTCGGCCGCGACCCGATCGAGTTCAAGCGGCAGAACTGGGTCACGACCGGGTCCGAGATGGACATCGCACCGCACCTGGGCGAACGGGCAGTGGTCGAGGGCGAGCTCGACGAGTACCCGAAGATCATGTCCGACGGCATCGAGGAGTGCGTCGCGCAAGCCAAGCGCGAGATCGGCTGGCACCGGCGCGACGATCCCGACTGGGTGGCACCGCCCGATCGGCCGAACATCCGGCGCGGGATCGGCTTCGCCTTCTGCATGCACGGCACCGCGATCCCGTTCCTCGACATGGGCGGTTGCTCGATCAAGCTCAACGACGACGGTTCGTTCAACATGCTGGTCGGTGCGACCGACCTCGGCACGGGCGCCGACACGGTGCTCGGCCAGATCGCCGCCGAGGTGCTCGGCGTCCCGCTCGACGACATCAAGGTCTACTCCAGCGACACCGACATGACGCCGTTCGACACCGGCGCCTACGCCAGCTCGACCACCTACATCTCGGGCACCGCGGCGATGCGAGCCGCCGAAGCGGTCCGCAAGCGGCTCAAGGAGCGGGCGGCGATGCTGCTCGGCGTCGACGAGCCCTGCACGATCGAGCTGCGCGACCGCCGTGCCCACGCGCCCGACGGGCGGTCGGTGTCGCTCGAGGAGATCGCCCTCGACTCGCTGCACTGGCAGGAGCAGGAGCAGATCATGGGCACCGCGTCGTACGTGTCGCCCGACTGCCCGCCGCCGTTCGCGGCCCAGATGGCGGAGATCGAGGTCGACGTCGAGACCGGGCAGGTCACGGTGGTGAAGCTGGTGATGGCCGTCGACTGCGGCGTCGCGATCAACCCGATCACGGCGAGCGGCCAGGTCGAGGGCGGCATGATCCAAGCGCTCGGCTACGCCCACTGCGAGGAGTTCGCCTTCGACGACGAGGGGCGGGTGTCGAACGCGTCGTTCGGTCCCTACAAGATCTACCGCGCCGACGAGGTGCCCGAGACGGTGGTCTACCTCGTGCAGACGATGGAGGACTCGGGCCCGTTCGGTGCCAAGGCGGTCGCCGAGATCCCCAAGGACGGCGTCGCACCGGCCTTGCGCAACGCGATCCTCCACGCAACGGGTGTCGCCATCAACGACCTGCCGTTCACGCCCGAACGGGTCTGGCAGGCCCTCCACCCGGCATGACGATCGTCGCGCCGACCTGGCTGGTCACGTCGGCCGGCGAGGAGCCGCGACGAGACTGGGGCGTCAGGGTCGCCGGCGAGACGATCGACGCGGTGGGCCCGACGGTCGACCTGCGCGAGGCGCACCCCGCCGACGAGGTGGTCGACGCGGCCGACCATGTGGTGCTGCCAGGCTTCGTCAACGCCCACGTCCACCTCTACGGCGTCCTGGCCCACGGCATCCCGGCGGATGCGCAGCCCGACGGGTTCTGGAGCTTCCTCGAGGACTATTGGTGGCCGCAGGTCGAGGATCGACTCGACCACGAGATGATCCGGGTCGCCGCCGAATGGGCGTGCCTCGAGATGCTGCGATCGGGTACGACCGGGTTCTTCGACATCCTCGAGGCGCCACACGCGCCCCCCGACGCGCTGTTCGTCGAGCGGACTGCTGTCGAGCGGTTCGGGTTGCGCGGCCTGCTGTCGTTCGAGGCGACCGAACGGGCGGGACCCGAGGTTGCGCGACTCGGCCTCGACGAGAACGTGCGGCTGATCGACGACGACAGCGGTGCGGGGCTCGTGCAGGGTGCGATGAGCTGGCACACCGTCTTCACGTGCACCGAGGCGTTCATCCGGGAGGCCGTCGATCTCGCCGGCGAGCGTGGAGCGATCTACCACGCGCACTGCAACGAGGGAACGCACGAAGGGGAGTGGAGCCAGCTGCATCACGGCATGCGCACCGTCGAGTTCTACGACTCGATCGGCGTGGCCGGACCGAGCTTCCTCGCGAGCCAGTGCGTCCAGGTGTCGGATCGGGAGCGGGAGCTGATCGCGGAGCGCGGGATGCGTGTCAGCCACATGCCGCTCGCCAACTGCGAGGTCGGGGGTGGCATCGCCCCCGTTCCCGAGCTGCACGACGCCGGGGTCACCATCGGTCTCGGCAGCGACGGCTACATCAACGACGTCTTCGAGGTGATGCGGGGCGCCTTCTTGTTGCACAAGGCGCGGCTGCGCGACCCTGGCGCCATGCCGGCGGCAACGGTCCTCGGGCTCGCGACCGAAGGCGGCGCACAGGCACTCGGCTTCGAGCGCGTCGGGCGGCTCGAGCCCGGCTGGGCGGCCGACCTCCAGGTCGTCGACGCACGGTTCCCGACGCCGGCGCACGCGCACAACCTCGTCGAGCAGCTGGTGCTGTGGCGCAACCACACCCACGTGCGCGACGTCATGGTCGCCGGATCGTGGCGGGTGCGCGGCGGCGAGGTCATCGGCGCAGACGCGCCTCGCCTGCGAGCCGCCCTCCACGAGCAAGCGGAGCGTCTGTGGGCGGGCTAGACGTCTACGCCGAGTTGGCGGCCGCCATCGGCGCGGGCGAGCCGGTGGTGCTGGCGACCGTCGTGCGGACCAACCGGTCGGTGCCCCGTCATGCGGGCGCCAAGATGTTGATCTACCAGGACGGGCGGACGAACGGCACCGTCGGCGGCGGCGAGATGGAGGCCCGGGTCCGCGCCGAGGCGCTCGCATCACTCGGCGACGGCCGCCCCCGCTACCTGACCTTCCCGCTCGTCGATCCGGCCTCGGGTGACCCCGGCGTGTGCGGCGGCGAGGTCGAACTCTACGTGGAGCCACAGATGCCACCTGCAACCCTGTTCGTCATCGGAGCCGGCCACGTCGGCAAGGCGGTCGTCGAGCTCGCCGACTGGATGGGCTACCGGACCGCGGTCTGGGACGATCGCCCCGACGTCCTGGGCGAGATCGATCGGGCCGACACGGCGCTGGGCGGCACGATCGACGACGCGATCGCTACGGTCGGCGTCGACGCGCGGACCTCGATCGTGCTCGTCACGAGGAACGTCGCGCTCGACCTCGAGCTGCTGCCCGAGCTGCTAGCCACGCCCGCTGACTACATCGGCGTGATGGGCAGCCGGCGGCGCTGGGCGACGACTCGCGAGGCGCTCCTCGACGCAGGGGTGTCGGCCGAGGCGCTCGGTCGTGTGACGTCGCCGATCGGCATCGACATCGCGGCGGAGACCCCCGAGGAGATCGCCGTCAGCATCATGGCCGAAGTGGTCGAGCGCTCGCGTGCCAGCTGACCTGTGCCTGATCCGCGGCGGGGGCGACCTCGCGACCGGCGTCGCCTGGCGTCTGAGTCGTTGCGGCTTCCCGGTGATCGTCACCGAGCTGGCCGAGCCGCTGTCGATCCGGCGCACGGTGGCGCTGTCCAGCGCAGTCCAGCACGGTGTCGTCGACGTCGAGGGCCTCGTGGGGCGGCGGGCATCCTCGACGAGCGAGGCGTGCGAGATCGCCGAGAGGGGTGACGTCGCCGTGCTCGTCAGCGCGTCACTGCCCGACGTCGCCGCGCCGATCGTGGTCGACGCGCGGCTCGCCAAGGAGCCGCTCGACACGACGATCGACGATGCCCCGTTGGTGGTGGCGCTCGGACCCGGCTTCGTCGTCGGCACGCACTGCCACGCCGTCGTCGAGACCCAGCGCGGCCACCACCTCGGCCGCGTGCTGTGGGAGGGGTCGGCCCAGCCCGACACCGGCACGCCCGGCGTCATCGGCGGGCGCGGCACCGAGCGGGTCGTGCGCGCCCCCGGTGAGGGGCTCGTGAGCTGGCACGTGGCGATCGGTGACCTGGTCGCCGAGGGCGAGGTGCTCGGGCTCGTGGGCTCGGCACCGATCCGAACCTCCATCGACGGTGTCGTACGGGGGACGTTGGCGCCGGGCATGCATGCGACGGCAGGCCTGAAGATCGCCGACATCGACCCGCGCAGCGACCCGGTGCTGTGCCGTGAGATCTCCGACAAGGCGCTGGCGATCGGCGGCGGCGTCGTCGAGGCGGTGTTCACGTGGTCCCCGTCCCGCTGAACCACCTCGCTGCGTCCCTCCGACTCGGACCGCGCGAGCTGATCTCGATCGTCGGGGGAGGTGGCAAGACGACGACGCTGTTCGCGCTCGGCTCGCAGCTGACCGGACGCGTGCTGCTGACGACGACGACGAAGATGGGCGCTGCGCAGACGGGGAGGCTGATGACGCTCGACTCGCCCGAGGACGGAGACCTGCGGGCGGCACTCGCGAGCGGCACGGTGCTGGTCCGCAATGGCGCGGACGGCCACAAGGCGCACGGTGTCGACCCGGTGGTCTGCGACCGGTGGTTCGCCGACGCCTCGCTCGTCGATCACGTCGTCGTCGAGGCCGACGGCGCCCGGCGACAGCCGTTCAAGGCGCCGCGCCCGTTCGAACCGGTCATCCCTGCCACCACGACGACCGTGCTCGCCTGCATCGGCGCCGACGCACTCGGGCGCGTGATCATGGACCAGTGCTTCCGGCCGATGCGCGTCGCCGCCGTGGCGGGCTGCCGTCCCGCTGACCGCCTCACGCCGCAACGGGCGGCGGCCGTGCTGTCGAGCGAGCGGGGGAGCAGGAAGGGCGTCGCTCCGGCCATGCGATTCGTCGTGGTCGTGACGAAGGTCGAGCCGGCCAACCGCACCCTGGTCGACGAGCTCTCGGCGGAACTGGGCGGCAGCGCCGAGATCATCGCGATCGAATACGCTCCGGGCGCATGATCGAGCTCGGTGTCAACCTGATCCCCGACACCGACATCGACTCGATCGTGACGCTCGCCGCCGAGGCCGAGCAGCTGGGCTTCTCCCGCTGCCGGGTCTACGACGAAGGCCTCGTGACCCGCGACGTGCACGTCGTGATGAGCGCCATCGCCAGCGCAACCGAGCGGATGACGGTCGGGCCGGGGATCACGAACCCGTACACGCGCCATCCCGCCCAGACCGCGGCGGCGATCGCGAGCCTCGACGAGCTGTCGGGCGGTCGCGCCTCGCTGGGCATCGGCGCGGGTGGCAGCCTGACCCTCGACCCGATCGGTCTACGGCGCGTCCGCGCGCTGCGGGCGATCCGCGAGACGATCGAGATCAGCCGGGCACTCTTCTCGGGCGAGCGCGTCAGCTACGACGGTGACTTCGCCGCGTTGCACGACGCACAGCTCGACTACGCCCGTCACGACATCGAGATCTGGCTCGCCGGTCGGGGCCCGAAGGTGCTCCAACTGGGTGCCGAGCTCGCCGACGGTGTGATGCTCGACTTCCTCCACGAGGACGTGCTGGCCGATGCCGTCGCGTCGATCGAGCAGGCCGCGAGCTCGGCGGGTCGGCGCTGCGAGCTGGGGTACTCGACGGTCGTCGTGACCGAGGACGACGACCTCGAGTTCGTCCGCCCGCACATGACGTACCGGCTGGTCGATGCACCGCCGGCGATCAAGCAGCGCATCGGGCTCGGCGACGACGACGCGGCTCGCATCAGGTCGGCGATGAGCGGCGGGCTCGAGGCTGCGGCAGAGCACGTGCGGGACGAGTGGGTGCTGCCGTTCATCATCCACGGCTCGCGCAGCGAGTGCCGGCGGCAGCTCGATCGACTGATCGATCGGCACGGCTTCTCCGAGTTCGTCCTCCCGATGTTCGACATGCCCGACCCGTCGAGCTACCTGCGGCGCGTCGCGACGACGTTCGAGGGTTGACGTCAGCGGGCGATCACCGCCCCGACTCGTGTCCTCGGATCCGCGGCACCGGCCAAGGTGCCGTCGTCGGCCACGACGATCGCATGCGCATGACCGAACGTGCTGTCGAACGCTGCGACGTCGTTGACGCGGTGTCCGCGCTCGCCGAGCGCTGCGCCCCAGGGGGCGTGGCCCTCGACATCGAGCACCGGGCCGTCGCCAGAGGTCCAGGTGTCGAACCCGGTCACCGGCCCGGAGAGCGCCCAGCGCGGCGCGTTGATCGCTCGTGCGGGTGAGTGGCCGTGATGGAAGAGACGCGCCGCGAGCTGCAGCAGGATCTGCGGCTGCGCATCGCCGCCCATCGTACCGAGGACGCTCACGAACTCGCCGGCCCGCGTCGCGAGCGCCGGCGAGAGCGTGTGCGGCGGGCGTCGACCTGGACCGAACTCGGCGGGGTGACCCGCGACCAGGCTGAACCCGAGGCCGCGGTTGTGCAGGTTGATCCCGGTGTTCGGCTCGGCGAGCCAGGAGCCGAACCCGGACGCGTTCGACTGGATCAGCGAGACGGCGAGCCCGCCGGCCTCGGCGGTGCACAGGTAGGTGGTGTCCCCGGCGCCATGCGGGGTGCGGTAGTCCGAGCTGCGTTCCATGTCGAGCAGGTGGTGACGTGCGTCGATCGTGCGCAGCAACGCCCGCCCGTCGGCGTGCTCGTGCAGCACGTCGGGCCGGTCGAAGCCGGCGAGCTTGGCGCACTCGACCAGCAGGTGGACCGAGTGCGCGATGTCGGGGTCGCCGGGGAGGTCGAGCCGATCCGCCAGCAGCGCCCCGCCGAGCGTGAGGTAGCCCTGCGAGTTCGGGCCGATCGTGTGCAGCTCGACACCGAAGCACGAGGCCGTCAGCGGCGCCACCCACTCGGCCTGTGCGGTCCGCAGGTCCTCGGAGCTGAAGTAGCCGGCAGCGATGCCGAGCAATCCCTCGCCGAACTCGCCCTCGTAGAAGCCGGAGCGGCCACGCGCCACGATCGATCGCAGCGCGCGTGCGACACCTGGCAGCCGCACGGGTGCACCGACCGCCGTCGCCTGGTGGGCGAGCTCGCCGAGCTGGTCGCGGCCGGCGCCGTCGAGGTGGGCGGAGGCACCGGCGAGCAGCGGGCTGGCCGGGAAGCCGTGCTCGGCCAGGTCGATCGCCGGCGCGAGGACCTCATCGAGCTCGAGCGAGCCGAACCGCTGGTGGAGCGCGAGCCAGCCGTCGACGCAACCGGGCATCGTGACCGATCGGACGTCATGGCGGAACGGCATCGTGTCGTGGCCGGTGTCACGGAGCACGGCGGCGTCGGCGCCCGAACCGGCTCGCCCGCTGGCGTTGAGCGCGACCACCTCGTCACCGGTGTGCACCAATGCGAACAGGTCACCGCCCATCCCACAGAGATGGGGTCCGGTGACGGCGATCGCGGCATTCGTCGCGATCGCAGCGTCGACCGCGTTGCCACCGCGTTCGAAGGTGAGCGACCCGGCCCGGCTGGCCAACTGATCGGCGGAGGCCACCATGTGCCGCGTGCCCCGGATGCTGCTGTGCGGAACGTGGGTCATGAGGCAGACCGTAGGCTCGGCGTACGCTCCGGACGTGATCGATCGGCCGCACGTCGCGCCGACGCTCGTGACGGTCGCCGGGATCGTCACGATCGTCGGGACGTTCCTCCCGTGGGTGCGGTCCGGCTCGGCCGATCGGTCGAGCTATGCGACGTTCGACATCGTCGATCGCCTCGGCTTCTCGCCGGACGGACCGGTCGGCTGGGCCCTCCGCCTGTGGCCCCTGGTGCCGTTGCTGGTCGTGCTCAGCGTCGTCGCCGTCTGGTGGTCGCACGAGACCCCGCAGGTCATGATCGTGCGGCGCCTGCTGCTGCCGGGTGCTGCGCTCTACGCCGGCGGCACGGCGTTCGCGATCCGGCTGGCACCCGATGTCGGACTGCTGCGGATCGGCGTCGGTCCGACCGTCACCCTGGTGGGCGCGCTCGGCCTGATCGTCGCCGAGGTGTGGTGGCTGGCCGCCACCCGGCGTCGCTCTGCGTGACCGGCGCCGTCAGTGCCACTCGCCGCGTTCGACCAGCACCTGCTTGAGGACCGCCGGTCGATCGGTCATCAGCCCGTCGACACCGAGGTCGAGCAGCCGGCGCATCTCGGCCGGGTCGTCGATCGTCCACACGTGGACCTGGAGTCCACCGCGGTGCGCGCGGTCGACGAAGCGCTCGTTGACGATCGTGACCGGGCCCTGTCGCACCGGCACCTGTGCGGCCTGCCCGCCCCAGGGGACACGCCCGGTGTACCGGAGCGCGGCGATCTGCGCCGGCCCGAAGCTCGAGCAGAGACCGTCACCGAGCAGCGAGCGCAACCGCCGCAGCCTGCGGTCGCTGAACCCCCCGATGCAGACGCGGTCGAGGCAGTCGAGCCGGCGGAGCGATGCGACCAGGGCGTCGACTGCGCTGTCGGCCTTGCAGTCCACGTTCACCCGGGCGTCGGGGAACTGCTCCATCAGATCCTCGAACAAGGGGATCGGCTCGCGTCCGTCGACCCGCGCGGTCGACACCTCGCTCCATGGAAGTCGGTCGATGACGCCGGGGCGACCGCAGGTGCGGGTGAGGTCGGCGTCATGGAACGCGACGAGCACGCCGTCGCTGGTCACGTGCACGTCGGTCTCGAGATACGTGTACCCGAGATCGACGGCGTGCCCGAACGCCGGCATCGTGTTCTCGGGATGCTCGCTGGTGCCACCGCGGTGGGCGAACGCGATCGGCCCCGGCCAGTCGAGAAACGGATGCACCGCCACCAACGGATCATGACAGATATCGACGTGATCGCGGCGTCCGGGACCGTCGCCCGTCGGCGGCGTCCCCACGCTGACGAGGATTCAGATCGCTCGGCCGGCGGCCTGCCAGTACTCGTCCTTGAGCAGGCGCTTGTAGAGCTTGCCGGTGGGATGGCGGGGGAGCTCTTCACGGAAGTCGACCGAGCGCGGGCACTTGACGTCGGCGAGCTGGGTGCGGCAGTACTGGATCAGCTCGGCTGCCAGGATCTGCGCCGCCTCGTCGTCGATCGGCATCTCGCGGGGTTGCACGACCGCCTTGACCTCCTCACCGAACTCGTCGTGCGGCACGCCGAACACGGCGACGTCGACCACGGCGGGGTGCATCGTCAGCACGTTCTCGGCCTCCTGCGGGTAGATGTTCACGCCGCCCGAGATGATCATGTACGCCTTGCGGTCGGTGAGGTAGAGGAAGTTGTCGGCGTCGAGGTAGCCGACGTCACCGAGCGTCGACCATCCCTTGGGATGTCGTGAGCTCGCCGTCTTCTCGGGGTCGTTGTGGTACTCGAAGGTGCTACCGCCCTCGAAGTACACGGTGCCGACGTCGCCCTGCGGCACCTCTTCGCCGTCCTCGCCGACGATGTGCACGACACAGTTGATCGGGGTGCCGACCGTGCCCTCGTGCGCCAGCCACATCTCGCTGTTGCAGTAGACGAACCCGTTCCCCTCGGTCCCCGCGTAGTACTCGTGGATAACGGGGCCCCACCACTCGATGATCTGCTTCTTGACCGGGATCGGGCAGGGAGCCGCGGCATGGATGACGCACTCGAGCGACGACACGTCGTACCTCTCGCGGACGTCCGCGTCGAGCTTCAGCATGCGGACGAACATCGTCGGTACGACCTGGCTGTGGGTGGCTCGGTACCGCTCGACGTACTTCAGGTAGAGCTCGGCGTCGAACCGCTCCATGATCACCAGCGTGGCGCCGACCGCCACGGTCGCCATGCAGAACCGGAGCGGCGCCGCGTGGTACATGGGCGCAGGGGAGAGGTAGGTCTTCGTGCCGTCGAGCGCGAACAGGATCTGCATCAGACCGGCGACGCCGGTCACCCGCTCCTCGAGCGGCTCGGGTTCGAACGCCGGCAACACGCCCTTCGGTCGACCGGTGGTGCCGGACGAGTAGAGCATGTCGGTGCCGGCGATACGTTCCTCGAGCGGTTCCGCCGACTGTGCCTCGACCGCCGACTCGTAGCTCTCGTACCCGTCGATCGTGGCGTCGAGCATCAATCGCAGCTCGACCTTCGGGGTCTGGTCGACGATCGCGGCAGCCTGGTCGGACTTGTACCTCGAGGTGATGAAGACCCGAGCCTCGCAGTCGTTGACGATGTAGGCGAGCTCGTCGGTGGTGAGACGTGACGAGGCGGCGGTGTAGATCAGGCCGGCGTACTCGCAACCCCAGAGGATCTCGATGTAGCGGGGGTGGTTCTCCATGCACAGCGCGACGTGGTCGCCGGGCTGGAGCCCGACTGCCCTGAACAGCCGGCTGAGCCGGTTCGCGGCGGCGTCGAGCTCGGCGAACGTCTGCGTCCAACCCGAGTCGGCGATGACGACGGCGGGCTTGTCGGGCTGGGTCTCCAGGTGTGAGCCGGGGTACATGGCCGCGGACGGTAGCCGACGGTACGGTCCGGGCATGGGTCGGGACCCGCAGTCCGAGGTCGTCCGCCGCGTCGAGCCGTTCCGCATCGCGATGGACGACGCGGGCGCCACCCTCGACGAGCAGGCGCTGGCGCTGTCGTCGGCGCTGCAACCCGGCCTCGACGTCCTCGGGGCACTGACCGAGCTCGACGTCCTGGCGGGCGAGTGCCCGACGCCGACCCGCCACGGCGTGATGGACTTCCTGTTCGGCGGCGGTGCGTTCGCAGGCGATCGCTCCGACTACCACCGCTGGCAGAACTCGTGCCTCGACCACGTCCTGGCGAGCCGCAGGGGCATCCCGATCACCCTCTCGGTCATCGGGGTCGAAGTCGCCCGCCGGTTGGGCGTCGAGCTCGCCGGCGTCGGCATGCCGGGCCACTTCCTGATCGGCGACCCGGACGACGCCGACTGGTTCGTCGACCCGTTCCGCGGCACGGTCGGCCTCGATCGCGAGAGCTGTCGCGGCATCCTGGCCCAGCTCGGTGTGGCCCAGTGGTCCGAGCACTTCCTCGACCCGACACCACATCGGCAGATCATCGCCCGCATGCTCAACAACCTGCGCAGGACCTGCGAATCCCGCGGCGACGCGGTCCGCCTGGCGATCGTCATGCAGGCACGGCAGGTCCTCCCCGAGTTCGCCGACGAGCGCGTGGAGGCACAGCAGGCGCTCGCCGTCCTCAACTGAGCATCCTCAACCGAGCATCGGGCGGTTCGCTGCCGGCCTTGGCGGAGGCGTCCGCACGCTGGTCTACTGACGCGATGATCGATCGAACGATCAAGCGCTCGCTCGGGCAGATGATGAAGGGCGTCGAGGTCGTCGGCGCCCGCCACGAGGGCGTGGCACGCGCCTACACCAGCCACTGGGTGACGCAGGTCAGCTTCGACGAGCCGATCGTGCTCGCCAGCGTGTCCCCGAAACACGACACGTTTCCGCTGATGGTCGCGAGCGGGGAGTTCTCGGTGTCGATCCTCGCCGGAGACCAGATCACCGAAGGTCAGTACTTCAGCTATCCGGGCCGCAAGTTCCGCCGGCTGTTCACCGAGTACCTGGACGACTGGCCGGACGACCCTGCGGGGCCGCCGATCGTGCCGAACTCGATCGCCTGGTTGCGGTGCCGGATCTTCGAGCGCACGACGATGGAGGACCACGAGCTGATCTTCGCTCGCGTCGAGGAAGTCGTCGAGGGCCGCCTCAAGGAGCCGCCGCTGCTCTACTCGAGCCGGCTCGGCTGGCGCGTGGCCGGCGACCGTGCCCGCGAGCCCGGCGTCAGCATCCGCGACCAGCTACTCGAACGCCTCGACTGAGCCGGGCGCTTCGCACCTGGCGCCACGGGCGGAGCCCCCTCTACGGCTGGCCGTAGGCCTCGAACAGCCGGCTGACCCTGTCGACCTCGTCGTCGGCCAGCACGAGCGGCTCGCCGAGCTGACGTGCCCTGCGGTGCACACCGCAGAACCACTCCACGTCGAGTGCGAGCGCGACCGCCGACTCGAGACTGAGGCCGAGCGCAACGGCACCGTGGTTGGCCATCAGGCACGCCGTCCCGCGGGCGCCGAGCGCCTCGGCGACGTTGGCGGCGAGCTCGGCCGACCCGTACGTCGCGTACGGCGCGCACGGCAGCTCCCGGCCGCCGAATCGGGCGACGACGTAGTGCACGGCCGGGACCGGCCGGCCCACCGCCGCCGCCGCCGTCGCCTCCGGCGAATGGGTGTGCACGACCGCTGCGATCTCGGGGCGCCGACGGTGCAGCTCGAGGTGCAATCGCCACTCGCTGGTCGGCACCCGCCCCTCGACCGGCGCACCGTCGGGGGCGAGGACGACGCCGTCGCCGGGCACCATCTCATCCGGTGGGATTCCCGACGGCGTCACCAGCACGCCTCGCGCGGTTCGCACGCTCAGGTTGCCGGAGGCGTTCACGTTGAGACCGGCGGCATCGAGGCGTCGCGCTGCGTCGACGAGCATCCCGCGGGCCTCCGACTCGTCGAGTGCGTCAGCCACGCAACCACCCCGTGATCTCGCTCGCCTCCAGCACGCCGCGGTCGGTCACGTAGCGGTCGACGAGGCGGGCCGCGGTCACGTCGAACGCCCAGTTGCGGGCTCGCGTCCCGGGCGGCGCGATCGGACGGCCGTTGACGGTGAGGATCTCGTCGTCGTCACGCTCCTCGATCGGGATCGCGTCGCCGTCGGCGGTCTGCGGGTCGAAGGTGGACCGCGGTGCGGCGACGAGGAAGGGCACGCCGGCGTCGCGGGCGGCGAGCGCCTTGAGCGCCGTACCGATCTTGTTCGCGACGTCGCCGTTGCGGGCGATCCGGTCCGCCCCGACGACGACCAGGTCGACCATCCCCGTGCGGAGGAGGTGGCCCGCCGCGTTGTCGACCACCAGCGTGTGCGGCACGCCGCGGTGGCCGAGCTCCCACGCGGTCAGCGCCGCGCCCTGGTTGCGCGGTCTCGTCTCCGAGACCCAGACGTGCACCGGGATGCCGCGTTCATGGGCGACGTAGACGGGTGCCGTCGCCGTGCCCCACTCGACGCATGCCAGCCAGCCTGCGTTGCAGTGGGTCAGCACCTGGACCGGCCGCGCCGTCCGTTCGTGGACGTCGGCGAGTAGACCGACCCCCGCCTCGCCGATTGCCCGGCACGCGTCGGCGTCCTCGTCGGCCATCTCCGTCGAGAGTCGGCGGGCGACCTCGGGCCGGTCGTCCGGCGCGAGCGGTTCGAGGACCGCCCGGCCGCGTTCCAGCGCCCACCGCAGGTTGACCGCCGTCGGCCGGGTCGCCGCCAGCAGCTCGATCGCGCCGTCGAGCGAGCGCGGATCGTCGTGCATCGCCAGGGCGAGACCGTGTGCGGCAGCGACCCCGATCAGGGGAGCGCCGCGCACCTGCATCGTGCGAATGCCCGCCGCCGCATCGTCGAGGCAACGCCAGCGGGCGACGGCCGCCTCGTGCGGGAGACGGGTCTGGTCGACGACGACGACCGTGGACGCCTCGTCGGCGGCCCACCAGATCGTGCGTTCGAACACGCGGGTGATGTTACGCAGCCGTGCGCCCGGGCCGCTGCGCCGGTGCGCTCTCAGCCGGCCGTCGTCTCGGGGATCTCCTGCAGCGGCTGGGTCGCCGGCGGGCCGGGGTTGTTCTGGCTGTCGCGGCACGTGAACTGGACGTAGTCGTTGACCCGTTCGACGGGCGACTCGTCGGACACCCGGCCCTCGGCGTCGAACGCGGTCAGCGAGCCGTCGGCCACCGTCGTCCCCGTGCCAGGGGCCGCCGGCGACGTGGGCGACGTAGCCGGTGCGGATGTCGAGGTCGGCGAGCTGTCTCCCCGGAGGCCGTCGAGGACGGCCCGGAAGTCGTCGGCGATGACCTCGGGCACCTCGTCCAGGATGGCGACGTACGCGTCGATGATCAGTTGGCGGGCGTCGCCGGGCTCGTCGGCGAGGCGGTCCGCCAGGTCGATCATCGCCTGGCAGAACGGCGTGAGCCGCTCGGCCGGCACGGTGACGCTCGGCACGACGGCGATCTCGTCGGCCTGCGTGTCGCCGGTCTCGTCGGCATCGGACCGGCATGCTGCGGTCACGAGCAGGCACAGCGCGATGATCGTCGGGGCGGTGCGTCGTGCCATCACCGTCGATTGTGACAGGCGACGGTGCGCCCCACCCGCACCGCCTCGCCCGGCGGGCCGGCCACAAGTTACCGTCGGGTTCATGGCCGTGATCGATGCACCCTTGACGTCCGACGAGCAGCGGATCAGCGATCTCACCGAGGAGCTGCTCGAGGCGTTCCCACCCGCAACGACACCGGCGCGCGAGTTCCTCGGCGAGCAGTACGACCGCGGTCTCGCATGGGTGCACTTCGACGAGGGGTTCGGCGGGTTGGGTCTGTCGCCGAAGCTCCAGCGGATCGTCAACGAGAAGATCTCGGCGGCGGGTGGCCCGTTCTGCATGGCGCGCAACCCGATCGGGTACGGCATGTGCGGGCCGACCGTCCACGTGTGGGGGAGCGACGACCAGAAGCAGCGCTACCTCCGTCCGCTCTTCACGTGCGAGGAGATCTGGTGCCAGCTGTTCTCCGAACCCGGCTCGGGGTCCGACTTCGCCGGCCTGTCGTCGCGGGGTGTCCGCGACGGCGACGAGTGGGTCGTCAACGGGCAGAAGGTGTGGACGACGCTCGCGCACGTGTCGAGATGGGGCCTGCTGGTGGTTCGCACCGACCCCGAGGCGGTCAAGCACGCCGGCCTGACGGCCATGGTGGTCGACATGGAGGCACCGACCGTCGAGACGCGACCCCTCCGCCAGATGACGGGCGAGGCCGAGTTCAACGAGGTCTACTTCACCGACACCCGGATTCCGAACGACGAGTTGCTCGGCAACCCGGGTGATGGCTGGCGGGTCTCGCTCACGACGCTCATGAACGAGCGCACGTCGATCGGCGGCGGCATCCCGCAGCGCGGCTCGGGCACGATCGCCCACCTGATGCAGGTCTGGGGTGAGCTCCCCGACGAGCGCCGTGACGCGAGCACTCGCGACGAGGTCATGCGCCTGTGGATCAGGGCCGAGGTGCACCGGCTCACCAACATCAGGGCCAACCAGAACCGGCGGATGGGTGACCCGGGGCCCGAGGGCTCGATCGGCAAGATGGAGTCGGCCAACCTCAACAAGGCGATCTTCGAGCAGGTGATGGCGTTGCTGGGCGCCGACGGCATGCTGTACGGCAGCTACGCGATGCACCGCCCCGAGATGACGATGTCGTCCGACTCGCTGCAGAAGTCGTTCCTCCGGTCGCGTGCGAACTCGATCGAGGGCGGCACGACCGAGGTCATGCAGAACATCCTCGGCGAACGCGTCCTCGGCCTCCCCGGCGACGTCCGCGTCGACCGGGACGTTCCCTGGTCCGAGGTCCCCCGCAACTGACCCCCGTCGCGAGTTGTGTCAGACACAACTCGCGACGGTTACGTGCCGGTGGTCAGCAGGTAGCCGAGGAACATCGCGCCGAGGCCGAGGAGCAGGCCGAGCGCGCCGCCGAGCGCGAGCGCGAGACGGGACCGGCCGACGGTGTGCACGGCGGCGGCACCGCCGCTCGCCATCGCCAGCAGGATCTTCAGGAACAACGTGACCTGGTACTCGGTACTGGTGTCGGCGACGTCGACCTCGACGAGGCTCCAGAAGCCGGTGACGACGACCACGGCGAAGGCCGGCCACGCCACAACGCCGAAGGCCTGCGCGGCGACGCGGGGAATCTCGGCGCGAGCGCGTCGCAGCCGGGGCACCAGGCCCACCATCACGATCTGACCGCCGACCCACACCGCTGCCGCGAGCACGTGGAGGAACAGCCGCAGCGTGTCGATCGACGGGCTCAGCATCGTCAGCCCGCAAGAGCGGCCAGCACCTCGCTGGCCGGCAGGTTGCGGTCGTCGAGCGCTGGCCGCGACAGCAGGGAGCCACCGAGCATCGCCGTGCTGGCCTGCTCGATCGATGCCTGCAGCTCGCGGATGGCGCGCGGCGGCGGGAAGTACTCGTCCTCGTCGGTGATGCGCACGGCCTCGACGCCTGCCACGGGCGCGAGCCGGGCGACCACCGCCTCGACGAGCTCTTCTGGCGCCGACGCACCGGCGGTGACACCGACGACGCCGCTGAGGTCGTCGGGCACCTGGTCGGCGACGTTGACCCGGAAGACGCGCTCGCAACCGGCCTCCTTCGCCAGCTTCTCGAGCGCTCGCGTGTTGGACGAATTCTGCGAGCCGATCACGACGATCGCGTCGCACCGATCGGCCATGGCCAGCAGCGACGCCTGGCGGTTGGTCGTGGCGAAGCACAGGTCGCTGCGGCCCGGCGTCCAGACGTCGGGGTACCGCTCGCGCACCCGCACGGCGACGTCTTCCCAGTCGCGGTGGGACAGCGTGGTCTGGGCGAGCAGCGCAACGGGCTCGTCGAACGCGGGGAGCGCGTCGACCTCGGAGATCGACTCGACCCGGCTGATGGCATCGGGCGCCACGGCCATCGTGCCCACCGCTTCCTCGTGCCCCTCGTGGCCGATGTACACGATCCGGTAGCCCTTGCCGGACCGCACCTTGACTTCGTGGTGCACCTTCGTCACGAGCGGGCAGACCGAATCGACGACGAAGCTGCCGCGCTCGCTCGCCGCGGCGACGACCTCGGGTGCCGAGCCGTGGGCCGAGAGCATGATCGGACTGCCCTCGGGGACGTCGGCGACGTCGTCGACGAAGATCACGCCCTCCTGCTCGAAGCGCTCGACCACGATCCGGTTGTGGACGATCTCGTGGTAGCAGTACACGGGGCCGTCATGGGCACGGACCATCCAGGCGAGCGCCTTGATCGCCATCTCGACGCCTGCGCAGAACCCGCGCGGGTCGGCGAGCAGCACACGGTCGACCGTCATCGTCGGTCTGCGGGCTCGGTGGACGGCGACATCCGGGCCCAGAGTACTGCCGCCGCCGACCGACCCGACCGATAGCCTGAATCGGCCATGTCGGCACCCGTCATCGTCACGATCGCACCCGGCTCACCAGCCGCGATCGCCGGTCTCCAGCCCGGCGACGAGATCGCGCGCATCGACGGTCAGGTACCCCGCGACGTCATCGAGTGGCAGATGTACACCGACGCCGCCGACGTCGAGCTCGACGTCGTACGAGGGGCGCTCGAACTCGAAGTCGGCATCCCCAAACGCGCCGGCGAGCCGCTGGGCGTCGAGGTGCAGTCGGCGGTGTTCGACCGCGTCCGCACGTGCGACAACCACTGCGAGTTCTGCTTCATCTACCAACTCCCCAAGGGGATGAGGCGCAGCCTCTACCTGAAGGACGACGACTACCGGCTGAGCTTCCTCTACGGCAACTTCACCACCCTGACCCGGTTCACCGAGGCCGACCTCGAGCGGGTGGTGACCGAGCGGCTGTCGCCGCTCCACGTGTCGATCCACGCCGTCGACGGCGAGGTCCGGAACCGGATGCTCAAGAACCGGCGCGGCGCGATGAGCCTGCGCTGGTTGCGGGCGCTCCTCGACCACGGCATCGAGGTGCGCGGACAGGTCGTCGTCTGCCCGGGCATCAACGACGGCGACGTGCTGGACGACACGCTGCTCGGGATCCTCGACCGCTTTCCCGAGCTGTCGAGCGTTGCCGTCGTGCCGCTCGGCCTGTCGAAGTTCAACGCCGAGCCGGCGATGCGGCTGCACACCACCGACGAGGCCCGGCGCGTGGTCGACATCGTCGAGTCGTGGCAGCAGACCTTCCAGGGGGTGCTCGGCAGGCGAATGGTCTTCGCAGCCGACGAGTACTACCTGATGACCGGCCGACCGTTCCCCCCTGCCGACTCGTACGAGGGCTTCCCGATGCACGAGGACGGCATCGGCATGGCACGGACGTTCGAACGCGAGTTCACCGGCGAAGCCGCCGAGGTGACCGGCGTCCGTCGCGGCTTCTTCGCGGCGGCCGACCTGCCCGAGAATCCGGCGGCCTACACCGGCCTGCGAGCGCGACATGCCGACGATGCCCCGACAGCGCCCGTGGCCGTGTCGCTGCCGACTCGCCGCGACGCCCCGATCGGCGTGCTCACCGGTACGTTCGGGGCCAAGGTGATCGAGCCGCTTCTCACGCCCTACGACCACGTCCGTGTGGTCCCGGTCCAGAACGAGTTCTTCGGCGGCAACACCGGTGTCACCGGGCTCATGACCGGCGACGACCTCACTCGCGTGCTCGCCGATCAGCCCGACGGCCACCGCTACCTGCTGCCCGACGTGTGCCTGAGCGACGACGGCCGCTTCCTCGACGGGCTGACCGTCGACGAGCTGCCGCGTCGCGTCGAGGTCGTGCAGACCAACGGTGCCGCACTGCGCGCTGCAGTGGAGGCGGCATGAGCGCCGTCGACGCCGATCCGACCGAACTGCCGACGGTGGTCATCGTCGGGCGGCCCAACGTCGGCAAGAGCACGCTGTTCAATCGATTCCTCGGCGAGCAGGCTGCCATCGTCGAGAACCGCCCGGGGGTCACCCGTGACCGCAAGGAGCTCGAGGCGGAGTGGCTCGGCGTGCCGTTCCGCGTGATCGACACCGGCGGCTGGATGCCGAGGGGCAGCGATCTCGACGAGAAGGTCAGTCGCCAGGTCGAGGCCGCCGTCGCCGCGGCCGATCTGGTCGTGCTCGTGGTCGACGCGAGCGTCGGCGTGCTCGAGGACGACGAGGCGGTCGCCGACTGGCTGCGGCGCGGCGAGCACGACGTGCTCGTCGTGGCCAACAAGGCCGACAACAACCGGCGCGAGGAGGACACGTGGCAGTTCCTGTCGCTCGGGTTGGGTGATGCCCTACCGGTCAGCGCGCTGCACGGCCGACGGGCCGGTGATCTGCTCGACGTGGTGATCGACCGCCTCGGCGACAAGGCCGCGCCGCTCGCGATCGACGCCGATGACGAGCTCGACGGTCACGACTGGGGCGACGAGGACCGTCCGCCCCCGCGGATCGCCATCGTCGGCCGCCCCAACGTCGGCAAGAGCACGCTGTTCAACCGGCTCGTCGGCGAGGACCGGTCGGTCGTCCACGACATGGCCGGCACGACCCGCGATGCGATCGACACGCTGGTGGAGACCGATGACGGGCCGATCGTGTTCGTCGACACGGCCGGCATGCGGCGGCGGGCGAAGATCGACGACTCGGCCGAGTACTACTCGCTGGTGCGAGCGCTGCGGGCGATCGACGACGCCGACATCGCGCTGCTCGTCGTCGATGCATCGGAGGGTGTCACCGGGCAGGACCAGCGCCTCGCCGAGCGCGTCGAGGCGTCGGGGTGCCCGATCGTGATCCTGCTCAACAAGTGGGAGCTGGTCACCGACACCGATCGCCGGCGCGAGATCGAGGCGGAGGTGCAACGCAAGCTGGCCTTCGTCGGCGACGTTCCCGTGCTCAAGATGTCGGCCCTGACGGGCAAGGGGGTGCACAAGCTGGCGCCGCGTCTGCAGGACGCGATCGAGCAGTACCACCGCCGCGTGCCGACCCGCGACGTCAACCGCATCATCGCCGCTGCCCAGCAGCAGCAGCCCGCCGGCAAGGGGGCGAAGGTGCTCTACGCCGTGCAGGGGGCGACGGACCCGCCGACCTTCACGCTGTTCGTGAACCGCGAGCTGCCCCAGCACCACGTCCGCTTCCTCGAACGGCGGATCAAGGAGGAGTTCGGGTTCGGCTCGACGCCGATCAAGCTGCGGATCCGGAAGAAGTCCGACTGATGCCGGGACGCGCCTGATGCCGTACTGCGAGGAGTGCTCCCGGTACTTCGCTCCGAGCGCGCTCCGGACCGACGGTACCTGCCCGACCTGCGGGCGTCCCGTGGGCGACGTCGAACAACGTGCGTCGGAGGTCGTGGCCGAGGAGGGCACGCCCTGGCACTTCAAGCTGCTGGTCGCAGCCCTGATCGGCTACCTGGGCTGGCGCTTCGTCGACATCTTCGTCTGAACGGGGCTTGCCGACCAGCCGAGGTGGATCGGCGGCACCTGCCGTGCTCGCCGCCGCCGCTTCGCTGTGGCGCTCGCCCATGACTCTGGACGATCCCGCGATCCAGCCGTCTGATCGGCCGGGGCCGGGCGGTAGGCTCGTCAGCCGAGTGATCAACGATCGCTCGACGGGCTGTGGCGCAGTTTGGTTAGCGCACTTGTCTGGGGGACAAGGGGTCGGAGGTTCGAATCCTCTCAGCCCGACTCTGCACACCGACGCGCTGGACTCCAGATTGGCTGCCGACGGTGCTGCGGGGGCGGCGATCGGCGGGCCGGCGCAGTGTGCGATCCGCCGCGCGGCGCGCGCTACGGTGTGCTCGCCATCCGCGACGAAAGGGACCATGACATGGCTGGGAAGTTCGAGCTCTACACGGACAAGGCCGGCAAGTACCGCTTCCGCCTCAAGGCCGGCAACGGCCAGGTGATCGCCAGCGGCGAGGCCTACGAGAGCAAGGCGTCCGCCCTGAACGGCATCGAGTCGATTCGCAAGAACGCACCCGACGCCAAGCTCGACGACCAGACCGACTGACCGGGGTACCCCAGCGTGTGCGGGCGCTTCGTGTCGTCGTCGACACCCGAGCGCATCGCCGCGTACTTCGGCGCCGACACCTCCGTCGAGACCCTCGGCGAGAACTACAACGTCGCGCCGACCAACGACATCTACGGCGTCGTCGCCGATGCTGACGGCAACCTCGACCTCCAGGTGTTCCACTGGGGGTTGATCCCCGTCTGGGCGAAGGAGCGCAAGATCGGCCAGCGCATGATCAACGCGCGTGCCGAGACGCTGGCCGAGAAGGCCGCCTTCAAGGGCGTGTTCAAGAAGTACCGGTGCATCATCCCGATGGACGGGTTCTACGAATGGGCACCGGGAATCGAGGGTGGCCCGGTCACCAAGAAGGGTGCGCTCGCCAAGCGGCCGCACTTCGTCCACCGCGTCGACGGCGAGCCGCTCGCCGTGGCCGGCCTGTGGTCGGCATGGCGTGACAAGTCCGAGGGCCCCGATGCGCCCTGGCTGCACAGCGCCACGGTGGTGACGACATCGGCCAACGGCACGATGGAGCCGATCCACGACCGCATGCCGGTGATCCTGCCGAAGGCGATGTGGGGCATGTGGCTCGACCCGGCGAACCAGAACATCGACATGCTCGCCAAGCTGCTCGTCCCCGCTCCGGACGACCTGCTCGAGATGCACGAGGTGCCGACCGACGTCAACAACGTCCGCAACAAGGGCCCCCACCTCATCGACCCCGCACCGCCAACCTGACGAAATCCGACCCGTCGTGGCAGGCCTCCGGCGGCGGGCCCTGCGGGTGTGTGATGCATGCGTCGACCCGGCCGTCGGAGCAGCCGCGCGACCACCGCCCGGATCGACGGATCCAGGCGGCGGTCGAGAGCGGGTCACCGGTTCAGGCAAGCAGTCACTCGCCCCGGACCCGGTTCGTCAGCAGACCCCGACGTCACCCGGGTCGACTGCGCAGCCGTCGATGCCGGCCCCGCCGTCGTAGGTGTCGTTCCCCGCTCCGTCGTTGGTCAGCACACGGTCGTTGCCGTCGTTGCCGAACGCCGCGTCGGGCAATCCGTCGTCGCCCACGGCGGCGTTGACGACGTCGTTGCCCGCTCGGCCGGACAGGTGGTCGCGGCCGGCGTGCCCGGCGACGAAGTCGTTGCCGGGACCGCCGTCGACGACGTCGTTGCCGTCGTTGCCGAACACGCGATCGTCGCCGCTGCTGCCGAACACCCGGTCGCTGCCGTCGTTCCCCCAGGCGATGTCGGCACCGTCGCCGCCGTTCAGGTAATCGTTGCCGGCCTCGCCGAACAGATCGTCGTCGCCGTCGCCGCCGTGCACGCGGTCGTTGCCGCGATTGCCGTTGACGACGTCGTCGCCGGACCCGCCGGTCATGCGGTCGTTGTCGCTGTCGCCGCGCAGCCAGTCGTCGTGGCGGCCGCCGTAGATCGCGTCGCGGCCGGGCCCGCCGTGGATCTCGTCGTCGCCGTTGTTGCCGTAGATACGGTCCGCGCCGGCGTGCCCGCAGATCAGGTCGTCGCCGCCGCGCCCGCGGATCAGGTCGTCGCCGGCGAGCCCGGCGATGACGTCGGGACCCGGCGTCCCCACGATGACGTCGTCGCCGACGGTGCCGACGATCGTGGCCACCTGACCGTCGCAGGTGGCCGGCGGGTTCTCGAACACCGGGGGGATGGTCGGCACGGGGGTGGCGTGGGCCGCAGTGCCCGTCGCCGTGACGAGGCCGAGGCCGCCGACGGCGAGGCCGAGGCAGCCGGCGGCGATGCCGAATCGGCGAACCCGGCTCACCGAGGTCGTGCCGTCGGTCGTGGCGAGTCGACCGTCGACATGGTCGAAGCGGCGGTGCTGGTGAGTGCTCATGGCGATGTCTCCTTGTTCGGGCCGGTGCCGATCACCGACCGTGCCGCCATCGTGAGAGCACCCCCGCCGCGACGTCGACGCGGCTGTCCGCACTTCGAGGTCCGGTGATGGGGTACGGCGATCCCTACCCCATCCGCTGAGCGCCCACCGGCAGGTGAACGGGACGGAACGCAGATCGCGGGTGTATCTGACGGCCCCCGGCATGCATCCATGTAGCGAGCCGAGCGAGCAAGGAGGTGGCGGGTGTCCACGATCGTCGGCACGATGTCGGGTGAGGGGCCGCACCGGCTCGTCGCGGCCGACGACAACCTGCTGGTGCGCGAGGGCCTGGCCGGACTCCTCGGAAGGCGTGACGACGTCGACCTGCGAGCGATGTGCGCCTCGGTCCCCGAGCTGCTGGCGGCGATCGACCGGGAGCACCCCGACGTGGTGCTGACCGACATCCGGATGCCACCCGACCACGATCGCGAGGGCATCGCCGTCGCCCGCCGGCTCCGAGACACGCACCCCGACGTCGGCGTGCTGGTGCTGTCCGCGCACGTCGACCCGGGCTACGCCCTGGGTCTGCTCGACGACGGCTCGAACGGCCGCGGCTACCTGGTGAAGGACCGGCTCGCCGACGTCGACCACCTCACACGGGCCCTCACGACCGTGGCCAACGGAGGGACGTTTGTCGACGAGGACGTGGTCGACGCGCTCGTCGGGCGCCGCCGCGGGGGTCGGTCCGCGCCGATGACCCCGCTGACCGGACGTGAGCTCGACGTCCTCGAGCGGCTCGCGACCGGCCGGACGAACGACGCCATCGCCCGCGACCTGTGCGTGTCCCGGCACGCCATCGAGAAGCACTGCAACTCGATCTTCGCCAAGCTCGGGTTGAGCGAGGAGATCGACGTGAACCGGCGCGTAGCAGCCGTGCTGATGTACCTCGACGACGCTTCGAGAGCCGCTTGACATGCAGACCGTCACGCGGACGCCGCTCGCGAGGCCTATCTCGCCACTGCGCGTCGTCGACGGGCGCTGGCTGCGACGGATCGTGGCGATCGACCTCGCGGCCGCCCTCGTCGGTGTGACGATGCTGCTGCTCATCCGGCTGCTCGTCGTCCGTGACGACGCCGTCCTCGCTGCGGCGGCAGTGGTGGGGGTCGCCGGGGTGGTGATGTACGGCGCCCTCCGACCGGCTCGCGAGCTCCGCTCCGAGGCGGTGGTGTGCCGCCTTGCCCTCGCCAACTGGGCGACGGCGCTGCCGATGAGCGGGATCGCCCCGTTCTCGTGGCCGCTCATGGTCCCGGCGGCGCTGATCCCGGCGGTGCTGGCGGCCTCGTACACGTCGGGCCTCCGGCTGTGGACGTACGTCTCGACGTCGATGGCGGTCGCCGTGGCGGCGGCGTCGCTCGGCGAGCTGCGGGCGGGGGGCGGAGTCGACCCGGCGGTGCCGACCTGGCTCCGGCAGTCGATCTTGGTGGGCTGGACGCCGGTGCTGGGCCTCGTCGTCGCACTCATCGCGCACCAGAACAGCGCCAGGCTGCACGCCGTCCTCGCCGAGACGATGGCCTCCAACCACCGCCTCGATGCGTCCCGACGCGAACTGCGCCGCCGGGCCGACGCGCTGCAGCGGTCCCGCAGCCGGATCGTCGCGGCGACCGAGCGGGCGCGCCGGCAGATCCAGCGCGACCTGCACGACGGTGCCCAGCAACGCTTGGTCGCTCTCTCGATGCGGGTCGGCGCGCTTCGAGATGACCCGCCGACCTCGCCCGAGGCGACCAGTCGGTACCTCGCCGACATCGTGGCCGGGCTGCGCACCGTGCAGGTCGAGCTCCGGGCCTTGGCGGCCGGCGTCTACCCGGCCGCACTCACGGACGCCGGGCCGGCGGTCGCCCTGGAAGCGGCCGTCGAGGACTCGCCGCTCCCCGTGCGGGTCCGATCCGGTCCGTCGGTCCGGCACGACCCAGACGTCGAGGCGGCGGTCTACTTCTGCTGCCTCGAAGCGGTGCAGAACGCGACCAAGCATGCGGGTACGGGCTCGCAGGTCGAGCTCGCAATCGCGGCCACGACGTCCGGCATCTGCTTCGAGGTGGTCGACGACGGCATCGGGTTCGATCCTGACGGCGAGCCTGCTGGGCTCGGGATGGACGACATGCACGATCGCATCGCCGACGTGGGCGGGCGGCTGGAGATCGCCAGCTCGCCGTCGCATGGCACGATCGTCCGGGGGCGGGTACCGGCCGGCGCCGGGCACACCCGACCGACGGTGCTGCGCGGCGACGTTCCACCGAACCCCGCCCGGCCGACGCGGCAGGTCTCTCGCACGGCTGCGGCGGACCAAGCGTGCCCTGCGTGACGTCGGGTGGCGCTGCAGGTACCCCTCCAGACCGCCGCCCCCTGCAGGGGATCCGCGCTCGGCGATCCAGTCGACCGGGCCTGATCAGTCGATCAGGGCCTGGTAGACGAGCTGTTTGAGCTGGGGCCTGATCGGGTGCGTGCTCGACGGCAGCAGCTGGGTCAGGAAGACGACGGCGAGATCCTCGACCGGGTCGCACCAGAACGCCGTGCTCGCCGCCCCACCCCAGGCGAACTCGCCCGGGGAGCTCATCACACGATTGGCCACCGGGTCGAGGCTCACCGAGAATCCGAGCCCGAACCCGACGCCGTCGAAGCTGGTCTCGGCGAACAGCGGCCGTCCGAACGCCTCGAGATCGGCGTTGCCCGGCAGGTGGTTGCGGGTCATGTAGTCGAGCGTGCGGGAACCGAGCAGCCGGACCCCGTCGAGCTCGCCCCGGTTCAGGAGGAAGTGGCAGAAGCGGAGGTAGTCCTGCGCCGTGCCCCACAGACCGCCACCACCTGACAGGAACGTCGGTCGCTCGGTCGGGGTCAGCTCGAGCGGGCTGATCATCGCCTCGCCGGTGGCCGGATTCGGGCTGTACAGGCGGGCGGCCCGGTCGCGCTGATCGTCGCGGACCCAGAACCCGGTCTCGGCCATCTTGAGCGGCTCGAAGATGCGTGTGCGGAAGAACTCGTCGAGCGACTGCCCGCTGATCACCTCGACGACGCGGCCGAGCACGTCGGTGGAGACGCCGTAATTCCATTCGGATCCGGGTTGGAATGCGAGGGGCAGCGCCGCCCACCGGTCGCAGCACTCGGCCAGGTCGAGGCCCTTCGGGGCGCCCCATTCGAAGCCGGCATTGCGGTACAGCGCGTCGGTGACGTGTTGGGAGTGGAACCCGTAGGTCAGGCCCGCCGTGTGGGTGAGCAGGTGCCACATGCGGATCGGCTCGGTGAGCGGCTCGGTCACCGGGTTGTACGCCGACCCGCTGCGGTAGACGCGGGCCTCGCCGAACGACGGGATGAACCGCTCGACCGGGTCCTTCAGTTCGAACGCGCCTTCCTCGTGGAGCATCATCGCCGCCACCGACGTGATCGGCTTCGTCATCGAGAACAACCGCACGACGGTGTCGTCCGACCACGCGATCTCGGCGTCGCGATCGCGGTGACCGGCGGTGCTGTGGTGCACGAGCTGACCGCGCCGGCTCACCGCGACCTGCCAGCCGGTCAGGCGTCGATCGTCGATGTACCGCTGGAAGTGGCGGTCGATGCGGGCCAGCCGGTCGGCGTCGAAGCCGACCTCGGCGGGGTCACTGGTGGATGTGCTCATGCCGGCCAGTGTGGCCGCCGTTCCCGATCAGGAGAGAAGCCGGCGGCGCCGGGCCATCACCAGGAAGACACCGCCGACGAGCACCAGTGCGAACGCCGTTCGCAGCAGCGCCTCGGACTCGGATCCGGTGTCCGGAATCGGGACTGCCGTCACCGAGATGTTGCCGCCGGCCGCTGCGGTGACGGGACGATCGGGGGTTCCCGCCCGGGCGGCGGCTGCATCGGGCGTGGCGCTGCTGACACTGACCTCGTTGCGTTGGGTGCCGGCCGATTCGAGCTCGGTGCGGATCTCTAGCGTCGCAGTCGCGCCGGCGGCGAGGGCGTCGACCGTCCAGATCTTCGACGCGGTGTCGTAGCGGCCGACGCTGGCGTTCACGGAGACGATCGTGAGGCCGTCGCTCGGGTCCTCGACGAGGCGGACGTCGCGGGCGGCCGACGGCCCTGCGTTCGTGATCTCGACGGTCCACGTGATCGTGTCGCCGACCGAGCCGACCGTGCTCGATGGCGTCTTGGTGACGGTCAGCTCGGCTGCGTTCTCGACGGTCACGCTGGCACACGCCTCGTTGTTGGTCAGGTCGATGTCACCGTCGTTCCTGACCGCCTCGACCAGCGTGGCCTCGACGCCGCCGATGATGCTCCGCCCCGTGCCGGTCGCACAGTTCTCAAGGTCTCCCGGTGTCTCACCCCGGACCTCGAGCTCGAACGTGGCTGATTCGCCCGGCTCGAGGTCGGGGGCCTCGCAGAAGATCTCCGCACCCGCCGCGGTGCAGTCGGTGCTGCTGGTGACGAGGCCGAACCCCGCCGGGAGCTCGTCACGGACGATCACCTGGCGGGCCACCGAGGGCCCGAGGTTGGTGACCTCGACGGTGAAGGTCGTCGTGGCGAAGTAGGGGATCGAGGCGTCGCCGGCGACCTTGGTGACGGCGAGGTCGTACTCGCCGTTGGTCTCGCTCGTGGCCGTCGAGCCGTTGTTCGTGGTGTCCGGGTCGGGTGTCGCCGAGGTCACCGACGCGGTGTTGGCGAGGGTCTCCTCGTCGTAGGTGGTCGTGATCAGTGCCTCGATCGTGACCTGCTTCGTCTCGGACGGTGCCAGCGTCGCCCAGTCGCACGTCGCGACGGAGCCGGCGAGCGTGCATGCGAGATCGTCGTCGCTGACCGCGATGTCGGCCAGACCGGCCGGCAGCGTGTCGGTGAGCACGACGTCGACGGCCGTCGACGGGCCGTTGTTCGTGACCGTCAGCGTCCAGGTCCCCGTCGTTCCCGCGACGAGCGGGGTCTGGCCGACCTTCGCGACCGACAGGTCGGCTGACGGTGAGAGGGGAATCGTGGCCGAGGCCGAGTCCTTGCCGTCGTCGGGGTCGGCTGTGGTCGTGGTGACGCCCGCCTCGACGACGAGCGAGCCGGTCGCGTCCGCCGCGATCTCACCACTGAACGTGAGCGCTTCGGCTGCGCCGGCCGCCAGCGTGGCGATGGAACAGGTGATGACGCCCTGTGCGAGCACGCAGGGGCCCTGCGGGTCGAGCGGCGTCAGGGTCACCCCGGCCGGCACCGGGACGGTGACGACCACGTCCTGGGCGTCCGACGGACCCAGGTTCTCGAGGTCGACGGTCCATGTGAACGGCGTCCCCGGCGTCGCGTCGGCGGGTGCGGTCACGGCGACCGCGAGGTCGGCCGAGGTGGTGACCGGGGCGTCGGGGGTGGTGATGGTGTCGTTGCCCGGCGTCGGATCCGCCGTGTCCGAGCTCACCGCAGCGGTGTTGGCGATCGTCGACCCGTCAGCAGCGTCGGCGGCGAGCAGCCCGGTGACGGTGTAGCTCGCCGAGGCGCCGGCAGCGATCGTGCCCAGGCTGCAGGTCGGATTGCCCACCGGGTCCTCCGCACACCCTGCGGTGGACACGAAGGTGACGTTGGCGGGCAGGGTGTCGGTGACGGTGACGTTCTGGGCGTCCGACGGCCCGTTGTTGGTCACCGTGACGGTCCAGGCCACGTTCTCACCCGCGACCACCGGATCGGTGTCGAGCACCTTCGCGATCGAGACGTCGGCCGAGGTGGTGACCGGGGCGCCGGGGGTGGTGATGGTGTCGTTGCCCGGCGTCGGATCCGCCGTGTCCGAGCTCACCGCAGCGGTGTTCGCGATCGTCGACCCATCAGCAGCGTCGGCGGCGAGCAGCCCGGTGATCGTGTAGCTGGCGGTGCCGCCGGAGGCGATCGTGCCCAGGCTGCAGGTCGGGTTGCCGGCCGGGTCCTCCGCACACCCGGCAGTCGACACGAAGGTCACGTTGGCGGGCAGCGTGTCGGCGACGCTGACGTTCTGGGCGTCGGAGGGGCCGTTGTTGTTCACTGTCACCGTCCACGTGACGTTCTCGCCCGCCACCACCGGATCGGTGTCGGTGGTCTTGGTGACGGCGAGGTCCGCCGACGTCGTCACAGATGCCGGCGTGGATGAGATCGTGTTGTTGAACCCGTCGGGATCCGCCGTCGTCGACGCAACCGTCGCCTGATTGCTGATCGTCGAACCATCAGCCGCATCCGCCGCGAGCAGCCCGGTGATCGAGTAGCTGGCGGTGGCGCCGGCCGCGATCGAGCCCAACGAACACGTCGGGTTGCCAGTGGGGTCCTCCGCGCAGCCGGCGGTCGCAACGAAGGTGACGTTGGCCGGCAACGTGTCGGCGACGCTGACGTTCTGGGCATCCGACGGGCCGTCGTTGGTCACCGTCACCGTCCACGTCACGTTCTCACCGGCCACCACCGGATCGGTGTCGAGCACCTTCGCCACCGCCAGGTCAGCCGAGGTGGTCACCGGCGCGTCAGGGGTGGTGATGGTGTCGTTGCCCGGCGTCGGATCGGCGGTGTCGGAGGTGACCGTCGCGGTGTTGGCGACCGTGGAGGCGTCAGCGGTGTCGGCGGCGAGCAGCCCGGTGACGGTGTAGCTCGCCGAGGCGCCGGC
>NZ_JASJCS010000133.1 GCF_030065885.1 Ilumatobacter sp. | reverse complement strand
CGGTTGAGGGCGATCACCGACGGCTCGTTGAGCACGATGCCGCGGCCCTTCATGTAGACGAGTGTGTTCGCCGTGCCCAGGTCGATCGCAAGGTCACGTGCCATCGTCGTCCCCTTCATCACCCTCGTCACGCTGGTCGCCCTCGGCGGCCTCATCGGGCCCGCCGCTCACCTGTTCGTCTGCAGCGTTGCGCTCGTCGGTGCCGGGCTCGTCGCCGGCGCGCTGATCGGCGTCGCCGGCCTCATCGACCACCGGCGGCTCGGTGTCGTCGCCGTCGGCGCTCGGGGGTGCCGCCGTGGTCGGCCGCGGGGTCACCGCGCTGCCGGTGACAGGTGCGGCGTCGACCCCGCCATCGGGCTGCTGCAGACGGTCGAGGACCGGCCGGCGCGCCTCGGGCGAGAGGGCGTCGATCTGCCGGCGGAAGCTGGCGACCCCGTCGTGCGGGCTGCGTGCCCGGCTGACCAGGAACGCCAGCCCGCCGACGATCACCGCGGCCACGACGAGCAGGATGATCAGGGTCACTCAGGGGCTCCGGGCGCGGTCGGGCTCGCGACCTCGCTCGCCGCCGTCAGATCGGCAGCGTTCGTACCCCAGTCGGCGCCATCGGTCCACACCTCGCGCTTCCAGACCGGCACCGAGACCTTCAGCGCGTCGATCGCGAACCTCGCGGCGGCGAACGCCTCGGGACGATGGGGCGCGGACACGGCCGCGACGACCGAGCTCTCACCGAGCACGAGCCGTCCGACGCGGTGCACCAGGGCGATCCGGCCGACCTCGGGCCAGCGGGCGCGGGTCTCGGCGACGATCTCGGCGAGCTTCGGTGCGACCATCTCGTCGTACGCCTCGTACTCGAGATGCTCGACACCGTCACGCCCCTCGGCATGGTCGCGCACGGTGCCGCTGAACAAGACCACGGCGCCGCAATCGGGTCGCACGCACCACTCGTACACGGCACCGATGGGAAGCTCGTCAGCGGTCAGGCCGAGCCAGTTGTCGCCTTCTCGGGGTGCGAGCACAGGGGCATCGTAGCCAACGACCATGACGCGCGACGTCCGCGGGCGTTGCCCTTTCACTACGATCTCGACCTTGTGGAACGAGGCCCCCTTCCTCCCCATGAGCGAACGTGGCGTCATCCCTCGGAAGTTGCCGCAGCCGAACGCGACCTGGCGCGTGCCGAAGCGGCGGCGCCTTCGACCCGGCTCTTCGCGCTGACGACCGGAACCGTGGGCCTCCTGGCCGTCGGCATCCTGATCCTGACAGTGACGCCGCGCCGCCAGGAGTCGCCGGTCGCGGTCAGCGCGAGCACCACGCTCGCGACTCCGGCGTCCACGAGCGGCTCGGCGAGGCTCACCGAATCCGTACGACCCCAGGCCGTCGCCGGTGTCACGGCGATCAGCCGCCCCGCCACCCAGCGCAACGACCCCCTGGCGACACCGGTCGGCGACGGCCGGCTCGCGTTGCTGACCGCATCGGCGGTCGGGGCGGCCAACGGCTCGACGGTCGACGTCCGGTTCTCCACGGGCGAGGTCGAGCCTGGACTCGTCGTGGCCTCCGATCGCGACCTCGTCATTGTCGAGGTCGACGGTCGCGGTCCCGGGCTCGCGATCGCCAGCGACACGCCCGACGACGACGAGATCGTCACGGTCATGGCGACGCCGCCGGTGACCGTGGCGTTCGCCGACGTCGACACGTTGAACGTGCACGAGGGGACGGCGGTGCTCGACGACGAGGGCAACCTCGTCGGCCTGTGCAGTCTTCGCCGCGGCGACGGCAGCCTCGAGGTCGTCAGTGTCAGCGGGGATCTCGCCGCCGCCACCAGCGACGGCCGATGACTGCCGCGGCCAGCACGACCACACCCAGCAGCCCGATCATCCCGCCGAGCGCGATCTCCTGCCGCCTCTTGGGCGTGACCATCGTCCACCACTTCGCCTCGGTGCCCTCGACGTAGACCTGTTCGTTGGTGACCGTCGGCACCCAGCCCTCGGCGCGCAGCTTGTCGTTGGCGATGATCCACGGGTGCCGCGTGTACGGACGGAGACCCGGCGGGATCGGGCCCCGCTGGAACCGCCAGCGGAGGTTGCCGATCACGTCGTTGAGCCGGTCGGGCAACGGGAGCCGGACCCGACCCCCGGTCAGTGCGCGGACGCGATCGCCCGGGATGCTGCCGTCGGGCGCGACGTTGTAGACGCCGTCCAACCTGCGATCGACGGCGAGGGCCACCGCCGACCCGATGTCGTCGTGGTGGACGAACTGAGCACCGGGGTCTGCCTCCCCGAACCGCTGACCGAAGCCCGCGGTCAGGGCCCGGGCGAGCGAGGACGTGCCGCCCGCCGCGATCGGCACGGCGGGCCGCAACATCGCGACGGTGCGCCCCGGCCGCGCTGCGCGCCACTCCTCGACGGTCGCCTCGGCGGCTGCGAGCTGGCGGGCGTACACGAAGGTCGGGTCCGGCCGCAGCACGGCGTCCTCGGTGAGCGGGACGGGGTTGTTGGCCAGCGCGCCGTACACCAACGCCGACGACACGACGACCAGTTGGGCGACGTCGAGGGCGTCGGCGTCCGCGAGCAGGTCGGCGACGCCCACCGTGACGCTCTGACCCCGGCTGCCGATCACGTCGTGGTCGCTGAGCCCGATGTCGACGATCGTGTCGAACGGTCCGGCATGCGTGTCGGCCGGCATGTCGCCGGTCGCCACGACGATGGCGACGCCGTCCTGGTCACGTAGTGCGGCGGCGGCGCGCCAACCCAGATCTCCACGGACGCCGCGGACGTAGACGTTGCGGGTCTCGCTCGCAGCGGCGTCCCGGCTGATCCGTGTCTGGGTGGCCACACGGCGACGCTACCGGTGCCGCCGGTCACGGCACGGCCCGGCGGGGAAACGATGCCGGCGGGCGTAGCATCGAGGTATGGCCGATGGCCCGACCGACCCGCCCGGCGACGACGAGCCCGGGGAGGAGATCAACCCGTTCGCGTCGTTCCCGATGTTCGGCGACATCGCGCGGGCACTGCAGGGGCAGGGTCCGCTCAACTGGGACGCTGCGCGTCAGTTCGCCATGCTCGGCGCCACCCAGGGCCAGCCCGAGAGCAACGTCGATCCGGCGGTGCGCATCGCGTACATCGACCTGGCCCGCATCGCCGGCATGCACGTCAACGACGTCACCGGCACCGACACCACGTTCCCCGAACCGCGCATCGTCACCCGGGGGCAATGGGCGAGCGAGACGCTCGACGCCTACCGGCCGCTGTTCACCGACATGGCGACGTCGCTCGGACAGCACGACGACCTCGAGGCGGCCGACGACGAGGCCGCCGATCCGATGATGCAGATGATGAGCGGACTGAGCCGCATGATGGCGCCGGCGATGATGGGCATGTCGGTCGGCTCGATGGTCGGCGCACTCTCGCAGCGCGTGTTCGGGCTGCACGATCTGCCGATCCCCCGCGGCAAGCCCGAGGTGGTTCTCGTCGGGCGCACCATCGACGAGTTCGCCGCCGACTGGGACATCCCGCTCGACCAGATGCGGCTGTGGGTCCTCGCCCACGAGTTGTCGGGCTACCGGGTGTTCTCGCTCCCCCACATCAGCGAGACGCTCGCCGCGCTGGTCCGCCGGCACGTCAGTGGCTTCCGGCCGGATCCGTCGGCGATCGCCGACAAGCTCGGCAACGTCGACCCGCTGTCGGGCTCGTCCGATCCGATGGAGGCGCTCCAGCAGGCGTTCTCCGACCCCGAGGTCCTGCTCGGCGCAGTCCGCTCGCCCGAGCAGATCGAGATGCAGCCGCGCCTCGATGCCGCCGTCGCCGCCGTCGTCGGCTACACCGACTGGGTCGTCGACGCGGTCGCAGCACGCGTGGTCGGCGGCGAGGCGTTGCGGATCGCCGAGGCGGTGCGACGGCGCCGTGTCGAGAGCACGCCCGACGACGTGTTCGTCGAGAAGCTGCTCGGCATCCGCGTCGGCGAGGACCAGGTGCTCCGCGGCAAGTCGTTCGTGCAGGGGGTCGTCGACCGCGTCGGCGAGGTCGGCCTGACCGAGCTCCTCGACCGACCCGAGTCGATGCCGACACCGAGCGAGATCGACGCACCCGGGCTCTGGATCGCCCGCCTCGGCGATAGCTGATCGGGCTCCGCCTCACGAGCTCGCGATCTCCGCTCCGGCGCAGCCGCCTCCGCTTCGACGCTCGCCCGCCGCAGTTGTGCGACGCGATCGGCCGGTGCGATGAGCGTTGGCGGTGTCGCTCCCTTCTCCCAGTGGGCTAGGCCGGGACGCCGTCGGTGCGGACGCCGGCGATGTAGCTGACCTCGGCTGCAGCGGCGACCGTGCCGACGAGCAGGAAGCCGACGCCGCCGGGGATCTCCAAGAGCACCGGCAGCACCGCGGCGATCACCCAGCCGAGCTGGAACCGGGTCTCGAACCGGGCGAACGCCTGCCCACGGTTGGTCTCGGGGCCGTCGCGTTGCACGATGCTCTCGAACGACAGCCGCCCGATCGCCGCCGAGAACGCCACCACCACGGCGACCGAGATGCCGGCGCCGTTCGTACCGAGCACCGCCGCGACGAACCCGGCGAGCGCCGGCAGGCCGAGCGCCACGACGAGCATCCGCTCCTCGTGCAGCGTCCGCCGCAGCCGCGGCGCAATCGCGTTCCCGGCGAACGTCCCCAGCGACGACAGGGCGATCGCCGCCCCGAGCAGGACGCGGCCGTCCTCCTGCGTCCGGAACCAGAAGGCCAGATGGAACAGCATGAACCCTGCCGCCGCCCGCAGGATCAACATCGCCACCCACGCCAGCTGCAGGCTCGTGGTCGAGACGTCAGGGCTGGCCGCCGACGGCGTGTCGGGACGGACGACGAGCTCCTTCGGCAGCCGGAACGAGGCGTACAGCGCGACCGCGAACATCGACGCGCTGTAGACCAGCGTCGCCGGCGTGCCGATCGCGAGCTGGAGTGCGCCGGCCGGCAGCACGGCGACGGCCCCCGCCAGACCGGCGATCAGACCGAGCTTGGAATTGGCCTCGACCAGTTCGAGCTCGCTGCGAACCACCGCCGGGACGAGGGCCGACTTCGAGACGGCATAGGTCTTCTGCAGCACGAGCGCCACGAAGACCAGCGGGAACAGCACGATCTCGTCGGCGAACGGGATCATCGCGAGCTGGAGGCCGATGCGGCTGGCGGCCACCGCCTGCACGATGAACCGGCGACCGCCGCGGACCCGATCGATCAGCGGGCCGATCATCGGTGCGACGATCAGGAACGGCGCAAAGCTCGCCAGCAGGAAGCCGAGGACCCGGCTGCGGGCGTCGTTGGGGTCGACGTCGAAGAAGAACGAGTCCGCGAGGGCGACGACCATCGCGGCCTCGCCGGCGACGACGGCGGCATGCGTGAACGCGAGCTGCTGGAACTTCGAATGGGGTGCCGCGACCACGCGCCGATCGTAGGGGACGACCCCGGTCGCCAGGCGGCCGCCGGCCGGCCTCCCGTCGGCCGGCAGACGGTCAGGGCACCGACGCTGTCGGGGCCCGTTCGTACTTGTAGCCGAGCCCGCGGATCGTCACGATCCGCGACGGTGCTGCGGGGTCGTCCTCGATCTTGGACCGCAGGCGTTTGATGTGCACGTCGAGGGTCTTCGTGTCGCCCACGTAGTCGCTCCCCCACACGCGGTCGATCAACGTCTCGCGGGTGAGCACCCGGCCGGCGTTCGCGAGGAGGAGGTGGAGCACCTCGAACTCCTTCAGCGGCAGGGAGATCTCTCGATCGTCGACCGACACTCGATGCTCCTCGGGATCGAGCGCGACATCGCCGACACGGATCTCGCTCGACGGGACGGCCGGGCGCTCGATCTCGCCGGTGACGTCCATCGAGGAGCGCCGGAGCTGGGCGCGGATGCGCGCCACGAGCTCGCGGATCCGGTACGGCTTGGTGACGTAGTCGTCGGCGCCGACCTCGAGGCCGACCACGGTGTCGATCTCGCTGGACTTGGCGGTGACCATGATGATCGGCACGGCACTCGTGCTGCGGATCTGCCGGCAGACGTCGATCCCGGATGCCCGCGGCAGCATCACGTCGAGCAGCACGAGATCGGGGTCGACGGTCGGGAACCGCTCGAGCGCTTCGACGCCGTCGGTCGCGACCTCCACGTGGAAGCCCTCCCTGGACAGGCCGATCTGCAGCGCCTCGACGAAGCTCGCCTCGTCCTCGACCACGAAGATGGTTGGCTGGCTCACGCGACTCCCTCGTCGTGTTCGTTGGCGTTCTGATGGTCCGACGACGGCATCGCCGCCGGGAGCCGCAGCACGAAGGTGCTGCCCTCGCCCTCGGTCGACGTGACGAGCACCTCGCCGTCGTGGTTGGTGGCGACGTGGCGCACGATGGAGAGGCCCAGCCCCGTGCCACCCGTGCCGCGGCTCCGGGCTCGATCGACCCGGTAGAAACGCTCGAAGATGCGATCGAGGTCGCGCTGGGGGATGCCGACGCCCTGATCGATGACCATCAGCTCGACCCAGTTCCCGTCGCGCCGGCTCCGGACCTGGACGAGGCCACCCGGCTCGCTGTACTTCACGGCGTTCTCGACGAGGTTGCCGAGCGCCGAGGTCAACTGTCGACGGTCGCCGCTGATCACCGAGGTGTCGGGCCGAGAACCGTGCGGGTCGACGGCGTCGAGCAGCGAGATGCGGATGTTGCGCTGCTTGGCGAGCTCGGTCACGCGGCCGAGTGCGGTGTCGACCAGGTCGGCGACCCGCACCGCCTCGATCGTCCGCTCACCACCCAGCTCGATCCGGGACAGCTCCATGAGGTCGTCGATGGTGCGCGACGCACGACTCGCCTCCCCCATCATCCGCCGCACCACGCGCTGCGTCGTCTCCTGGTCGGTCTCCTCCTCCAGCGTCTCCGCGAGCACCGACAGGGCCCCGACGGGGGTCTTGAGCTCGTGGGAGATGTTGGCGACGAAGTCGGTCCGGATCTGGTCGATCCGGCGGCGCTCCGAGATGTCCTCGACGAAGACGACCGCACCACCGTTGGGAGTCGGGTGGGCATCGACGACGAGCACGGTCTTGGGCGGGCCGTACAGCTCGAGCACCTCGTCGCTCGCCGTGCCCTCGAGCCCGAGCTCGATGTGCCGCTCGATGGCCTCGTCGACCAGCACGCCGATATGTGTGCCCTGCAGACCCAGCGCGGCCTTGTTGCGGTACTCGACCTTGCCCGCCGGATCGGCCACGAGCACGCCGACGGGGTGATCGTCGATCAGGTCGGCGTACGACGGACGGGCCGGGGCCGGGGCCTGGCGGGGCTCTGGAGGCTCGGTACGCCGTCCCGAACGGCCGACCGCGACGCCGATTCCGAATGCGACGAGAGCTCCTGCGAGGCCGAGGAGCACCATCATGGTCAGCCCCCGTCCTGCTCCTCGACGTTGGACGCCAGACGGTCACGATGCCGGCGGGCGGAATCGTGCTCGGGCAGCCAACCGGTCGCGATGTAGAGGACGCGCTGGCTGAAGTTGACCGCGTGGTCGCCGAGCCGTTCGTAGAAGCGAGCGACCATCGCGAGCTGCACGCCGACCTGCACGTCGATCGTGCCGGCCGCGTGGCTCTCGAAGATCTGCTGGATCAGCTGGCGATGCAGATCGTCGAGGTACTCGTCCATGTTCGGGATCGCCGCGGCCCGCACCTCGTCGACGGCCACGTAGGCCTCGATGACCTCCTTGTACTCCTGGTGGGCCTGGTCGCTCATCCGCTGGATGATCCCGCGCAGCTTGGGGTCGAGCCCGTGACCGTAGATCCGCCGGGCGGCCTTGCAGAGGTTGCTACAGAGGTCGGCCGAGCGCTCGATCTCGGGCGCCAGCTTGAGCACCGCCGCGATCTGGCGGAGGTCGCCCGCGACGGGCGCCTGCAGGGCGAGCAGGGTCAGCGCCTTCTCCTCGATGTCGATCGATCGAGCGTCGATCTCGTCGTCGGCGCGCAGGACGTACTCGGCGCCTTCGAGGTCCTGTTGCAGGAGGATGTCGGTGACGCGGGGGATCAGCTCGACCACCGACGATCCGAGGCGAGCGACCTCGTTGCGGAGGTCCTCCAGCTCGTGATGGAAGTCGGGGCGAAGGTCGTGGTCGACCATCAGCCGAACCGCCCCGTGACGTACTGCTCGGTTCGCTCGTCGTCAGGGTTCGAGAAGATCTTCGTCGTCGGGTTGTACTCGATCAGCCGGCCCGTGCGGCGATCGCCGTCGGGGTTGACCTCGGTCACGAAGAACGCCGTGCGGTCGCTCACGCGAGCGGCCTGCTGCATGTTGTGGGTCACGATGATGATCGTGTAGTCCCTGGTGAGCTCTTGCATGAGCTCCTCGATCCGCGACGTGGCGATCGGGTCGAGCGCCGAGCACGGCTCGTCCATGAGGATCACGTCGGGCTTGACCGCCACGCAGCGGGCGATGCACAGGCGCTGCTGCTGACCGCCCGACAGACCGAGCGCCGACGACTTGAGACGGTCCTTGACCTCGTCCCAGAGGGCCGCCGCCTTCAGCGACTCCTCGACGATGTCGTCGAGCTCGGACTTCTTCTTGATGCCGCCGAGCTTCGGGCCGAACGCGAGGTTGTCGTAGATCGACTTCGGGAACGGGTTCGGCTTCTGGAACACCATGCCGATGCGCCGGCGGACCTCGACCGGGTCGACGTTCGGTCCGTACAGATCGACGCCGTGGTAGAGGATCGACCCCTCGACGCGAGCCGACTCGATCAGGTCGTTCATGCGGTCGAAGCAGCGCAGCACCGTCGACTTGCCGCAGCCCGACGGGCCGATGAAGGCGGTGATCTCGTGCTGGCGGATGTCGAGGTTGACGTCTTGCACGGCTCGGAAGTCGCCGTAGTACACCTCGAGATCGCGGGTCTCGAAGACGATCGACGCGTCGTCGGGCTCGGTCGCCGACCGCTCGGTGTCGACCTTGATCTCCTGCTCGCTCACGGATGCCGCCTTCGCTTCGGGTACCGGTACCACCATTTCACCACTTCTTCTCGTATCGGTTGCGAAGCCAGATGGCCACGCCGTTCATGAACAGGACCGCGACGAGCAACACGATCGAGGCCGCCGCCGTCAGCGATCGGAAGTCGTCCCCGGGCTGTCGAGCGTACGAGAAGATCGCGACCGGGAGCGCGGTGAACGGTCCCTGGACCTGCTCCCAGAGGCTCTGATCGCCGGTGCGCAGCAGACCGGTCGCCGCCCCGACCAGCAGCACCGGAGCCGCCTCGCCGGCGGCTCGGGCCAGCGAGAGCACCGTGCCCGTCAGGATGCCAGGCGCCGCGGACGGCAACACGTGGCTGCGGATCGTCTCCCACTGCGTGGCGCCGACGCCCAGCGCGCCCTCGCGGATGCTGCGCGGGACCGCCCGCAACGCCTCGGACGTGGTGATGACGACGATCGGCAGCACGAGCGCGGACAGCGCGAGGCCGCCGGCGAACACGTTGCGGCCGCCGTTCATGCCCGAGAGCGCCCGGACGAAGATCGCCAACCCCAGCAGTCCGTAGACGATGGACGGCACACCGGCCAGGTTGCGCACGTTGACGCGGGTGATGCGGGCGAACCACGACCGCCCGGCGTACTCCTCGAGGTACACGGCGCACGCGATGCCCAGCGGGAAGGCCACCACCGTGACGACCAGGCACAGGATCACCGTGCCGCGGATCGCCTGCCCGATCCCGGCATCGGCAGCCGACTGGGAGTTCAGGTTGGTGGAGAGGAAGTCACCGGGGCGGTCGGTCCACACCGACCAGCTCCGGAACAGGAGGTCGACGATCAGCGTGAGCAGCACCAGCAGCGAGAGGGCGAGCATCGCGATCAGGGCGACCTCGATGATCTTGCTGCGGACGTCGAGCCCGCGCTTGGTGAGGCCGCCGGTGACGCTGCGAGCGGTGGCGGCGCCGACGTTCGACGGGGTCGTGAGCGGCATCAGTACACCTCCCGCACCCGGTTGACGAGCCAGTCGCTCAGCACGTTGAGCAGGAGCGTCATGATGAAGAGCAGGAGCCCGATGAAGTAGAGGCTCTGGAACGCGAGGTTGTCGCCCGCGACCTGGTCACTACCGAAGCCGAGCGCCGCCATCGCCGCTGTCATCGTCTGACCGGGCTCGAGCGGCGTGAGCCGGAACAGCCCGCCGCCGACCGCGCCCGCTGCGATCGCGACGACCATCGTCTCGCCGATCGCCCGCGAGATGCCCAGGATCAGCGAGGCGACGATGCCCGAGATCGCCGCGGGGAAGACGACCCGGAACGTGGTCTGCATCCGCTCGGCACCGAGACCGTACGAGGCCTCGCGGAGCGAGAGCGGCACGGCCCGGAGTGCGTCCTCGGCCACCGACGCGATGATCGGGATCGTCAGGATGCCGACGCCGACGCCGGCGGCCGCGAGCGTGAACGCCTTGTTGGCACCGCTGAAGATCCGCACGACCAACTCGGGGTTGATGAACGAGATCGCGAAGTAGCCGAGCACCACGCTGGGGATGCCGGCGAGGACCTCGATCACCGGCTTGACGACCCGCCGGACGCCCGGCCGGGCGTACTCGGCGAGGTAGATCGCGGCGCCGAGCCCGAGTGGTACGGCGACCAACATCGCGATCCCGGTCACGATGAACGTGCCGACGACCAGGGTGCCGATGTCGTAGAGACCTCGGCGCGGGAACCATCCGATCTCGGTGAGTGCGCCGAGGCCGTCCTCGGTGTCGGCGAGCTTCGACAGGTACTCCCAGGCGTCGAAGACGAGGGTGAAGATGATCAGGATCGTGACGAGCAACGTCGCCACGGCACCCGACCGGAACACCCAGCGCGCAGACTGGTCTCGGCGACGCCGTCCCGGGCTGGTGGTGAAGTCGATGCTCGGCTGAGCATCTCGTTGGAGGGACGTGGCGGTCATCGGGTCTCGCTTGCTCGTCGCGATTCGGTCGGCCGGCTGATCCTAGAGGTTCGTCGGGTGGGCCACGAATGGCCCACCCGACGACTCACGGCTGGCCTGAGGGGAAGGGCTCAGCCCTGACGGGTGCCCGTGGTGCGATCGGTCCACGCGCCCTGCGTCTCGGCGAGCGCCTCGGCGCTCAGCGGCACGTAGGGCACCTGACCCTCACCTGTGCCGACGAGCGTCGTGATGCCCTCGTTGACGTAGAAGTCGACGAACGGCGCGAGGGCTGGGTTCTCGTCGAGCTTGGTGGTGTTGACGTAGATGAACAGATCACGGGCGATCGGGAACTCACCGCTGGCGATCGTGTCGGGCGTCGGCTCGACGCAACCGCTCCCGCCGTCGACGGCGAGCGGCTTGACGACGTCGAGGTTCTCCTCGACGAAGGCGAAGCCAACCCAACCCAGCGACGTGGCGTTCGCCGAGATGCCCTCGATGATGACGTTGTCGTTCGGGCTCGCGGTGTAGTCGGGGCGCACATTGGGATCCTCGGCCCCGACGGCGTCGCCGACCTCCTCGATCACGATCTCGACGAAGCTGTCGAACGTGCCGGACTCCTCACCCGGTGCCGTCACCGTGAGCGACGCGTCCGGGTACGGCGTGTTCACCGCACCGAGGTCGGTGACCGTTGCGGCGATCTCGTCGGCCGCGGCCGACGCATCGGCCCAGTTGCCGATGCCGGTGGCGTCGGGGCCCAGCAGCGCGTACAGGTCGACGAACGACAGGCACTCGACCGCATCGTTCTCGGCCGACGTGATGACCGAGAGGCCATCGACGGCGACGGTCAGCTCGATGAACTCGATCCCGTTCGACGCGCAGTTCTCGGCCTCCTCGCCCTTGATCGGCCGCGAGGCGTCGGAGATGTCGGTCTCACCGTTGCAGAACTTGGCGAAGCCGTCGCCGGTGCCCGGGCCCTCGACGGTCACGGCGACGCCGGGGTTGGCGTCGGCGAAGGCGTTGCCGACGGCGATCGAGATCGGCTCGACGGTCGACGAACCCGAGACGAAGATGCTGCCCGAGAGGTCGGCGCCGGCGGCGGTGTCGTCGCCGTCGTCGGCAACCGTGTCGTCGGTGGCGTCGTCGTCATCGTCGCCGCACGCGGCGAGGACCAACGTGGCTGCCATCGCGGCCGCGGCGAGCCGCTGGGAAGAAGTCTTCACGGGTGTACTCCAATCGAAGGGGTGTTCACGTGGGTGGCGGAACGCACGGGCGCGTTCCCACGGCCAGACCGTAGGGAGCGCAGATGAACGGACACGGGGGCATCCGGTGAACGGTCGTTGAACAGTTGCGTTCACCAACCACCACGGTGAGCTGGTGTTGTTCAGCCCACGTTCACCTCGACGTCACCTGCGATCGCCGATCGTGACGATTCGCACAATCAGGTGAACATCAGAGTCGGTTCTGGTGTTGCCGCTCGACCGCCCAGCGATACATGCGTTCTTGGGCGTCGGGCTCGAAGGCGCCGGCAGGGCCTCGGCGCAGCCAGGTGTCGTCGGGCTGCAGCTCCCACCGGACGATGTCGTCGGCGAGGTCGAACTCGAAGACCTGGTCGAGCCACTCGCGGTGCCTCGGGTGTTCGATCGGCACCAGCACCTCGACACGGCGTCGCAGGTTGCGCGGCATCAGGTCGGCCGAACCGATCAGGTGGACCGGCCCGTCGTCCGCGCCGTGATCGAAGCGGTAGATCCGGCTGTGCTCGAGGTATCGCCCGAGGATGCTCCGGATCGAGATGTTCTCGGACAGCCCGGGCACACCGGCTCGCAGGGTGCAGATGCCCCTGACGATGCCCTGCACCCTGGTGCCGGCCGCGCTGGCGGCGTACAGGGCCTCGACGACGTCGCGGTCGGCGATCGAGTTGCACTTCAGCGTGATCAGACCCTCGCTCCCGAGCGCCGCCTCACGCTCGATGAGGTCGATCAGCTGACGCTTCAGATCGCGCGGCGCGACGAGCAGGGTGCGGTACTCCTCGCTGCGGCTGTACCCGGTCAGATGGTTGAACAGCTGCGTCGCGTCGGCGCCGATGTCGGGATCGCACGTCAGGTACCCGAGGTCTTCGTAGATGCGGGCCGTCTTCGAGTTGTAGTTGCCGGTGCCGATGTGGCAGTAGCGCCGCAGGCGGTCGCCGTCGTCGCGCACGACGAGCACGGTCTTCGAGTGGGTCTTCAGGCCGACCATGCCGTAGACGACGTGCACGCCGGCGCGTTCGAGCTGGCGGGCCCACTGGACGTTGTTCTCCTCGTCGAAGCGCGCCTTCAGCTCGACCAGCACCGCGACCTGCTTGCCGGACTCGGCCGCGCGGACGAGGGCGCGGATGATCGGGCTGTCGCCACCGGCCCGGTACAGGGTCATCTTCATCGACTGCACCTGCGGATCGTCGGCCGCCTGCTCGATGAACGCCTCGGTGCTGCTGGCGAAGCTCTCGTACGGATGGTGGACGAGCGCGGCCCGCTCGCGCATCACCGAGAAGACCGACTGGCCGTTCTCCTCGGCGAGGACCATCCGGCCGGGTGTCACCGGCGGCCACGCACGATCCTTCAGGTCGGGCCGGTCGATCCGGAGCAGCGACATCAGGCAGCCGAGATCGAGGAGCGCGCGATGTCGGGAGACGTTGCGCTCGTCCAGGTTGAGCTCGCGCAGAAGCAGCGCCAGCATCTCGTCGTCGATGCTGTCGAGCACCTCGAGCCGGATGACCTTGTTGAAGCGCCGCTTGCGGAGCTCGAGCTCGACGGCCTCGAGCAGGTCGTCGGCTTCGTCCTCTTCGAGGCTGAGGTCGGCGTTGCGGGTCACGCGGAAGATGGTCCAGTTCTCGACGACCATCCCGACGAACAGCGTGTGGAGGTGGGCGGCGACGACCTCCTCGGACGGCACGAACCTCCCACCCTCGAGTTCGATCAGGCGGTCGAACACGTCGGGTACCTTCAGCCGGACGAATCGACTCTCGCCGGTCTTCGGATCGGCGACGTGCGCGGCGATGCTGAGCGCGAGGTTCGAGATGTACGGGAACGGGTGGCCGGGGTCGACCGCCAGCGGCGTCAGCACCGGGAAGATCCGCTGGTCGTAGTACTCGCGCATCTGCTCGCGATCGGTCTCGGAGAGGTCGGTCCACGACACGATGTGGACGCCCTCGGCGGCCAGCGCCGGCTTCAGCTCGTCGAGATAGATCGACTCCTGCCGCTCGATGAGTTGGTTGGCGCGCGCCGTGATCTCGGTGAGCTGCTGCAGCGGCGTGCGGCCGTCCCAGCTCGGCTCGTCGATGTCGGCGGCGATCTGGTCGCGCAGTGCCGCGACCCTGACCTGGAAGAACTCGTCGAGGTTGCTCGAGAAGATCGCACAGAACTTCGCCCGTTCGAGCAGCGGGATACCGGGCTCGGTGGCCAGCGTGAGCACCCGGTCGTTGAATTCGAGCCAACTCAGCTCGCGGTTGAGGAGGCGATGTGTCTCGACCCCGATCGTGGCGGATTCGATCGTGTTGGTCACCGGCGCCTCCCCGGGCTCACTCCTGTTCGTCGTCCTCGGGCAGCCCGAGCTCCCATTCGAGCGAGATCAGCTCACGCTCGGCATCGCGGTTGATGCGTTCCTTGTTGCGGCGGAACTGCGGGTCGTCGCGGGGCAGGAGGACGAGGCGAGCCAGCGCTCGGGCTCGGAACTCGTCGAGCATCTGCCGCTCGCCCCAGTCGCCGTAGACCTCCCAGTGGGGGGACACGGGACCGAGGTACACGATGCGTGCATGGGCACGTGGCGCGGCTTCTTCGACGACGTCGGACATTCCGGCGAGTGTACCGGTCGGCCGTCCGGCCCGACGAAGGAACGGCCGTGACCGGAATTGCGGACGCGCCCCACGTGGTGGCCAGCATGGAACACCAGCGATGGGAAGGAACGGCCGAGACCGGACCTGGGTCGGGCCCCACGTGGTGGCCGGCGGGAACATCGCCGATGGGAAGGAACGGCCGAGACCCGACCTGGGACGGGCCCCACGTGGTGGCCGGCGGGAACATCGCCGATGGGCGAGCGGGTTTCCAGGGTGGACGGGGAGCGTTGACCCGGTGGTCGCGCTCGCCGAGACACATCCGCAGACATGACGAAATGGTGACCAAACGACAGCGATCTCCGGGAACCGGTGGACTTATTATTACAGTTCGATTACGCTGACTCGGCAAGCGGGAACCGTACGGCTCCGGCGAACGTCTAGTTGGGTATGAGCAGGCGACGTCGACCGGCGGTTCGGGACGAGCCATCGGCCGCGAGGTCGTCGACCACGAGGAGACATGAGGACATGAACACCACCCCCCTCCCCGATCCCGATTCCCCGACCGCGTGGATGGCCGACGGCCTCTGCCGGATGTATCCGCCGGCAACGTTCTTCCCCAGCGACGGCGTGGGCGTCGACAAGGCCCGCAAGATCTGCGCCGGCTGCCCGGTCAAGGAGACCTGCCTCGAGCACGCCCTCGATCACCGAATCGAGCACGGTGTGTGGGGCGGCTGCAGCGAGCGCGAGCGGCGCCGGATCCTCAAGCGGCGCCGCCTCGAAGCCGCGGCGAACTGAACGGGCTGCGCACGGGCTCGGGCTGGTAGCCCTCGCCTACCGAAGCTGCGGGGCTCGCGTCGCTGCGCTCCTCGCCTCCCCGCCCGTGCGGGCGCGATCTGGTTCGTGTGAGATGACCGGCTTCGCCTGCCGCAGCTCGCCGTCTCCGCAACGGCGCCCGACGCGCAGCCGCTTCGACGCTCGCCCACCGCACGCCGTCGATCGAACAGGCTGCGCACACGGCAAAGCCAAGGCTCAAGCCCTCATCCTCGGCGGGGGTCGCTGCGCCCTGCCCATGGGGCGCGTGTCGGCGGAGGCGCGTCGGCGCCTCGGTCGGGG
>NZ_JASJCS010000132.1 GCF_030065885.1 Ilumatobacter sp. | reverse complement strand
CCGCCCGACAGGCCGACGTGCTCGACGATCTCGAACGCCTACCGGACGGTCTGCAGACGATGCTGTCGCGGATCTTCCTGCTCGACCGTGAGGGCGAGGGTACGCTCCTCTCCGGTGGGCAGTGGCAGCGCCTAGCTCTCGCCCGGGCCTACTTCGCCGACGGGGGGCTGCTGCTGCTGGACGAGCCGACGGCAACCCTCGACGCCGACGCGGAACAGCGACTCGCCTGTGCCTTGGCCGAGTCGAGCGTCGCGCGTACATCGATCGTCGTCTCCCACCGATTCTCGACCGCCCGGATGGCCGACCGGATCGTGGTCGTGGAAGACGGCGTCGTGTCCGAAGAAGGGTCACACGACGAGTTGCTCGCGAGAGGCGGCACCTATGCGCGCATGTACAACAAGCAGAGTGCCGCCTATCGGTAGTCGGCGGTGGAAGGAGCTGAGATGAACGGCAGGCGAGGGAAGGACACCGTCCTGATCGTCAGCGCCCGCGGTGACGCTCACGTCGATGACGTCATGAAGGAGCTGCTCAAGAGCACGACCGACGCCGTCGTCCTGTACTCCGAGGATCTCACGATGGACGTCTCGCTCGGCTTCTCGCTGGAACCGCGTTCAGAGTCGATGTGGAACTGGTCGATGGTCTTCCATCACGGTGGCCTCGTCGACGACGGCACGGTGAAGTCGGTGTGGTGGCGGAAGCCGAGCCACTACTACGGCCTACCGCCCGACCTCTCCGCGCAGGAGCGGGAGTTCGGCAAGGGTGAGTTCGACCAGTTCTTCGGCTCGGTGTGGTCCTTGCTCGAGACCTATTGGATGAACCACCCCGAGAAGAATCGCGCCGCGGCCTGGAAGCTGGAGCAGCTGGTTCGCGCGAAGCGCATGGGTGCAACGGTCCCGAGGACGATCGTCAGCAACTCACCGGAGGCAGTTGCGAGCTTCTACGAGGAGTGCAACGGGAAGATCGTCTACAAGGTGATGACGGACCCCTTGCTCGGCGCCGTCGCCCTCTCGGAGAAGTCGCCGAACGCCGAGATCGACGCGCTCCGTGAGACGAAGACCACTGCGATCGGACCGTCCGAACTCGAAGAGCTGGGTGGGGTGCGTCTGGTTCCCGGACTCTTCCAGGAGCACGTGCCGAAGCGATGCGAGTATCGCGTCACGATCATCGGTGATGAGATCTTCGCAGCGAGGATCGACTCCCAGGCGGCCGACGGCACCAAGGTCGACTGGCGGAACTGGACCAAGGGCGGGCTCGACATTCCCTATTCAGCCGCCATTCTCCGGCCAGAGACCGAGCAGCTCTGTCGGGACTTGACCACCAGCTATGGGCTGCAGTTCGCCGCGATAGACCTCGTCGAGACCCCTGACGGCGACGATGTCTTCCTGGAGTTGAATCCAAACGGCCAGTTCATCTGGGTCGAGAAGTTGGCGCCCGAGTTGAAGATGACGTCCGCGCTCGCCGCAGCGCTCCTACGCGGATCGAGCACGTAGCTCGGCACGGTCCGACGCACCGAGGGGAGTTCCACATGCCAAACCAGCAAGGTGAGTTGGAGCAGGAGATCGGTCACCCGGTGGCCCTCGTGCACGCTCCGCTGGAAGACCAAGCGGTGCGGATGCTGTACGAGTGTCTTCGTCGGCTCGGCCCGACGGGTCGACTCGGACTGGTGCTGAACACCGTCGGAGGATCGGTGTCCGCGGCCAGACGGCTCGTCCTGATCGCCCGTGAGTTCTGCGACGTGCTCGTCGTCTTGGTGCCCTACAAGGCACGGTCTGCGGGCACACTCGTCTGCCTCGGCGCCGACGAGCTCGTGCTCGGACGTATGGCCGAGCTGAGTCCGATCGATGCCCAGATCTCGTCGGCGCCCCAGGCGCAACCGCGTGGCCCCGGCGAGATCGGTGCCGAAGACGTCAAAGCCTTCCGCAATCTCGCTCAGGAGTGGTTCGACGTCACTCGACCTGAGGATCGGATCCAGGTCCTGGCGTTGCTCGCCCAGGCTGTCTTCCCACCGACGCTCGGCTACGCCTACCGGGTGACCAGCTACACGAGACGTGTCGCGACGGAGCTGCTGCGCCATCAGATCCCAGGTGCCGAGCCGTGCGAGCTCGAGGCGACGATCGACCTGCTGATGGGAGCATCGACGGTTCACGACGCGCAGTTCACCCGCTCGGACGCCGTCGCGATGGGCCTGAACGTGGTCGAACCGTCCGAGAAGGTGGAACGGCTGATCTGGGACCTCGTGCAGGGCGCTCAGCATGCGATGGCGCGAGATGAGACGTTGAACGGCATCGTCGCGCGTGCTGAGTTCCGGGCGCAGCGACGGTCGGTTCAAGTGGAATCGGCATCGCAGGACTCGTCGCCGCACGGTCGCCTCCTCGTTCACGAGACGAACTGGGAGCTGACCGAGACATAGATGGCTCGTGAGAGAACGGAGGATCTTGTGGAAACATCAATGCACGTCTCGTTGCTGCTTCAGAGTGCGATCGGCTGGGCATTCGCGATATCGCTCGCTTCGAAGGTTTTTAGCGTCAGCCGGTTCAGACGTTTCGTCGCCACGATCACTGCCTTTCGCATCCTGGATGCGCGATCGAGCATGCCGACCGCCGCGGCGCTCGTGGGTGTGGAGATCTTGATCATCGCACTGCTTCTCCGCCGGCCCGGTACCTGGACGACGTCGATCGGCCTCGTGGCGGGCATCGCGCTCCTACTCGCCTACTCGGTCGCGCTCCTCTCGGTCCTTGGCCGGCGCCTTCGGATCGGCTGCAATTGCTTCGGATCGAGCACCGATCTCGTGTCTGGATACGACGTCGCACGCAACGGCCTGTTGATCAGCTGCGGTGTGGGTGCTCTTCTGGTGGGCCGGCACGCCAGCGGGCCGCTGCTCTTCTGGCCGTCGCTGCTCTCCGCCGCAATGGGATTGGCGCTCGTGGTCGTCGTCATCAACGCGCGAACCCTCGTCGAGACGCTGCTCGGGTCCTACTCCCTCGACTCGCCCAGAGTTCGCGATGACCACCTGTCGGGAGCAGCGCATGGATGACTTCTACGTCGCAAGCCTCGTGGCGTTGTGGGGACTGGTTCTCGTCAACCTGGGCATGCTCATCCGCGTGATGGTCTGGATCAGGCAGCGCAACGCCGAACGCCTACGGTACGTCAAGCAGCAGCGGGACGAGTTGCCGATCGGCGAACCTGCGCCCGACTTCCGTGCGAAGTCGATCGACGGGCGGCTCGTGAGCAGCGACGACTTCCGCGGCAGGCGCGTGGCCTTTGTCTTCGTGTCGCCCCTCTGCAACGAGTGCGGCAAAGCGATCCCGGACGTCCAGCAACTCGCACCGAAGGCCAAGGAGGCCGATGGTGTGGAGTTCGTCCTCGTGAGTGACATGGAGGTGATGGAAACGACGTCGTGGCTCGACCTGCTGGAGTCCCGCGACGGCGTGACGGTGGAGCTCCCCGTCCTCGTGGTCGCGGCGGCCCAGTCGAGCTTCGTCGAGACCTACAACCCGAGTGGAGGCACGCCCGCGTTCGTGTTGGTCGACGAGTTCGGAGTCGTGCGAGCTCGGTCACTCCTGGTCGCGCCCGAGTGGGTCGAGTGGCGGCGGAACTGGGAGGGCTATCGTCGCCTGGCTCCGTGGATGGGCAGCTGATCCCTGGGTGTGGGTTCGGCCCGAGGCGCGTGGCCGCGATCCGGGCGGTGAGTTCCACGGAGTGGCCGCACTCGCTCGACGTCGACCTCGACGCTCGTGGGTGCACGCGCAACGGCCCGGCACGAGGCCGGGCCGTCGAGTCGGTCAGCAGACGTGGTCGCGTGTGCGGTCAGGGCTCGATGAAGATGCACTCGCCGGGGCACTCCTCGGCGGATTCGATGACGGCGTCGAGCTGGCTGTCGGGGAACTCGGCGAGCCCCTCGGCGCCCTGCGGGTTGCCCTTCGCCTCCGCGAAGATCTTGTCGCCCTCGACCACGTAGGCCAGGCCGTCGTCGAGCAGGACGAACACGTCGGGGGCGATTTCCTCGCACAGACCGTCGCCGGTGCAGAGATCCTGGTCGATCCAGACCTTCATGTGATTTCGTGTCTCCTTGCAGAGGTGTGATGGTGAGGACGAGTTTACCCGGAGCTGGTCGTGGAAACATGCATGATGCTGCGACGCGAACCGATCGGTGTAAGTTCCGGATCGATCGCTCCACCGGCCCGGGGAGGTAGCTGTGGCGAAACCGGACGAGACACACGACGAGGCCGAACAGGCCATCGCCGACGCGGCCGCGCTCGAGGCGCAGGTCGCAGTGCTCGGCGAGGAGAACGCCCACCTCCGCTCGCGCCTGGCCGACACGCCGAATCGCGTGCGTGCGCTCGAGGAGCGGCTGCTCGAGACCAAGGGCCAACTCGCGCAGACGACGGCGCAGAACGAGAAGCTGAGCTACACGCTCCGCGAGGCCCGCGAGCACATCGCGACGCTGCGCGACGAGGTCGACAAGCTGACGCAGCCGCCGTCTGCGTACGGCGTCGTGGTCGGCAAGAACGATGACGGCACCGTCGACGTCCAGAGCAGCGGCCGGAAGATGAAGGTGCAGCTGCACCCCGAGATCGAACACGAGCTGCTCGACCTCGGCGCCGAGGTGGCGCTCAACGAGTCGTTCAACGTGATCGAGGCCCGCCATCCCGAGATCACCGGCGAGGTCGTGACCCTGAAAGAGGTCATGGAGGACGGCGTGCGCGCCGTCGTCATCGGCCGCGCCGACGAGGAGCGCGTCTGCGAGCTCGCCAGTGTGATCCGCGGCATGCGACTCCGCAACGGCGACATGATGCGGCTCGACCCGCGCACGAACCTGCTGCTCGAGAAGCTGCCCCGCCCCGAGGTCGAGGACCTGCTGCTCGAGGAGGTGCCCGACATCTCGTACCAGGACATCGGCGGTCTCGACGACCAGATCGAGGCGATCGCCGACGCCGTCGAGCTGCCGTTCCTCCATCAGGAGCTGTTCGCCGAGCATCGCCTGCCCGCACCGAAGGGCATCCTGCTGTACGGGCCGCCGGGTTGCGGCAAGACGCTGATCGCGAAGGCGGTCGCCAACTCGCTGGCGAAGAAGGTGGCCGACAAGATCGGCGAAGGCAAGGGCCGCTCGTACTTCATCAACATCAAGGGGCCCGAGCTCCTCAACAAGTACGTCGGTGAGACCGAACGCCAGATCCGGTTGGTGTTCCAGCGGGCACGCGAGAAGAGCGAGGAGGGCTGGCCCGTCATCGTGTTCTTCGACGAGATGGACTCGATGTTCCGAACCCGCGGTTCGGGCATCAGCTCCGACATGGAGTCGACGATCGTGCCCCAGCTGCTCGCCGAGATCGACGGCGTCGAGGGTCTCCGCAACGTCATCGTCATCGGTGCGACCAACCGCGAAGACCTGATCGACCCGGCGATCCTGCGGCCCGGCCGACTCGACGTGAAGATCAAGATCGAGCGCCCGTCGGCCGACGCCGCGACCCAGATCTTCGCCCGCTACCTGACCGACGAGATCCCGATCGCCGACGGCGAGGAGGTGCCCGACATGATCGCGGCCACGGTCGACGAGATGTACCGCGACGACGACGCCAACCGGTTCCTCGAGGTGACCTACCAGAACGGCGACAAGGAGATCCTCTACTACAAGGACTTCGCGTCCGGCGCGATGATCGAGAACATCGTTCGGCGCGCGAAGAAGCTGGCGATCAAGCGGGTCATCGGCGGCGGGTCGAGCGGGGTGTGCACCGAGGACCTCGTCGCGTCGATCAAGCAGGAGTACAAGGAGCACGAGGACCTGCCGAACACCACCAACCCCGACGACTGGGCGAAGATCTCCGGCAAGAAGGGCGAACGCATCGTCTTCATCCGCACGCTCATCAGCGAGGAGACCGACGAGGGTCCGATGGGCGGTCGCAGCATCGAGCAGGTGCAGACCGGGCAGTACCTCTAGGCGGGGGTCACCGCCGTGGACGGGGTCACCGACCAGCTGCTGCTGCCTCGAACGTGGCGGTCGATCGTCCGGATCATCGTCTTCGTGTCCTCGATGGTCCTGCTGGCCGCACTCGTGGTCGGTGGTGGGCTCCCGACGTGGTTGCGAGTGGTCTGTGCGCTGGCCGTGCTCGTCGGCCTCCGCGAGATCGTCGACTACGCGATCTGCGCCCGTCACTGGCGCGTCGAGGGCGATGACGTCCACCTGCCGCGCCTGGGCGATCGCGACCGGGTCATGCGGGGGGTCGCCACGACGATCGACCTCGACCCGCGCACCCGTTCGACGTTGCTGCGAGTCGTCGACGACGAGAGCACTCGGTTGATCCCCGCCAACATCCTCGTGAGCCCACGAGACATCCGGCGGTGGCTCAGGGACTTCCCGGTCGAGTCCTGACGCGGCCGCTCGCCCTGCTCCGTGCTCAGGCGGACGGGCCGACCACCGCCGCAGGCCACCATGTTCCCCCGGCGCAGCGCTCCCGTGGCGAACGCGTGAGCGCCGGGCCGGGTGCTGCACCGTGCCAGATGGTGGCTCGTGAACGAGGCTCGGGGAACGCCGGCGTGCGCAGCCGCCGCAGTGTCCGCAGCGTCATCCCCCCGGCCTCGGGTTAGGGTTCCGCCATGGCGATCCCGAAGGTCTGCGGCATCGAGACCGAGTACGGCATCGTCGTCCGCGGCGCCGACAACAACCCCGTCTCGGCGTCGTCGCTGCTCATCAACGCCTACGTCAACGCGACGTCGCGGAAGGTCGGGTGGGACTTCGAGGACGAGACGCCGGCGAACGATGCACGCGGCTTCAACCTCGACGACATCTTCGCCCCCGAGATCGAGACGTCGCTCGTCAACGCCGTGCTGCCGAACGGCGCCCGGTACTACGTCGATCACGCCCACCCCGAGATCTCGATCCCCGAGGTCACCACCGCCGCCGAGGCGGTTGTCTGGGACCGCGCAGCCGACGAGATCGTCAGGGCGTCGATGGCGTACGCCGCCGACGTGCTCGGCGACGGCGCCGAGCTCGTGGTCCACAAGAACAACTCCGACGGCAAGGGCAACAGCTACGGCTGCCACGAGAACTACCTCATGAGCCGCGAGACGCCGTTCGGTCGGATCGCCAGCCAGATCACCCCGCACTTCGTGACGCGGCAGGTCTTCTGCGGTGCCGGCAAGGTGGGTTGCGAGCAGCCGAACCGACGGCCAGGTGACGTCGTCTACCAGCTGAGTCAGCGGGCCGACTTCTTCGAAGAGGAGGTCGGGCTCGAGACCACGCTGAAGCGCCCGATCGTCAACACCCGCGACGAGCCGCACTGCGACTCACAGAAGTACCGCCGCCTCCACGTGATCGTCGGCGATGCGAACATGAGCGAGGTCGCGACGTACCTCAAGGTGGGCACGACGTCGATCGTGCTGGGGATGATCGAGGACGACCAGCTCGGCGACGACCTGTTGCTGGGACAGCCCGTTCCTGCGATCCGCCAGGTGAGCCACGACCCGACGCTCAAGCGGACGATCATGCTGCGCGACGGCAGCCGGGCCACGGCGCTCGAGATCCAGTGGGGCCTGCTCGAGCGGGCGCAGAAGTACGAGCAGACACACGGGCTCGCCATCGTCGGCGAGGCCGTGGGCGCCGACCTGCTCGAGCGGTGGGAGGCGGTGCTCTCGGGCCTCGAGCGCGATGTCGATTCGGTCGCCCACTGGGTCGACTGGGTCGCCAAGCAACGCCTCGTCAGTGGGTTCCGTGAGCGGCACGACCTCCCCGCCGACTCGGCCAAGCTCAAGGCGATCGACCTGCAGTATCACGACCTCCGCCCCGAACGTTGCCTCGCGCTGCGAGCCGGGCTCGACACCATGGTCGATCCCGCCGCTGCGACCGACGCCATGACCCAGCCGCCCACGACGACGCGGGCCTACTTCCGGGGTCGTTGCCTGCAGAAGTTCCCCGACGACATCGTTGCCGCCAACTGGGACTCGCTGGTGTTCGACGTCGGCCGCGACCCGCTGCGGCGCGTCCCGATGCTCGAACCATTGCGTGGGACCGCCGATCACGTGGGTAGCTTGATCGACGACAGCGACTCCGTCACCGAGCTGCTCGACCGGCTCGGTGCATAGGGAGGGATCGAGATGGCCGAACGAACCCACAAGCAGAAGCCGACACCCGAACGCACCGAAGAGGTCGTCGAAGAAGCCGCGCCGGCGACCAGCGAGTCGGGCGAGAAGCTGAAGGCCGAGCTCGACGACCTGCTCGACGAGATCGACGAGGTGCTCGAGACCAACGCCGAGGACTTCGTCAAGTCGTACGTCCAGAAGGGCGGTCAGTAACCGGTGGCGATGCCGTTCTTCGAACCCGGCGACGACCCGGGTTCGAACTTCCCCGAACTGCTGCGTCGCGTCGGCATCGGGTCGGATCCATCGACCGGCGACGGTGACCTCGAGGTCCCGCACGCCACCACGTGTGTCGCCCTGCGCTACTCCGATGGCGTGGTGATGGCCGGCGACCGGCGCGCCACGTCGGGCAACCTCATCAGTCATCGTTCGATGGAGAAGGTCGTTCAGGCCGACAGCTTCAGCGGTGTCGCCATCGCGGGGGCCGCAGGTCCGGCGATGGAGATGATCCGGCTCTTCCAGCTGCAACTCGAGCACTACGAGAAGGTCGAGGGCTCGCCGCTCAGCCTCGAGGGCAAGGCCAATCAGCTCTCGATGATGGTTCGCGGCAACCTGCCAGCAGCGATGCAGGGCATGGTCGTCGTGCCGCTGTTCGCCGGCTACGACCTCCAGCGCGACGTCGGTCGACTGTGGGCCTACGACGTCACCGGCGGCCGCTACGAAGAGCGTGAGTACGTCGCCACCGGCTCGGGCAGCATGCACGCCGGCACGGTGATCAAGGTCGGGTTCCGCGGCGACCTGAGCCGCGACGACGCGATCGACCTCGCTGTGAAGAGCCTCTGGGAGGCGGCCGACGCCGATTCGGCCACCGGTGGGCCCGACGCGCTGCGCGGCATCTACCCGATCGTCGCCACGGTCACCGCCGACGGCTGGCAACCGGTCGACGACGACGACCTGGCACCGCGGTTCCAGCGACTCGCGTCCGAGGTGCAGGCGCGATGACGGCCTCATCGGCTCCGCTGCGTCGGCGGCGTACTCCTCCGGTCATCGCCGATCGGGGGCTGCGATGACGACACCGTTCTACGTCGCACCCGAGCAGGTGATGAAGGATCGGGCCGACTACGCCCGGAAGGGCATCGCCCGAGGCCGCGCCCTCGTCGCCATCCGGTACACCGAAGGCATCGCGATCATCGCCGAGAACCCGTCCGAGACGCTCCGCAAGGTGAGCGAGATCTACGACCGCATCGCCTTCGCCGGCGTCGGGAAGTACAACGAGTTCGATCAGCTCCGCGTCGCCGGCATCCGCGCCGCCGACCTCAAGGGCTACCAGTACTCCCGCGACGACGTCGACGCCCGCACGCTGGCCAACCAGTACGCGCAGATCCTCGGCAACATCTTCACCCACGAGATGAAGCCGATGGAGGTCGAGATCCTCGTCGCCGAGGTCGGTCTCGAGGCCGACGGCGATCAGATGTTCCACATCCTCTACGACGGCACGGTGATGGATCAGCGCGACACCGCGGTGCTCGGCGGCGACGCCGATGCCATCAACGAGCGACTGCAGGCCGGCTTCACGGCCGGTCTCGAGTTGGACGCGGCGGTGCGCCTCGGCGTCGAGTCGCTGAGCGGATCCGAGCGCGAGCTGCCGCCGGCCGAGCTCGAGGTCGCCGCGCTGATCCGCGGCAACGGCCGGCGCTGCTTCCGGCGTGTCGACGACGAGCGCGTCACGGCGATCCTGGCCGAGGGCTGACCTCGACGGGCCGTGGCCCCGTCTACGCTCGCCACCGTGACCGCGATCGACCTCAACGGAGACATCGGCGCGTCGTTCGGGACGTGGGCACACGGCGCCGACGAGTCGATGCTCGAGCTGGTCAGCAGTGCCAACGTGGCCTGCGGGTTCCACGCCGGGGATCCGTCGGCGATGCGGCGCGCGTGCCATGGCGCCGCCGATCGGAACGTCACGATCGGTGCGCTGGTCGCGTACCCGGACCTGCAGGGCTTCGGGCGTCGCTTCATCGACATCGACCCGGGCGAGCTCCGTGATGCGGTGCTCTATCAGCTCGGGGCCCTCGACGGCTTCGCTCAGGTCGCCGGCGCCGGGGTCGGCTACGTCAAGCCGCACGCCGCGCTGTACGACGCCTGCCTCACGCGGCCCGAGCACGCCGAGGCGGTCGGTGAGGCGGCGCACGAGTTCGACCCGTCGCTGGCGGTGCTGGGTGCAGCGGGCTCGCCGCTCCTCGCCGTCGTCGACGCATTGGGCATGGAACCGGTCGTCGAGGCGTCCGCGCATCTCGCGTACCTCGCAGACGGCCGGCTCGTCCCTCGCAGCGAGCCGGCCGCCCTGGTGACCGAGCCGACGACGGTGGCGAATCGAGCCATTGCGATCGCAACCCGTCGAGAGGTCGAGGCAGTCGACGGCACGACGCTGGCGATACCTGCTCGTTCGATCTGCATCGACGGGCAGACGCCCGGTCTGGTGGCATTGGCGAGGGCGGTTCGAGCCGGCCTCGAAGACGCATCGGTCGGCATCCACGCCTTCGTGGTCTAGGCGGGCGCACGGGGTCGGAGTGGTCGTGACACGGGTCGTCGGTCGGCATCCACACCTTCGTGATCGAGGCGTGCACAACCGATGGGAGTCGTGGTGACCGAGCTCGACGGTTGGCAGTTCTGGATCGACCGTGGCGGGACCTTCACCGACGTGGTTGCACGTCGCCCCGACGGCTCGACGGCGACGCACAAGCTCCTGTCCGAGAACCCCCGCCGCTACGACGACGCGGCCGTGCAGGGAATCCGGGAACTGCTCGATCTCCCCGCCGGCGAGCCGATCCCGTCCGGCGTGGTCGACGTCGTGAAGATGGGGACGACCGTCGCCACCAACGCGTTGCTCGAGCGCGCCGGCGAGCCGACCGTGTTCGTGACGACCCGGGGCTTCGGCGACGCGCTGCGGATCGGCTACCAGGCGCGTCCCGACCTGTTCGCCCTCGACATCGTGCTGCCCGACATGCTGTACAGCCGGGTGATCGAGATCGACGAACGGGTCGCCGCCGATGGCACCGTGCTTCGACCGCTCGACGACGACGAGGTCCGGGCGGCCCTCGGCTCGGCGCGCGACGACGGGTTCTCCTCCGTCGCGATCGCACTGATGCACGGCTATCGGCACACCGAGCACGAGCAGCGCATCGGGTCGATCGCGATCGAGGTCGGGTTCGAGCAGGTGTCGGTGAGCCACGAGGTGAGCCCGCTCATGAAGCTGGTCTCACGGGGGGACACGACGGTCGTCGACGCGTACCTCTCGCCGATCCTGCGTCGGTACGTCCGTCGGGTGGACGAGCGCCTGCGTCCCGAGCAGCACGGGCCGCGGCTGATGTTCATGCAGTCCAACGGCGGGTTGGCCGACGCACATCGCTTCCGGGGCAAGGATGCGCTGCTCTCGGGCCCCGCAGGCGGCGTGGTCGGCATGGTGCGCACCGGTCGGGCGGCCGGCTTCGACCGGCTGATCGGCTTCGACATGGGCGGCACGTCGACCGACGTGTCGCACTTCAGCGGCGAGCTCGAACGCACCTACGAGACCGAGGTTGCGGGCGTCAGGGTCCGGGCCCCGATGATCCACATCCACACCGTCGCGGCAGGGGGCGGCTCGGTCCTCCACTTCGACGGGGCCCGGATGCGGGTCGGCCCCGACTCGGCCGGTGCCGACCCGGGACCGGCGTGCTACGGACGCGGCGGTCCGCTGGCCATCACCGACTGCAACGTCGTGCTGGGCAAGCTCCGACCGGAGTACTTCCCGCGTGCCTTCGGTGCGCGCGGCGACGAGCCGCTCCAGGTGCATGCCGCCCGGGACGCCTTTGCCCGGCTCGCCGCCGAGATCTCCGACGCGACCGGCACGCCGCACGACGTCGACGGGGTCGCCGGCGGCTTCCTCGACATCGCCGTCGACAACATGGCCAACGCGATCAAGAAGATCTCGGTGCAGCGGGGGCACGACATCACCGACTACGCGCTCACGTGCTTCGGCGGCGCAGGCGGCCAGCATGCGTGCCTCGTCGCCGACCGGTTGGGCATCACGCAGGTGCACATCCACCCGCTCGCCGGAGTGCTGTCGGCACTGGGCATCGGGCTGGCCGACGTGCGGCAGGTCTTCGACCACGCGGTGGAGGCGACGCTCAGCGCGTCGTGCCTCGATGCGCTGGCTCCGGCCTGGGAGGCGCTCGAACGGCGGGGGCGAGATGGTCTCAGCGAGCAGGCCGTGCGGGACGAGGACGTCGAACTGGTCCGGCGAGTCGCGCTCCGTTACGCCGGCTCCGACACGACGCTCCACGTCGCGGACGGCGATCTCGCCGAGCTGACGCGGCGGTTCGAAGCGACGCACCTCGGTCGCTTCGGGTTCACGTCGCGGGACCGCGACCTGATCGTCGAGTCCATCCAGGTCGAGGCGGTCGGTTCCGCCGCGGCGGTCGACCTCTCGGGGGTCGCCGCCGCGTCAGGTGAGCCTCGGCTCGGCACGCACCCGACGTCGATGGGCGGCAGATGGGACGACACGCCGTTCTGGGATCGTGCCGCGTTGCGGCCCGGCGCCCTGGTCGACGGGCCGGCGGTCCTGGTCGAGTCCACGGCGACCACCGTGATCGAGCCTGGCTGGCAGGGCCGGGTCACGGCGAACGGCGACCTGATCCTCGAGCGCGTGGAGCCACTGGAGAAGACGGCTGCGATCGGGACCGACGTCGACCCGGTACAGCTCGAGATCTTCAACAATCTGTTCATGAACGTCGCCGAGCAGATGGGTGTCGTGCTCAGCAACACCGCGGCCTCGGTCAACATCAAGGAACGGCTCGACTTCTCGTGTGCCGTGTTCGATGCGACCGGAGATCTCATCGCCAACGCCCCTCACATCCCCGTCCACCTCGGGTCGATGAGCGAGTCGATCAAGTCGATCATCGAGCAGAACCCCGCCATGGGGCCGGGTCAGGTGTTCGTGATGAACGCCCCGTACAACGGTGGTACGCACCTGCCCGACATCACGGTGGTCAAGCCGGTCTTCGGCGAGGATCGATCGACACCGATCTTCTTCGTCGCGTCACGAGGGCATCACGCCGACATCGGTGGGATGACGCCCGGGTCGGCGCCGGCGATCAGCACGTCGGTCGAGCAGGAGGGGGTGCTGATCGACAACTTCCTGCTCATCGCCGATGGCCGGTTCCGCGAGGACGAGCTCCGGCTGCTGCTCGCGTCGGGCCGCTACCCGGCTCGAAACCCCGACCAGAACGTCGCCGACCTCAAGGCCCAGGTCGCGGCCTGCGAGAAGGGCACGACCGAGCTGCTCGAGGTGATCGACCACTACGGCCTCGCCGTCGTCCATGCCTACATGGGGCACGTCATGGACAACGCCGAGGAGTCGGTGCGACGAGTGATCGACGCGCTCAGCGACAGCGAGTTCACCTGCGAGACCGACGACGGTCACCGTGTGTGCGTGACGATCCGGGTCGACCACGGTGCCCGCTCGGCCACCATCGACTTCGCCGGGACGAGCGATACCCACCCGGGCAACTACAACGCGCCCGCCGCCATTGCGCACGCCGCCGTGCTCTACGTGTTCCGCTGCCTCGTCGACGACGACATCCCGCTGAACGCGGGCTCGATGACGCCACTCGAGGTCGTGCTCCCCGAGGCGAGCATGGTCAACCCGCGCCATCCGGCGGCGGTGATCGCCGGCAACGTCGAGACGTCGCAGCTGATCGTCGACACGCTGTTCGGGGCGCTCGGGGTGGTCGCTGCGTCCCAGGGGACGATGAACAACTTCACCTGGGGCAACGACGACCACCAGTTCTACGAGACGATCTGCGGCGGCGCCGGTGCGACGAACCGCCGGGACGGCTGCGATGCCGTGCACACCCACATGACCAACTCGCGGCTCACCGACCCCGAAGTGCTCGAGTGGCGACATCCCGTCCTCGTCGAGGCGTTCCACATCCGGCGTGGCTCCGGAGGCGCAGGCGCCCACCGTGGCGGCGACGGCGTCGTGCGACGCGTCCGGTTCGGCGAGCCGATGCAGGTCAACATCCTGTCCTCGCGCCGGGTCGTCGAACCGTACGGCGTCGCTGGCGGGCGCCCCGGCGCGGTGGGCCGGAACCGGGTCCTGCGCGCCGACGGCACGGCGGTCGAACTGGCCGGCAACGCGCAGGTCGATGTCGAGACCGGTGACCGTTTCGAGATCGAGACACCGGGAGGCGGCGGGTTCGGCGCACCGAGTTGACACCTCGGTGGGACCCGCATCCGGGTGCCGATGTAGCTTCTCCACACCGGTTTCACTCGACCCCTGGGGGTGGTTGACATGTCCGACCGTCTGCGCTTCGGCATCTTCATGGCGCCGTTCCATCGTGCGGGGGAGAACCCCACGCTCGCGATCGAACGGGACCTCGAGCTCGTCGAACACCTCGACAAACTCGGGTGGGACGAGGCGTGGATCGGCGAGCACCACTCGGCCGGCTCGGAGATCATCGCCTCACCGGAGATCTTCATCGCAGCGGCGGCCGAGCGGACCAAGCACATCAAGCTCGGTACCGGCGTGATCTCGGTCGCCTATCACAACCCGTACATGATCGCCGAGCGTGCCGTGCAGCTCGACCACATGACCCGCGGCCGGTTCATGCTGGGGCTCGGCCCCGGTTCGCTGCCGACCGACGCGGTGATGCTCGGCCTCGACCCGACCGAGACGCGCCCGCTGCTCGAAGAGGGGCTCGAGGTGATCATGCAGCTGTTGACCAGCGACGAGCCGGTCACCAGCCAGACCAAGATGTGGAACCTCACCGATGCGCGCCTGCATCTGCGGCCGTACTCGAACCCGTTGTTCGACGTCGCAGTGCCGGCGGTCGCATCGCCGACGGGGCCGCGGCTGGCCGGCAAGCACGGCATCGGCTTGTTGTCGATCGGGGCCACCCAGTCCGAGGGGTTCGACGTGCTCGGACTGCACTGGGACGTGATGGAGGAGCGGGCTGCCAAGTTCGGCACGGCCGCCGACCGTTCGAAGTGGCGCCTCGTCGGCCTGATGCACATCGCCGAGACCCGCGAGCAGGCGTACCGCGACGTCGAGCACGGCATCGTCCAGTGGTTCGACTACTTCCAGCACACCGCCGCCTTCCCGCAGATGGCTGTCGGCGACTCCGACGCCGTCCGTGGTGCGATCGACTTCGTCAACGAGTCGGGACTCGGGTCGATCGGCACGCCGGACGACGCGATCGAGCAGATCGAGCGTCTCCAGAAGCAGTCCGGCGGCTTCGGCTGCTACATGACCCTGGCGCACGAGTGGGCCAACCCCGCGGCGACACACCGCAGCTACGAGCTGATCGCCCAGGAGGTGTTCCCGCGGCTCCAGGGGCACGCAGCGAGCACGCTCGATGCCAAGGGCCGCGCGCGGGCGGCGCGTGAGCACCTCGCCGAGCGGAACATGCAGGCGGTCACCGACATGATCGAGAAGCACGAGGCCGAACTCTCCGAGTCGGGCTGAGTCGGGCTGAGCTCGTCGATCGCTTCGTTGCCGTCGGCCGCTCGTTGCCCGGAGGCAACTCGGGCGCTCGGCTGCCTTGCGCTCGACGACCTCAGCTCCGACTCAG